>JAPKBL010000069.1 GCA_028823415.1 Mariniblastus sp.
CAGTCGCAGACACAGTCGCAGACACAGCAACAAAACAATCTTGCCAATATCCTCCGAACACTCGACTTGGCAGTCAACCCAAACAAGTCAGTATTCGAAGCTTAATCCGCAAACCAAAAACATCTCGATTTCATCCGCAAACCAATTCTTTTAGTTTCAAACATTGCACGCATTTAATTCCCAAACGACTACATCCGCTGGTTTACTGCGGTACTGCACACTCGCTGCATTGAGCGTCGCGTTGCTCGTTGGCAGCCGGTCCGCTTTCGCACAGTTGCCGACAATAGAATCGAACCCGAACACCACTCAAGACTCACCCCGTCCAGACATAGACTTGGAGGGCTTAAATTCTCTCAACGCAATGAAATCACAACCGTTGATTTCACCCGATCAACTACCGAGTGAAATAAGAAATCAACTAGGTTTAGCGGATTCAGCTGCTTCGGATGTTTCGGCCGAAGCTGTTGCAACTGATACATTGTCGTCTGCTGCTCAACCGTCACTCACTTCGTTTTTATCATCACCGACCGACCAATTAACATCCCCCGAGGGACTAACCTCTTCGATTAAGGTTGCCCTTATCTTGGCAACGTTGAGCTTGGCGCCGGCGATTGTCTTAATGACAACTTGCTACGTAAGAGTGATCGTGGTTCTCACCCTCCTAAAACAGGCATTTGGAGCACAACAACTACCGCCGACGCAAGTCTTGACCGCCCTCTCTCTGTTCGTGACGCTGTTAATCATGACGCCAGTATGGAACGAAGTAAAACAAGAGGCAATCGATCCGTATACCCAAGCCGAGAACGGCATTAGCTGGGAAGAAGCGTGGACCCGCGGCATTGCTCCTGTGAAGACCTTCATGGCCAAACAAATCGAGGCCGCTGGAAACGCAGAATCGATCGCTGTGTTTTATAAATACATTCCAGAATACTCCGAAGCGGCGCCGACCAATGCCCAGGAGATTCCTATCAATGTATTACTTCCCGCTTTTATGGTGAGCGAGCTTAAGGTTGCGTTTTTACTTGGATTTCAAATCTTTCTGCCATTTCTCGTTCTCGACCTTGTAGTTTCGTCTGTCACCGTTTCGACCGGAATGCTGATGCTGCCTCCCACCATGGTCAGCTTTCCGCTGAAGTTGATATTGTTCGTGTTGGTTGATGGCTGGAATTTGGTTGTAGGCATGTTGCTTCAAAGCTTCATCCCAATTACCTGACCTTAAATTGCATAAAATCCGTCTGTACTATTTTTAAATACACAATCACGCCGGATCACAAGATGAACCCTGAAGATGCAATCGAATTCAGTCGTGAAGCCATGAAGACGTGCATGCTCGTTGGAGGCCCCATTCTCGTAACGAGTCTCCTTGTTGGCTTGATCATCGGCATCATTCAAACGATGACTCAGGTCCAGGATCAAACCGTATCGTTTGTTCCAAAAATTCTTGTCCTCGTTGCGTTGATCGGAATTTGCCTCCCATGGCTCACCGAACGCATGACAGATTTCGCTAAGCTTTCATTTGAAAAACCGATGACACAATGGTCGAATTCGCCACCGCCGTCACTGTTCGCAAGTGCCTCAACACCCGACGCGGGCGCAGGTTCAATCAAAACCAACAAAGAAGCGGCAAGCTCTCCAGCGGGCTCTAAAGACTCCTCTATCTTTTCTTTAATCAGCCAAATTCAAAAACTCGAACAATCGGCCAAGCAAAAAAGCACGGACAACTCGCTCGAAAACGCTCCAGAAACCTCAGCCAATCCGTTCTCACTTCCTCATTATCGCGTTTCCAAAGCCCCGCGGACGGAAAAGGGCGGGTAACTATGGATGCGGCACTGATCTTCTTCCTCGCCTTGTCTCGTGTAACGTCACTGGTGCTGACCGCTCCAATCTTTGGTAGTCGGGCCGTTCCTTTAAAAATTCGTTTTGGAATTGCAGTTCTATTAAGCCTGGCCGCGTTTCCATTGATCACTCCTCCCAACTTTGAACCCACGAATCTCGAGGATCTTTTTTCCGCAGTTTTCAGCGAAGTTGTCATTGGCTCTCTTTTGGGACTGGGAGTCATGATTATGTTTTCCGCCGCGCAATTCGCGGGAACCGTGATTGGCCAAATGGCAGGTATTCAAATTTCCAATACACTCGATCCACAAACTGGCGAAAACACATCCACCATTAGTCAAATGTTTGCCATTCTCTCATTGGCTGCATTTGCCTTGGCAGGCGGACCCGAATTGGTCGTCTCCGCACTTCTCGATACATTTATTTACTTGCCGCTGGGAACGGAACTAGTCGCCAGTCGGGTAAGCGACACTTTAGTCACACTCTTGCAACAGAGCTTTATCCTAACACTACGTGGCGTTGCACCAGCGGTTGCGGCAATGTTGATTGCGACCGTCGTGATTGGTTTTATCAGCCGCACCTATCCGCAAATGAATCTTCTCGGAATGGGGCTCAGTTCCAATCTCATCGTAATGTTTCTCGCGGTGTTTTTGACTTTGGGAGGAAGTGTTTGGCTGTTCGTAGACGATTTGGATCATTTCGTTTCAATGATCACAGATGCGATGCAATCGTCCATCAAAGAGGTCGCAAAAAATGAGTGAATCACTGGAAGATCGAATCCATCTCGCCACTCCAAGCCGTCGACAACAAGCAAGGCAGGATGGAGATGTCGTCAAGAGCCATGAAATGGCAGCGGCCGTTCAGATGATTGGCGCGGTTGCCATCACCTATTTCCTACTTGGAAATGTGAGTCAGTGGATCCGCAATTGGACCACTGAAACATGGACATCGGCTTCGGAAAACCTCAGCATTTCCAACCAAGATTTTACCGAACAAATTCAACTTGCAATCCTTGGCGCACTCACCCACCTCGCGCCATTAATGGGATTATTGGTCATCGTTGGAATAATTTCGCATTGGATTCAATCTGGACCTCTCTTTTTGACCGGACGAGTTTCCCTTGACCCGACGCGCCTGGCTTCGGGCACATGGAAAAACATTTTTTCTATCAG
Organism: Mariniblastus sp.; assembly: GCA_028823415.1. Taxonomy (GTDB): domain Bacteria; phylum Planctomycetota; class Planctomycetia; order Pirellulales; family Pirellulaceae; genus Mariniblastus. The sequence continues at coordinate 3,006 of JAPKBL010000069.1, forward strand.
CGGCCTGTTCACAGTAATCACCGGCGTGCCCAAGACAATACTCGCGGGTATCGCTGGAGGGACTAGCGTCTGGATTCAACAAGACAGTTTTTTTCAGTTGGCAAATTTTCCGATCGAACTAATGGCATCTAAGATGCTCAGTCTGGTTCTTAGCGTAGCGCTGCACGTCGCAATCACGCTACTGTTTGCATCGACATTTGATTTCTTTATGAAATTCGTAAACCATGAAAATCGGCTCAAAATGACCGACCAACAACTACGAGACGAAATAAGAATGCAAAACGGTGATCCTCAAATACACCGACGCCGGCAAGAAATGAGCAGTATGCGCTAAGGGTCGTATAAACGACAAAACGGTCGAATCAGTTAGCGTTACTAACGGCGACGATTGACGCGCACGTCAAGCTTTACCCCGCCTGATTTGAATAGCCAAACACATCCATGTAGCGATGCCAATTATTATCAATTTCAAGCTGCAGTGAAGGCTCAAGGGTAAATGGATTTTTTTGATGATTCTTTTTGCGCTCGAAATATCCGACCAGTGCCGGCTTTAATTCCTCGAACCCATCCATCTCAAGTTGATCGTAAACTCTCTCCATTGCGACGAGCGGATTGGCAGTGAGCTCTTCGAAATTAACCTCAACTAGTTGGTTTTTAGGGATCGTATCACGCTGGTTGAAGTAGGCCGAATACATCAAGTCTTTGCACTCGAATATATAATTTTTGAGCCACGTGTCATCGTACTTTGGGATTTGAAAACCCTGTAACGAATCCAACAACTTCCACAGCCTCATCGTCGAAGGTACCAGTTTATACGGGTGCCGTGCGACATGCACAAACTTTGCCCCTGGAAACCACTCGGCTAACTTATCCAAACGCCCAGTGTGAGGCGGCGACTTGAGTACCAACTGCGAATCGTACCTAACGGTAAGCGCTTTAAGAAAGTAGTCCATTGCCTCATGCAATTGCTCCTGCACCTCATGATCAGCATCCGAGAGCTTGAGATTCAGATGTTCTCGATTGGGTTGATTGGGAAATGCAATTCTCCGATAGGGCGTTGGAGCGCCATAGGCACACAACGCGAAATCATCTTCCTGCGGAGATCCAATTCCCATCGACATATTGTCCATCGGACGTTGCCGAGGCATCAACATCTTCAATAGCGGATAAAAAAAGAACCGAGAAGCAAGAAAATGATTGGGAACAAAGGCATCGAAATTTGTCGGGTATGCCAACCGGGAGTCCATTGACATTAATTCATGCATTAATGTCGTGCCCGAACGCCAATGTCCAACAATGAAAATCGGGGGTCCTTTGAGTTGGACTGACTCAATCAAACTTCCATGTGTCACGTCCTGGACTTGAGCTAGAATCGAATTCACCAAAGCACACCCACCACCGAGGGCAAACATTGGATACCTTAACGGATGGATTTTGAACCGGTTTTCTCTCATCAGCCGAAGGTAGTCGCCTAAACGCATCCCGTTCCAGAACCTCGGCGCCCATGGAGGATACCAATTTGGTTTCGGTTTCTTTTTTATAGACGTATTTGACATGGCAGTGTCGCGCTAGACCTTGTATCGGACTCTCATCACAATCCATTAGACTTCACAGAAAAACAAAGACCCTTCTTGGCAAACTACACTCCACTCTGTAATTAAGCCGCTTTACCCGACGCATCTTCGGCCTCGGAGATGGGCGTGATTTTACCCTTTGGGGTCGTAAGATCAAACAGCCCGAAAATTTCGTTACGCGATAAACCACGCCGCGCCGGTTGGTCGCCATCGGACAATATCTCTCGGAACAGCTCACGCTTTTCTTCCAAAATTTGATGGATCCTCTGCTCGATCGTGCCCGCCATGATCATTCTGGTAATAGTAACGCTTCCAACGGCTCCAATTCGGTGCGCCCGATTAATCGCTTGATCTTCGATTGCCGGATTCCACCAACGATCAAACAAAAATACGTACCGGCAAAACTGCAAATTCAATCCAACCGCTCCCGCTCCGTAACTCATCAATAGAACTTTGCGTTCCGGATTCTCCTTAAACTCTTTAAGAATCGGATCCCGCTGTTTCGAAGGGATCCGCCCGTGATATTCAAGCGGTCGGTGGTCGGTCAACTGCCTTCCGATTACTTCAAGTGAATTGACCCATTGACTGAAGACGATTGCTTTTTGTCCACTCGCCGCCACTTCTTCCATGTCCGCCTTGAGGCGTTCAATCTTGCTGCTCATTCCGGTGACAGGATCAAAATTACAGATCTGCTTTAATCGAAGAACCAACTCAAAGACATGTTTAATCGTTAATTCATCGCCCATGTCATTGAGCCTCAATACGCCATCTTTCTCAGCGCCGTCGTAACTGATTTGCTGCTCCGGCAATAACTCCAATTCAGCGTCACGCATCAAACGCGGTGGCATGTCTTTCATGACAACGTCTTTGGTGCGACGAAGAATTAAGTCTTTCACTCGGACCCGCATCTCTCTGGCAGTCATTCCGCTAGACACAGCACCCTTGGCCGCAAACTCACAAATCCCGACGAGATCTTCTACTCCGTTTTCGATCGGCGTGCCTGTCAAAGCCCAACTTCTTTTGCGATTTATCCGATGAACAACCTGGCTCGTCGCATTCGCTTTATTCTTTATCCGTTGAGCCTCATCAAGAATGACCAAATCGAATTCATTCTCCGGAGCGGTGACAAGCTCCTCATCTCGAACCAAAAGTTCATAATTGGCGAGTTTGACCATCGCTGATTCGGTTTTCCAATGCCAAGCACGCTGATGCTGGTTTCCATTAATGGCCGCAACTGTTATCTCCGGTGCCCACGACTTGAATTCACGCTGCCAATTGGTCACCAATGGCTTGGGGCAGATGATCAAGACGCTTTTAATGAACCCAGCGCGAAGTAACATTCGAACCGTAGCGATGGCCTGCATTGTTTTTCCAAGCCCCATTTCGTCGGCCAAAATCGCACTGTTTCGAGGAAACAAAAACGCTATCCCGGCATACTGAAAAGGAAATGGCTCAAACGGAAACTCCATTGTCTTACCGTCGAGGAGATTCTCTAACGGAGGCTGCAAAAGATAAAACAGACGATCTTCCAGCTTAATAACATCCGCAGGAGCTTTCATGCGGGTTCTCGTCTTCAGCTTTTTTTCTTTCGAAATTCTGGCTGGCTCTTTCTCTTCGGCGCTGGGCCCCGCAGCGCGGCCTGGTGCGTAAGGATCAAAAAGATCTGCTCCGAGAGAGGACCGGTTACCACTCTTCGCCGGCCCGGTCTCCGAAAAAAAGTAACTACTTGTTTTAATCCTCCGCCCTTTGAATCGGGCAGAAACAACCGGCGGTCGTTCCGGGGACTCGGCGTTCCAACTAGTTAAAAGATCGGGCCATTGAGTTACCATCGCCTGATTCCAAGAGGTCGTGTCTAGAACGACCGGTTGAATCCGTGGTAACCCCGTGACTTTATCCGAGACACTCGGCAATGAACGCTGGACGTCGAGCGATTCGGGTAATTTGAAATATTGATCCATCGAAACCGATTCTTAAGATTTGAAAGAAAACCTCTCACGCCGCACGAAGCACGGAGTGAGCCTCCTCAATCGCCTGGCGAATTCTTTCGAAAGGCTCGTCTAAGGGCAGTCGACGAGTAAACTCGTGCACGCCCTGGGAAATCGACAGCGCCTCCGATCCACGGCGATTGAGGCAGTAAACTGGCTGCCCGGAGAGATCAAAACATTCCAACCCTGAACCGTCAAAGTCAGATTTAGAATCAACCGATTCCGCAAAAATCAAGGGATTATCAATCAACTCAGTGAGCGGTAACATTTCTTCGCAATCCGTTATAAACACCGACGGACGTTCCCGCGTTTTTTCAATTAATGCCATCCCAATCTGATCTGAAAACAGAAAACCACTATAGGTTTCGCCGTACATAATTTGTTGAGCGCGATTTATTGCCACCGGTGCGGTGCAATGAAATTCTATCGGCCTTCCAATTTTTGAAACGACCAGTAGACCGCCGCAGTGCCCCAACGAGGGCAATTCAACAACGGTCATAAAACCGAAAGATTGGAGTAAATGAGTAGTCGTTTGGGTCAAAATCTCTGTCCTTATGATTTATCAAAATTCAGGCTGCGACGATGGATTAAAAAGGAAACCCGAGGCATACAGAATTTGTTTTTTTGTCAACAACCAAAATATTTTTTTTATCAAAAAGCCGTTTTCAACACCTTGGTTAACGCCTTCGCGTTGAAGTGACATCGGCAAAATTACGTTTTTCACTTTAGATTACCAACGTCTTACCGAGCGCTTGCTCCAAACCGAATTAATGGCACACACCGAATCCTTTAACAGACAAATGAAAAACTTTTCGGGTCAGTCTAATTTTTCACTCAAGTGATTTTTCAAAAAGGATGAATACTCAAGCAAAAGCTCGACACTTTCCATAGCGCGGTTTATACTGACCATGTATTCATAAAAAACTTCTCGGAGAGTTGATAATATGCCGCACGATTCACAAGACATTTCCCCAGTATTTCGAATTGACGTTGCTCAAAGTGCTAGCGAATCCGCGACTCCCCATTCAGGAGCAACTCAGAATGACGTCGCGGCGATACTCCATCAACTTGTTGCTGGCCAAGACCGCCAAAACGAACTAATGGAAGAAATGATCGAGCAAATGCACGCTAGTCAGCGTCAACGCTCCAGCGAATTATCTCAATGGAAAGACGCGAATCCATTGCTGGCTCGACGTTGCCGCGCCGCTGCCGAGGCCTTGTCCCAAGTCCAAACGGAGTTCCTGCAAACACTGACCATCGATGTCAACGAGCACCACGAGGAAATGATGGACAGTGAATTCGTCTTAAACGAATTTGTTGACCGGTATGGACCACGACTCGCTCATTTGAACGGTGTGTTGCAACTTCTTTCGCAGTTGAGTATTCAGCCCGGCGAAAACCACTAGAGACTGTCTATCGCAGAATAGCCAATTCGAGACAAATCATGCCTCAGCCCAAACTGGCCGGGGCTTTTTTTGTATAGTGTGAAATTGGCCGCCAAAAATTTGCTCAACGCGGTATGGCACAACGCGGTATGGCACAACGCGGTATGGCACAACGCGGTATGGCACAACTCATCAACAGCAGCAATTCTTGATTTACCGCTAATCTAGGAACGACATTTTTGAATCCTGATTTTTCATTTTTTAGCCGAGGATTTTAATGCACGGCGAATTGGTACACACTACCACCTCTGATTTTGTGAGGCTTCACGGATTTTATCGGGAGTCCAAAGAAACGCTTGCAACTAATCCAGAAACCGGTGCGATCAACTCCGCAATTCTTGCCCATGGATTAGGGGGAAACTTTTATTCTTCCAGGCTTCTACTTCATCTAGCCATGGTTCTTGAGTCCATCGGAATCCACGTCGTGATCGCAAACACCCGCGGCCATGACATGATTAACTCCTCCACCTGGGCGGGGAAGACTCGCTCCGTCGGCGCGGCTTTCGAGGACGTTGCCGACTCAAAAATGGACATCACCGCTTGGGCCGACTACCTGGTTAAACGTGGACACACCAACATCGCCGCAGTCGGCCATTCGCTTGGCGCTATCAAGTCAATCTACTCCCAGGCTTTTGCGGCACACCCAAATATCAAAAGCATCATCGCGTTATCCGCGACAAGACTAAGCTACGCCAAGTTAAGCGATTCTCCTCGTGGCGAATTATTCCGAGAGACAATCAAAAAATGTGAATCACTTGTCGAACAGAATCAGGGGCAGATTCCAATTCAGGTGCCGTTCCCGTTTCCTACCTGGATGAGCCCGCAAGGTTACCTCGACAAGTATGGCCCAGGAGAGTCCTTTAACTGGCTTAATTTTATCGATCGAATCGAGATCCCCACGCTGTTGCTTTTTGGTGAAAAAGAACTCACTGAAAACGTTGCATTTGAAGGCCTGCGAGACGATTTAGCACCGCTGAAAGCAGGATGGAACCCGCTAACGATTCACGAAATTGGTGATGCCGATCACTTTTATACTTCGAGATTCAATGAGCTGAGCGAAAATATTGTCCGCTGGCTTGCCTAGCTAACAACGTGCCCTAATTCAAACAGTCTGCCCGACGACGAACCGGGGATCGGGGACCGCGAATTTCCAGATCGAGAGGCCAGCTTGGTTAGCGGATGGCCTCATCCTCGCCGGATTCATCGCAATCAAGATCCGCCTCTTCCGGGAGATTCTTCCTTAATCGAACAATGGTCGTCACCCAACAAGACAAGATGACAAAAGGCATCCCCATCATGAACAGAATACTCATCGCATAGGCCGCCGCAAACCCGTCCGCATGCAACCCGTTTTTACAGGTAGGACAAGCCAATAGATTACCAGCGAAAACTAGCTGCAAGAGCATCACCTGGAGGCAGCCAAGGCTCAGCCGCAGGAGGCGTCCAAGATTAAATTCGACCATTAACATCACCTTACTGGCTCGTGAAAGAACATCGATCACCATTGCTCTATTGCCCATAATAAGGCTGTAGCATGAGATAGCAAATCGGGCCAGTCAACGCGACATACAACCAAACCGGAAACACCAATTTCGCCATTTTACGATGCTTTTCAAACTGGTTGGTAAACCCATAAATCCAAGTTTGCAGAATAAACGGGAGGCTCAAAGCCGCCAGTACGATATGGCTGATCAGCAAGACAAAATACGCAGTTCTTGCCAACCCTTCGCCACCAAATTTTGTCTCTTCGTTGGTGAAATGGTAGGCCACATAGCACAGCAGAAATAGTGCCGAGCAAACCATCGCCGCCGAAATCGATAATCGATGCAGCTTGATTTTCCCTTGCTTAACCAATACTAAAGCCAAAATTAAAAACAGGGCCACCAGACAGTTTAATCCAGCATGGACCATCGGCAAAAATTCCAAGGTCACACCTTCGGGTAACGGAATTTTTGTCGGCCCCCTCATCAGCCCAACCAAGCCCCAGACCGCGACAGTCACGACCCAGCTTCCGATCGTTAACTTCTTACCCAATGCGGGGTTTGATTCAAGCTTAAAAAACTCTTCTCGGCTCATTCTCGTTCCTCGGTTTTCACTGTTTCTTTCCATTCGCGGCCCAACGGGTTGGGCCGATCTTCGCCTTCCAGCACCTTGACCAGCTTTATCATCTCCACTTCGTCGGAAGCCTTTTCCCAATCAAACTTCCCTCGAACTTGCCCCCATCGGTCAACCACGTACAGAAGCGACGAATGATGTTCATCACCTGAATCAGCTTTGAAAAACTCGCTTCCAATTCTCTTGATCAACAGCGGGTTGCCCGTCAAGAACAACCATTTTTCAGGATCGGCTTCCAGTGTATCGGCAAATTCTCGTAGATGCTCCACGGTGTCTCGCGCCGGATCAGTTGTGATGCTAACGATACGTGGGCAGTCGTCGCCTAGCCGTTTTTGCAGGTTTCTTAGGTATTGGTTCTGAGCCTTACACACCCCTGGACAGTTGCTAAAGAAGAAGTTGGCAATCCAAACTTCTCCTGTCAAATCACGGGAAAAAAACTTCTCGCCGGTTCGTTCAGTAAGAAAAAAATCGCGTACCCAGCGGATATCGTTTAACTCACTTCGCTCGACACCCGCTAAAACATTTCTGGTTTGAACGGTTTCTCCCAACGGCGGCTCCGTTTCGGCAGCCACTTCTTTCGCAACCTTAATAAACCGCTTCATATCATAGGGCTGATCCCACTTAAACCGATCGCGATAACGCCCCCATTTATCAACCAAGAGAATGTTATCGGTGTGGGTCTCTGGGTTTACCGGAACATTAAACATGTTCTCACCAATCTCAACCAATTGGTAATTCTGGCCAGTCAGAAACGCCCAGCGATCAGGCTTCGCACCAAACCCCTCCGCATATTTATTCAAGATTTCGGGAGTATCATTTTTAGGATCGACCGTCAGCGTTAGAAAACGAATATCGGTTCCCTTTAATGCTGAATTCACACGATCAATTTCTTTATTGAGATCGAGACAAAACGTTGGGCAACTTGCAAAAAAGAAACTGACCACGTATGCCTGACCCGCTAAATCGGCGGAATCAAACTTATTGCCATCCTGATCGATCAGTTCAAAGCGATCAACATTGGGTAAATACTTCCACGGAACATCGGCAAACGCTCTGCCAGTACTGTCCAGCTGAAGCTTTATGTTGTCGTTTAAATCTTTATCGACATACGCCGGCGTATCACCGCGACCACGATCGACCGATCTTAGGTACAGCACTACACCAGCAGCGAGAACTACCAGAACCCAAAGGAAAACTCTAAGTCGTGCAAACATATCTTTCTTAACCACCTTGGTACATCTTAATCCGATATTGGTATTACGCTGTCGCCCTCTGTCAGTTCGCTGACAACGGGTTCAGGGGCATTTTCGCGACGATCTTTTGAGTAGGTCAAATAGCGATATCCAACGTCTGGAACCAACAACAAAACCAGTAAAAGCCCCATAAACAAAGCTGGGATAGTGAGTACGTATTTCCAGGCACGCTCCCACCACAGATGCATAAAAAACAGGATGACCAACATCGCTTTGGCAACCGAAACCATCATCATTGCCGCCCAACCGACAACTTTGTTTTCCATGAGATAGGAATTAGCCACCCAAAATGAAAGTGCGGTCAACACACATAACATCAAAAATACCAACACAAAAACCTTTGTATTTGATTTCTCGGATGGATCCCTATCAACGGATTTTGTTTCAATCATGAGTTTAAAATAAATAAAGCAAGGGGAACAAAAATATCCAAACGATATCGACGAAATGCCAATACAGCCCAACGTTCTCCATTAGACCGGCTTTGGAACTATCCAAGCGAAACGTCATCAGGACGATGAAAGCAATCAGTCCCCCCAAGACATGCAGAGCGTGAAAACCAGTCATTAAAAAATAAGTATTGGCCCAAGTGTTACCGCTAGGGATCACCATGGGTAGTCGCAAATGAAAATGCTCGTTAAGCCCATCATGAATTTGATTAAACTGTTGATAGGCCGCAATTCGACTCTCTAACGGAGCAAGGAGATCGACGACCTCGGTTGACCTGGTCGCTGCCGCCTTGGATTCGTCCGTCGCGGTTGCTAACCGAATCTCGATATTCGATTTCTTTGTCTCGTCCTGCTCAAGGCCTAGCTCCTTCGTTATTGCATTGACTCGTTCCTGCAATTGGCGGACATCCTCATCGACGACCTCTTGCTGCCCCAGCAATTCCGCGATCTGGTTTTTTACGTCGGCAGCTTCGTTAGCCAGATACGTTTCGACTCTTGGATTGGGCCTCCGTGGGTTAATCTGATGCGCCAAACTCTCAAGCACCAACTGCCTCACCATCGGACTCTCCGTCTCTCCAACTGTTTTTTGAGTCCATTGAACCAATCCAGCTCGAATCAAAATCAAGTCCTTCTCACCGCCCCCGTGACTGTGAACCGATTCGGATGCCAATGCCGTTTTCTTTTTTTCGATTTTCAAAATCTCAGCATCTAAATTCGCCTTCACTGCCGAGAGATAATTTAAATCGGCCCGATCATAGAGGAGGCTTCGCGGAGTACCAGGGTGAATCCCATGTTCAAACTTGGAGTTATATTCATACGCCTTGATACCCAGAAAGCCGCATCCAAGGACGAATGTAGCCAGCAACCATTTCTTCGCCTTACCGGGGTGGTTTTGCTTGGCTGCCTCCATCCCAAACACAACCGTCACACTGGAACAAATCAAAACAAAAGTGTTGACGGCCCCCAGCCATTCAAGAACACGCACATCCTCAGGCGTCGGCCACGTGCCCTCGGGAGCACCAAAACGCAGAACAATGTAGGTGCCGATTAAGGCCGTAAAAAACATAATTTCCGTCGACAAAAATAGCCAAACGGCTAACTTACCTTTGGGAACTGGAACTGCAGGTTGGTATTTTAATTCGATATGCGTGTGCGAACCTTCATCCTTATCACCTTTGGCGATTTTCGTGGAATCAGAAGGACTCGCTTTTGAATTCATTTTGTTTTGTAAATCTTAGGGCCGAATCGTTCTAACTTTACTCTTGTTGAAAACGTCATCTGCACGACTAAGTCAAACACGCAAGAATGAGAACAAGCATGTAAGCGGGCAGGTAAAGCAAGGAGGCACGCAGCAACTGCCGCGCCACTTGATCATTGCGATCCAAAAGGAACGCCCACGCGGCTTTAAAATAATATGCCCCAAGAAACAACGAGGCGATTACGAAAATCCAAACGTGAACTTGAGTTCTCAAAACCAACACCGGAAGCAGACTGACGGCGATCAACATCGCTGCAGTGACCACTGATTTTAGACCCGCAATTCGACCTGTCGGTTCAGTAACCGTGATCATCTTCAAACCGCCTTTGCGGTACTGATCGCGGTACATCCAAGCAATTGCCATGAAATGCGGAAATTGCCAAAGCACAAGAACACCAAAGAATGACCAACAAACCAAGCCCACTGTTTCTGTGGCGGCCAGTGATCCCATGATAATCGGCATCGCACCAGCGATCGCACCAACTTCCGTGTTAAGCGGGGTTTTCAGTTTCAGCGGCGTGTAAATAAAAACGTAAAGCACCCAGTTCGCAACGCCACACACCGCAGTCTGCCAGTTGACCGTCGCATAAAGAAACGAGACCCCGACGCCCAAGGTCACCGCTACAAACATCGCGACCTCTGTCGACGATAATCGCTGCGACGGAAGTGGCCGCGATGCAGTCCTGGGCATTAGGAAATCAGTATAACGCTCAAGGTACATATTCATGGCGTTGCCACTGGACGCAATCATGAGCATACCTATCAACGCGCCGAACATCATTCCAATGCCCATCACCTGACCGGTCGAATGGGCAGCCAACACAGCCGCGACTGCAAAGGTGATTAAGACCATGACCGAAATTCGCAGTTTCGTCAGCGCGACATAGGTTTGAAACCTAGTGGTTTCTTTGGCCGTCGTAATTTCTGGATTCGTTGACATTGCGGACATGCGAGCTAACTCGTCTTTTCAGGTGTTGAAGGATTGAAGGGTGAAGCGAATTTTCTCAACTCGTTTCGGTCTGTGGGTAGTAATCGCCTTCGGTGTCCGGATGACTATACTCATAAGGACCACGACGAACGATTGGCTGAACGTCAAAATTTCCATGCGGAGGTGGACTAGCAGTCGTCCATTCAAGTGTGTTTGCATTCCAAGGATTTCGACCGGCCTTGGGCCCAAAAAACATACTTCCGAAAAAGTTTGCCACGAAGATCAATTGCGTTAGTCCCATCCCAATCGCACAGATAGTCATGAATTGATTCAGTGGCAGCAGGTCTTTTAAGCCTTCGTAAATGTAAGGATCAGCAACACGCCTGGGCATCTGGCTTAAAAAATGCATCGGAAAAAATGTGCCGTTTAAGAAAACAAAAGTAAGAAAGAAATGAATCTTCCCAAGCTTTTCATTCATCATCCGCCCGAACATTTTTGGAAACCAAAAATAGATTGCCCCCAAAACACCAAGGACACTGCTGGCGAACAGCACGTAGTGGAGATGAGCCACGATGTAGTAGGTGTCATGAATAACGATATCCACGGGAGGGGCCGACATCACAATTCCAGACAAGCCTCCAATTACAAACATGGAGACAAACCCGACACAAAACAACATGGGCGTCGTCAGTTGCAGTTTCCCACCCCACAACGTCCCAATCCAGTTAAAAACTTTTATGCCACTAGGCAATGCAATCAGCATCGTCGAAACCATGAAACTCATCGCCAAAGTGTGGTTCATGCCGGAAATAAACATATGATGCCCCCAGACAATAAATCCCAATCCGGCAATCGAAGTAATCGAATAAACCATCGGGCGATAGCCAAAGAGCGGCTTTCTTGAAAAGCACGAGATTATATCAGAGACCATCCCCATCGCGGGCAAAATCATGATGTAGACCGCAGGGTGCGAATAGAACCAAAACAAATGCTGCCAAAGCAACACTTGTCCGCCACCACTGGAAGCAACACCATTGTTGATAGCAATGTTTTCCGGAAGGAAAAACCCAGTCATTAATATTCGATCCGACAACTGCATCAGAAGCGCCGCAGTCAAAACAGGCAACGCAAAGGCTTGCATGATTGCCGTGATAAACATACCCCAAACCGTCATCGGCATTCGGAACATCGTCATGCCCGGGGCTCGCATTTGAATAATCGTCGTCAAGTAATTGATCGATCCCATCATTGATGAAATCCCCACAAAGACCATCGCCAGCAACCACAACGATTGAGCATCCCCCTGGAAAACACTCAGCGGGGGGTAGGAGGTCCAACCGGCAGAAGCACCATACTCGGGCATAAAAAAGCTGAGAGTAATACAAGCAAATGCCGGCCACATGAACCAGTAACTCATCATGTTCAATCTCGGAAATGCCATATCCTCGGCGCCGACCATCAACGGAATCAGATAGTTACCGAACGCGCCCGCGAGTATGGGAATGATCACAAAAAAGATCATGATTGTCGCGTGCATTGTAAAGAGCATGTTGTAGAAACCAGGCGACATTTGCCCGCCCGATTCAGCAAATAGCAGATGTCCGAAGATCGGCATGTCCGACCAAGGCCAAGCCAGTTGCCAGCGAACCGCCAACGCAAGAAATCCACCAACGAAAAACCAAATCAAGGAAGAAAAAAGAAATTGCAGACCAATGACCTTGTGATCCGTCGCAAATACGTAGGTCCAAACAAAACGGGAGACAACATTCCCCTTTCGGTCCGGTGCAATCGAATTTTTAACGGAAACTTCTGCCATTTACAGATCCAACTCAATAATGATCTAAACTAGTTTTTGAATCCCAACTGACTCCCGGAAGCACTCGAGAATCGTGGAGGAACCACAGTGTTCACTTCTCCGCGAGACGCCGTTGTTTCCACCGCGTTCTTGAACTCAGGTGAATAAGCAGATTCCTGTTCCTTAATCCAAGCGTCGAACTGAGCCCTTGAAACAAAATTCAAATCTGCCTTCATCATGTAATGTCCCCAGCCACAGAGTTCGGTGCACATGATCTCAATGTCTTTTTCCTCACGCGCATTAAACCAAACGAATTGAGTCATTCCCGGCACAATGTCTTGCTTAAGCCTCAGCTCAGGAACATAAAAGCTGTGGATGACGTCGCGACTTTCCATCTGCAGGACAATCTCCTCGCCGACCGGGAGAACCAATAGGTTTTCTACAAAAACATCATCCTGAGTCTCAACAATTCCGTCCGCACCCGCATAATAAAATTCCCAGCCGAATCGCTTCGCCTTGACCATGACCATCGGAGGCTTAAACGTCGAGACCCCGTTGACCGTGACCGTGGGGCGATCCATTTTGTTTTCCGCCCAGGACTTCATTTGAAAAAAAGCAAGAAAGACAAGTATCATTGCGGGGATCACGGTCCACGTTATTTCCAACTTCGTGTTATGCGTGATGTAGCGTGCTTTCGCGTTGGGATCCTGCCGATCGCCAAAACGCCACAGCGCCCAACCGATTGTGAACACAGTTCCCGCAAGGATAAAAGCCGCCAAGAGGTGAATTCCATTAAACAATTGATCGATTGTGTCACCGGCCTGGCTCAGTGACTTCGGCAACCATGCTGACTCCAAAGGCGCAATCCCATACATGGCCATCAGGGTAGAGGCGATCCCCAGCACTGGGACTAACAAAAATAAGACACTCCAGACCCGATTCATTATCTCATCACCTGCTTTTCATTGACAGGTTTTTCCGACTCGTCTCGCGTTGAGTCTAAGTAAGGCATCGCTCGGACATAAGCCACCACCGCCCAAATCTCATCGGATGTCATCGCAGTTGATGCCGGCATCGGAGTTCCCTCGATTCCGTTCCGCAACCGCAGATACAGATCGTCAGGATGATCGCCACCGCGGTAGTAACGATGAGTCAAATTCCGTGGCTTTACCGGACGCGGTGGAAGGGCGCCGACCGCAGAAAAATCAGCATAGCTCGTCGGATCCGCAGTATCGACGTCGGCAGATTTAATCCAATCATTTGTCCAGTCATCGAAGTTGTTCAATTGCCCATCACCAATTCCAGTATCTCCATGACATTGCATACAGTTGCCCTTGGCGAAATACAGCTCACGCCCTTTTTGGACAAACTGTCGGTGCGCCTGATGCTGAATGTCAAATTCGGGAGGTGCTGCCTCAATCTTGGTAACTTTCCGCTCGGGCTTTAACCAGCGAGCAATGATCCGCTCCTGCAAACCCTCCCCAATGACGGCATACATCTGGTCTTCGAATTCTTCAACATCATCTTCCGATGGTTCTCCACCATCAGGCTTATCGACCAAACTTAGATCAATCAACGGTTCTCCGTCCAAGGCCGCCAGTTCACCCAGTAAGAACCGCTCAAATTGCCCTCGCATTGTCAGGTACTTGACGTACTCGACTAAGGACTGAATTTGATCCTCAGGTAACGTCCGAAACGATGGCATCGCCGAACCAGGAATTCCATTGACCAGGATTTCTGTCAAATCGTGATCCGTCGGGGGTGACCTCAACGGCGTTGACTTAAATTTAAATTTTCCCAAACGGAAATCGCGAGGGTATGGCTCCAGAGACGCCGCCGTATCGCCTGCGCCGTTTCCAGTAATTCCATGGCAGTGGGCACAGTGCTCACGATACAGCCCTGTCGCACTCTCTCGCTTATCAACGCGAGTCGGTCCCGCCGCCATCCTCAGACTCTCAATCGAAATTACATCGTGAGCCGGATCTTCATCACCAAGAAAAAAGGGAAACGTCGGGTCGTCGGGCGTTCCGAAAAGAGCCGTCATGATGGTCCCGATTTCAGCCTTGTAATCCTCCGGAAAATGCTCACCCTCAGCGAGATGAGTTTTTTCCTGCTTAACCCATTCAACAGAGTTGAAACGAAAGACCGGTGGTTCGGATCTCTCGCAACCGGTCATTCCCAGCAATGCGGTACCGATACATATGAGTTGATAAAACAGTCGAGACACGGAATTTCCAATCACGGAGGATTGGCCTGGCAGTTCTTAGCTTAACGTTGTGTAACTTAATGATCTGACAACAATGTATTTTGTCTGATTTGAGCGATTTGTCGACCGGACAAATTGTCACAGAACCTTTATAGAACCCGTTCCCAGCCCGTTTCCTTAACCTGAGCCGCCGGATTAACACAAATCGGCGCTTGAACGACTTAGTCCCACTCCATTTTTTTAATTTCACTATCGAGAGTTTCGGCTTTTTTTTGGTCAAAAGTCAACGCCGGAGCCACCGTACGCTGATAACAACCAACAAAACTACTCATTACGACGATCAGTACGATCACAAACCACGAATTGCGGATCACCATCAGAAACTCCATCCCCTCTTAAAATCGGTCGCACTTACTAATTTGATCGTGCTGAGTGGCGTGCCCAGACACCAGCAATAAAAACACCCCTTTGCCGTTGAAAGACAAAAGGGCGAGGCTTCTATTATTCCAAAACTGAATTTCGACCAGAGGATTTTGGCTACTTAGTCAACGCATCCCCTGGAAGTGCAAGCGTACCAAGTTCAAGCGTCTCGCCCGATTTGATCGTTAATTCGATTGTACCGCGACGATCCGGTTCGTAACCCTTAACCTCGATTGTTTTTAAGTAACCTCCCTTTTTGTGCCAAAACTGAAACTTCCAGTCTCCCGCAGGAATGTTCTCGATCTTAAACTTGCCGTCTTTATCGGAAATGGAAACGTAAGGGTTATCTCGGATCAAAATGATTGCATCCATCCACTGATGGATATCACATCTCACCTCACCGGGAATTTTGTCGCTCTCCTCGCCTAATACGATTTCAGACTCCGCATTCTTAACGATGTTAATGTTATGCTCGTGTTCCATCGTCGCAATGCGGCAGTTGTGCCCTACATTATCGCTGTTCTTGAGGATCAACGTTTGACCTGGCCTAGCGAAACTCGCCTTGGGAACGAACCGGCACTTGACGTTATCAAGCGTCAACTTGACTTTTGTTTGAGCATCGTAAGACGGATGATAAGTGTCCGGCGTATCTGCCCCTCGGCCGGTGTACATCATTACGTAAACATCCCGAAGCTGATTTTTATCGTTCACCACCACTCCGTCGTCGAGCGGGACCTTTCCATCAATCAGACAAACCGCTTTGTCAGAATTATCTTTGACGTCCTCGGGCTGATTTACTGGTGCATCCCCCGATATAACGATCTGACCGGTCAGATTGCCCCAACCGTCTTGCGCAAACAACAAAGAATTCATGGAAACGCATAATACAAACAGCAGTGTGCAGAAAAAGACTCGCTTCATTATTAATTCCTGAATGTGAATTAGGATTTTCATTTAAAATTAAGACGCTTAAAGAACCAGAACTATTGTAACAAAATGGGCTACTGATTTAATGAACTCGTCCCGGAACTCTATTGTTGCCCCTGTCATTCATCTTTCAATCCCTTAAAATCGTTCTTCAGCCAAATGACGCCTGTTTGAAGTAAACCATTTCAAGAAAATCGTAACATCATGAAAGTTCTCGTTGTCGGTAACGGAGGGCGTGAACACGCCATCGCATGGAAAATATCGCAAAGCCCTAGAGCGGATCGTGTTTTTGTTGCCCCGGGTAATGCTGGTACTGCCAAAGATGTCGAAAACATCGAAATTGCGGCTGATAACATCGCCGAACTGATTCAATTTTCCAAACAAAATGAAATCGGCTTGACCATTGTCGGCCCGGAAGTCCCCCTTTGCAATGGGCTAGTGGACGCTTTCGAAGACGCTGGCTTGAAAGTCTTTGGGCCCTCACGCGCCGCTGCCCAACTCGAAGGCAGTAAAGTATTTTGTAAAAACGTTCTTCGCGCTGCGGACGTTCCAACGGCTGATTTCCAAGAATTCCACAATGCTGAATCTGCCGAGCGATTCATCAATGAACGCTATTGCGAGACTCCAGAGGATTGCCCAGTCGTCGTCAAAGCAGATGGCTTAGCCGCAGGCAAAGGCGCAATTGTATGTAGCACTCGGGATGAAGCACTCGAAGCCATTGACATCATCGCCCGTCAAAAACAATTCGGTGACGCTGGCAATAAGATGATCATTGAAGACCGCCTTCAGGGAATTGAGGCCAGTATTTTGGCAATCACTGACGGGCAAACGATCTTAACACTCCCTCCGGCCGAAGACCACAAACGGGCCCACGATGGAGACACTGGCCCCAACACTGGTGGCATGGGTGCCTATTGCCCAACGCCGTCGATTGACGACAAAACTCTTCGCTGGGTTGAATCGAGCGTGCTGGTTCAAACCGTCCATGTCATGAAACGCAAACGAATTCCATTCCGAGGCATCCTCTATGCCGGGATGATGATGACGCCTCAGGGACCCAAAGTTTTAGAATACAACGTCCGGTTTGGTGATCCCGAATGCCAACCCTTACTACTGCGTCTGAAAACTGACTTTTTAGACCTTCTGGAAGCAACCGTCGATCGTAAACTCGGTGAAATTGGACCTCTGCAATGGGACGAACGACCCAGTGTTTGTGTAGTAATGGCATCCGATGGCTATCCCGGGAAGTATGAAAAAGGAAAAGTCATCCGCGGCCTCGAAGATGCGGCCGCCATCGAAGACGTCAAAGTTTTTCATGCTGGGACGCGACTCGATGAAAATCAAAACGTTCTCACCAACGGCGGGAGAGTCCTCGGAGTCACCGCGCTGGGCAGTTCCGTGGCAACGGCAAAACTTCAAGCCTATAAGGCAATTAAGTGTATTCGCTGGGATGGGGCTTGGTGCCGCAAGGATATTTCAGACAAAGCAATCACGATCAGCCCTTGATCCAACGACCCATCAATCCCTCCGATTGACCGCACCAGCAAGCCTGCCTAAGGTTCTCAACTAACACTAACAAAGATCGACGCGGCTCAGCCACCCGCGCGCAAACCTCTCCTGAGCAGGATCCCCCTTCATGACGTCGAGATAATGGGCAGCCTGCATGAGGTTCAACAACTTCAGAAGGTAGTCTGGTTGGCCATTCTCCAGGTCCAGAAACTCAGTTGTCGTCTTCAGCGTCAAATCCCCAAACTTCCCGTCTACTTTGATATCTGCATAGTCTCGTTCATTTCTATTCAGCAGATTGAGCCCTCGCTGGAGATAACGCACGGACCGGGAAACACCTTGGTTCACGCCAGTATCAAACACCTTATTTGCAATGTGTTGATCCGAAATTTCATCCCCCCTAATCGGCACCCAATACCTCGCCCTGTATAACTGCCTGGCCAATGCTTCCAGTTCAACATTCGCATTAATCATGGCTTTAAAATCGGTTGGATGCTCCCGTTTGATACGGTCGACTAACACCCACCCCTTCCAGTCAGGATTGAATTTCCGCGACACTCCCCGGTGAGTTTCACCGCCTCGGTCGACAGGGTCATTCACGTACCCTCCCTCGCGGATTTCGGTTTCTCCATAAGCAATTTCAAAATCAGCCATCGTTACCTCCAAATTCTTGACGCAACCCAAAGACCACACCAAAACCACCCCTCAATTTCAACGCAGCGATCCATTGTCACTCGCTGCCATCGAGCAAATCATCCGCGTATCCCGGAGGAAAGGGGTCATAATTGGGCGCCTCCTCTGACTTCGCCTTTCCATCAGAATTCTCAATTCCGCCCAGTGTTTGTTGCTGATCTATCCCGAATTCCGCCATCCAATCAACATCATTTAGATGGTCGAGTGGGGGCTTCCCCTCCACCTCAAGTGGCTCATGCTCTGCGCTCTTTTGCGATCCGCCGGTAATTTGATCGAACCACTCATCGCTATCAATCGGCGTTGACTTTCTTCGACTTGCCGCCTTGTGAAGCCGATGATCGCTCGAAACCACCGTCAATTTCTTGGGGGTCGAATTCTTTTGAATCAACAATTCGATCAGCGTGTCTGCGTCCTCATGATCGATCGCATAGATGACCGTCACACCACCGTCAGTTCGAATCGGCAATGACTCCCCCAGTGGCAGACGGGTTGCATCAAAGACCACCGCCGTGCGGTGCCTTAACGGTGCGGCCAATCCAACCTTCAATTCCCCAATCAATCGGCGCCTCGCCCGCTGTAATGACGCCGGCGTACGAGACCTGCCTTCCAGCCCACACTGGAAAATCAGATTGTACCCATCGATCAAAATCAAATAGTCATTAACCAATCTAAATCTCAATTACCGATACAATCAATGGCGCATAAAAAAAGCGGCCATCAAAAGATAAGCCGCTCAAGGTGTTTTTCGTAATCGCACTTTAGCTTTTTCGGCGACGGCTTAGACCCACAAGACCGAACAAGCCAAGAACTATTAAGCTGCTTGGCTCGGGAACCGAACTGAAAACAACTACATCGTTGAAAGTGGAACCAACAATTAGGTCATCCACAACGGTAGTCTCATTAACCGAAGAGTTTGACTCACGGAAGTAAAATCCTTCGACGTTATTAGCGTCACTGGTTGTTGTCACAATGGAGGTGTCTGTTTCGAGCGAAGCATCAATCCAAAGATTGGCAAGCCCTGAGTCTCGGTCGTACCCGATAATTGCTCGGTAAACAGTGTCGTAATCTAAAGTAGATCCCCAACTAGCTTGAGCCGCGCTGGTGTGACTGATGCCTACCAGAAATCCATTGGCGTCGGCGGTGTTAATGTCCATTCTGGCAGTGAAGTCTGAAGAACCATTTCCAAAGTGAGCGAAGTACTCAAAATCAGTCCCACCTGGATTACTCGCCGAAACCGAGAAATCAAATCCAGCGAACACTGTTCCTGTCGTTACCGTGGTACCGATCAAGCGATTCACGTCTTCCGACTGTGAATCAGTCAACAAGATTTGACCACCTACAACTTGGATTTGCCCTTCGGTCCCGCTGTGTCTCGTCCAATCTGACGAAACCGTCGTCAAAGACCCGTCTGCGTAATCAAAGCCTTCGGTGAAGTAAACGTCAGCCTGAAGAACATTTGACAACGTTCCGATGGCAATAATCGCAGAAGCTGCTGCAATAAATAGCTTGTTATTCATCTAAAAAATCCAGATTTGAGGCTCAAAGTGCAGAAAATCAAAGTTGTTGGGCCACAGTCTAATCCCATCAAATCTAGAATTCAAGGAATAAACCTCCTAATCTCTAAAATTTAACAAAAAGTCATAATCGGTAAATCTCAATCCAACCGCCCCGCAAGGGTTCAGGCCAGCCCCTTAAAGACGCCCAGTGTTTTGCAGCGAATGAAGGCTAATTTAAGGCGAGTAATCGAGGATAGAGCCGATATTCAACTTGTCCTACAATTCGGGGCCACCATTCACCTGGGTTCAACCGCGGCGACCGACTATGGCTCAGTTGCTTGTCCGAGAAACTTCTTAAAAGGTATGCAAATTGAGCGTCCAATCCCTAAGTAATGCACGAACGAAAACAGTCGCGACCGTCGGCCCAGCCTCCAGTTCCCAAGAATCCCTAGAAAAGCTGCTGCACGCTGGCGTGGACGTATTCCGGATCAACATGGCTCATGGCTCTCGGGAATCCCATGAACAGGCTGTCTCCAGCATTAGAGCCGCCTCCAAGACGACCGGCCTGCCAGCCGGAATCCTGATTGACCTAGCTGGCCCAAAAATTCGATTGGGGCAATTAACGCAAAATCCCCTCGTTCTCAACAATGGCGATGAAATCAAGTTTGTCCGTGGTCCCCAATCGCAAGCCGATGACGAACTAACCTGCATTTACGAACCTCTCATCGACGAAGTCCAAATTGGGGATGCAATCGTACTGGCAGATGGTCTGGCCCGACTAACGGTCACCTCAAAAGAAGATGACCATCTGGTGTGCCACGTAAACGATGGAGGCGCTATTCGGTCGAGACAGGGCGTGAACCTCCCCGGAACCAGTTTAAGCGTGCCGGCACTTGGGCCGGTCGATCGCGACAATGCCGCATGGGCTGCAGGGCAGGGGGTTGAGTTTGTGAGCCTCAGCTTTGTCCGCAATGCCGAAGAGATCAAGGATCTTCAGAGTCTCTTAGCGAAAGAGAACAGCCAAGCCATGGTGATTGCGAAAATTGAAAAAAGGGAAGCACTCGACGCTCTCGATTCGATTGTTGAAGCTACCGATGGTGTTATGGTCGCAAGAGGTGACCTGGGCGTTGAAATTGATATTGAAAAAACTCCGGCCGCTCAAAAAAGAATCATCAGAACCTGCCTCCGCTTTCGCAAACCAGTCATTGTCGCCACTCAAATGCTCGAGAGCATGCACACCTCCAAGCAACCCACACGCGCTGAGGTTACCGATGTCGCCAACGCCATTCATGACGGAGCTGATGCGTGTATGCTCTCCGGTGAAACAGCCATTGGAGAATACCCCGTGGAGGCGGTGCAAATGATGAATAAAATCATGGCCGAAACCGAAAAATCCCTGTCCCAGCAGCGCGCCCGCATGAGAAGCGAAGACTATGCGGCTGCCTGGGAAATTTCTGATGCAGTCATTTTTGGCGCAGCTCATATTGCCAAAAGAATTCATGCAAAAATGGTTGTGATCGCGAGTCGCGAATCTGAAATCGCCTTAATAAAATCGAAACAACGTGATCTCATTCCAACGATTTGCATAACTGACCACGCAAGCTGCTACCGAAGAATGTCACTTTTCTGGGGTGTTACCCCCGTGCTCTGCACAACGCCGTTTCAACAAGACGAACTTCTGAGTTTTGTAAATCAATGGGCGTCATCCAATCATGACCTGCAATCGGGAGATCATTTCGTCGTTGTCACAGACACCGACCTCCTGCCGGGTGTGCACGACTCTGTACTCGTCGCCCAAATAGAGTAACTTCTTTCAACGGCATGCCGCCGAATCTGGCCTTCAACTCGCGTTAGTAAAAATCAAAAAAAGCCTTCTCATCTCAATTGAAATGGAAGGCGATGACGCTTGGAAAAAAGGGCGGGTGCTACGTACTCAGTCAGCCCTGAAGTTCGCTGATTTGCCAGTCGAAACAGCAGCAAACTGAGAGAAATCGCCAGCCACCCTGGGTCACGCTCGGGCGATGATCTAAAAACTTTAACCCGCGTGAAAGTCTCTCATCCCCACAGCGCGGGTTCCAAAAAATAACCGGTGGCCCCGAGCTAGGCTCACGCTCCGTCAGGCGTCAAGGACTGTAACAAACTAATTGCAATGGCCTTAAAAACTAACTTCTGGTTATCGTAGTCTCGATCCTCCGCCTGAGTCCAAAACATCAACCACTTTTCATCCGTTTTTACTATTTGCAATTCGGCGCGTATCAAAAAATCAAGACAGTAAAACAAAGCCTCCACTCCATTCGAGGGAGTGGCGCCAAAAGAACTCTCGCAAGGAGAAATTTCGATGTCCTCGTAGGTCTGTTGCAACGAGTCGATCGCCTCTTTAAGAATTAAGTCCACATCGGTTTCGCAAGGATAAAGATGGACGGACCAAGTCGTGCTACCATCTGGAGTCTCGAGCGTAATGACTTGCGGCGATCCTGACACGTCATCGATCAGTTTCCAGTTTTCGGGGTACAAAAATTTAAGCCCCAGCTTGTCATACTTCGCCGTCATCTGTTGAAAACTCCAAAAAACCACCGAGAACCGAAAATTAGCGGGCCTAAACGTAAGGCCGCATCCAAATCTAGCCGCATCCAAACCACCCGCCGAGTCACAATTATGGATCCAGCTAGCAAAGGCATGATAGCTATCCTTGCTTAATCCTTAACATGTTTGACTTTACGCGTCGAATCGAATAATCACAACCGCCTGAATGTTCCGATATGGTAAACAATCGGCAATTTTTGTAGAGTCCGCGTTCGCTCGCGAAGACCAAAATATTTGCAGAAACCAAAGTAATAGAAAGACACTCCATTGCAGTTCACTAATCCTGTTCAACGAACACTGAAACGATGTCGAATCATCGCAATAGTCTTAGGGTTCGGGATCCTTTCTTGCCAGAACGGCTGTACGACCTTCAGTGGATTAACCAACACATCTCCCCATCTTTCATTCAAAAATGATGCCCGAGAAGCAAGAGCGCTGACGCGCGAGGGCAACCTTCATTGCCAGTCTGGCGAGCTTCAAAATGCGGAAATCAACCAACGCAAAGCCATCAAGAAGAACCCGTTTGATCCTTGGCCCCACGAGCGGTTAGCTCAGACGCTCTTTAAGGGGGGGCAAACACAAGAAGCGATTGACCAGATGACGAGCGCCGTTGAACTCTCAGACTATGACCCCCGCCTGATCGTCGAGTTGGGAAACCTATATTTCGATAGCGGGAACAAACTCACAGCCGCAGATCAAGCCAAACAGGCTCTTCAACGCGAACACCGCTGCGGTCCGGCTCTGTTACTCCTAGGCAGGATTGCCCTCGTCGATCAAGACCGAACCAACGAGGCTTTACGTCTGTTCCAGCGGGCTGCTGCCTGCACTCCGCCCCCCCCCGGAATTCAGCTGAAAATCGCTGAGGCGTATCAACTGAAGGGAGATTGGAGGCTCGCCAACAATACGATCGACAGTATTTTGTTAGAATTTCCGGTGGAAAACTATCCGGAAAATTTGGTCATCATCAAAGCCGAGGGCCTGATCGAAATGAACCAACCCTTCGCCGCCGAAAACTTCCTTCTCGAGCGTCAAACGAGTGAAAATTTCACTCCAAGTATGGTCCTTTTACTTGCCAAAGCTCAGAAAAAATCGGAGAGCTTTGGAGATGCAAGAAACACGCTTGCCGCCGGTGCGAAAACCTTCCCGAGTTACAGGGACTATTTCTTGGAAATTCGAAGTAAAATCCAAATCCCCGCGGTAACAGAACAGATGGCGCAAAAGAAATAGCATTAATTGCCTTTTTCTCTTAGACCCAAAGCATCCATTCCTTTCCCCAAAAACCGCACTGCGTGCCGCACAATCGGATTAATTGATAATTCCATACCCGATTGAGCCCGCCCCGCTGATTCTAAGCGAGGAATTCTCACTGGAACTCGGAAAACACCGGTTTGAGACTTATGTTTCTCTGAAGCCCGAATCACCTTACCGAAATCCAATCTATTTGCCCGCGGAGTATCTTCCTATGTCTTTTGAAAAAACCACTGTTGAAAACGAAATCGAAAACGGCACTTTTGTGGATCGCCGTGCAGCCAAAAAACAAGACAGTGCTGGTGGCTTTGAGAGGCGTCAATTTTCAGATGGCCACCAAGGACTTTCACCCGAAGCTGCCGAATTGGGTATTGCCATCGACCAGTACAAACTAACCAACAGCCGTCGGTACATCACCCACGAAGAGATGATTAAAATCATTAATTCGCTCGGTTACGCAAAATCCTAATCGACAGTGGATTCGCTGTTCTCGCTTAGGCAGCTGCCTTCGAACGAAGAAGACAAGTTTAAACCAAACTTGGGAGTTAAGCGGGAACGAAACTAATGCGGGAACGAAACTAAT
>JAPKBL010000182.1 GCA_028823415.1 Mariniblastus sp.
CGCGAATCCGGCATGCGGAAAATACTGAGGCGTAAGCCGGCGCCACGAAACTGGCAGACGCAAATCAATTGCGTCCCGCGAGATCCATCAGTCATTTGATTTTTAGATGAACCATTGCTTTTCCAGAAAATGCTTTAATCTTGAAGTCTCCAATTTTTTCTGAGTCCGCAATATTGAATTGAATTGAGTAGTTATCGAAGTTACCTAAATGCGTTTCGGTCTTGTCAATGAACTTTGAATTTTTTGAGCTGCAAAATTTTGCCGGAACATCCAATGTTGAGACGGGGCGTGGGATGTCAGGATAAAGGCCGTCTGAATGCTGATTGTTTAGCCATTTACCGAGTCCATTTGCGGTCGTGGATTTTTCGAAAATATAAATTTTCGCTGAAACGTCAAATTTCAGGTTTTGATTATCAATTTTGACCTTGAGAATCACATTTTTTTCTTCGAAGGTGTAAAAAATTTGCGTCTCCCGGAACCCACCGAATGTCTGACTGACTTCTAACTTTTTTACTTTGTCACTTTTAATGTCGAGCAACGAAAGATCCCCGCCGGAGTTTCCCAATTGGATTGTTTTTACTTTCAATATCCAACGCTTTCGAATTTCAATTCCGGCTCTTACTTGGAGTTGCCCTTTAACCACGACCATTTGGCCGTTCATTGGCTTAGATGTTTTTCTCAAAGCTGGGGCATTCTCAAAGTCAAGTTCCCACGTAACTCCGTTGGCCGTAATTACCACACCAGTGCTTTCACCCCCAATAGCCATCACTTCGTTGTTCAATATCCCCCGGACTTCCACCTTGATATACTCATCGGAAGCCTTTTCGTCCGCAAACGCAGATAGCGGCAAGAGAAGTCCGGCGGTGATGATCGAAATCGAAGAAATCAACGTGGTAACTGGCAATAATTTCATGTGCAGAGTTCCGGGATAATTTAAATAGTAGAAAAAAGATTCGATAGCCTAGCTAAGTTAGTCCGACCCGACAATAAACACTATAAAGAACAATTGCTTGGTCGTTGGCCAAAACAAAGTGGGCTTCCGGTCGGATCAAAGTTATTGCGTTGACGTACGAGTGTGTATTTTCATTAGACTGTTTTTTGCAAATTTGAAAATTACTAATATTTTTGACTCATGGTAAAAAGGGCGGCCTAATTTTCATGTCGGATATTTGTTGTTTTTTTCTTGCAAAATTGGAAGAAGCTCATTTTATTCACGGGTCTGGTCAGCGACCGGAGGGAGGCTGTTTTAAAAACAGCCCAAAGAAGCTAAAACATCGCCTACGCGTTCTTCCCATCCGCGAATTTTATGTTGATTCTAAATAAACACAGCATTTATTAGCGCTTCCAAAACGAATCTAAATCCGAAACCATGACACAATATCCCAAGAAAACTTGTGAAATTGATCGATTAGTTACTCATGAGAAACTGGTCACAGCAGCACTCAATGGCACCAAAACTCAGCAACGCAGGGCGGGCGTTTACGGCTACCCTGGGGAGGAGTTCGTGTTGGAGGGCAGGGCGTTCGTTATTACTGATTTACGGCATGAAGTCCTTAGCAGTATGACGGACTCACATGCGCAAAGTGAGGGGTATCCAAATTTAGAGTTTTACCGCGAGTTGATTCTTCGCATGCACCCCGGGATGGCTTGGGATGATAGCCAGTATGTCTGGGTTCACGAGTTTTCGAAAGTCGATACCGATTAGAGTCCGGTTACGTGAAGTTACCGCGACCGATTTAGTTTCTGCATATTCTGTCCTCCAGAATCAGACGTTCGGATGGATTTGTCTTCAAAATTTTAAGCCGGGGCTAATTTAATATTAATAAAACTATCCCCGAACTTAATTCTTGATGATCTAAGGTTTGACGATCGTCAACTCAAACGGCCGGTGATCGCTGGTGGTTTTGTCGTCCGGGAAATCTCCTTCGCGAACCAAGACCCGACAGGTAGATTTCCAATCTTTGGCAGAACCGGTGACGAATGCAAAATCGAGCATGCTACCGGGATAATCATCGATGCCATCCAAATTCCTTGGATTGTCATACCAATTGGTGTCGATCAACTCGACGGGCTCAACCCACCGCCAAATGTTATCTTTCAGCATGTTTGAAAATGCCGGGTTTCCCTTGCGTGTTTTAAAGACGAAGTCAAAATTGTAATCTCCGAGTGCGAAAACCGGTAAGGTTTGGTCTCGTGCCCACTCCACCAACATGGTTGCCTGCTTCTGCCGAATCTCGGATTTCCCGCGTGCGAGATGATTCACCATCACCATGAATTCCGTGCCGGTCGCACGGTCCTTCAGTTGGGCCACTAAAGGCGCACGGTACCGATTGAGAATGTTTATCTCTTTTATTTCAAAGTGACGTACCAACTCGAAATTGTTCTCGTTGTAGAGTATTTCTAGGCGATCGCTAAATCCGGATTTCGAATAGACGTATTTGTAATGTTTTCCTAGAGCGTATCTGAATTTTTTAAGGTCGGATGGCAACACTTCGGAGAGAGTCAAGATATCGTAATGATCATTCTGATTAAGTTTTGCCAGTTGTTTGCAAATGACTTCGGATGTGGCTCCATCCGATTCGACGTTCCATGAGAGTAAATTATATTGACTTGCAGGTACGACATGATCTGCTGACGGAATCGCGAGAGTTGTTGCGGTGGATGCATTGTCCTGAACGTCTGCTGCCGCCCTCGCCGTTTGCCCTGCTAGTTTGTCTTGTGTTGCTGAAAAACAGCCGGAGCCCGAAACAAACAAGCAGATCAGAATGGATAAGAACTTTGATCTAGGAATACAGTCCATTGTTTGGATTCACTTTCTTGTGTTTTAATTATTTAATCCGATAGTTTTGGCGCAATTTAGAGGCCAAAATGCTAACCGACTATCCTATCACGTATCGCACGAAAAAAAATGCGTAAAGAGTGATTTGCATAAATCGATCGGTCCTTGGTGGAATGGTCCTTTCTTAACTAATTGTGAGTCCTGATTGTTGATTGTTGTGGAGAGAAACATTGAGTTTCTCGGTGACTTTTCTGCTGGGTGTCATTTGCTGACGAATTCAATTTTTTGGATGAATAATTCGGCCAGGAATATGGTGATTGAACGTGAGTAGGATCGGCGGGCGAACGTCCGGTTTTGGCCCGCCCAAAATTGCTATTCGTTTTCCTGTTGCATATCGGAGTTTTTGGGAGACCGCTTTTTTAATCCGGCGTTCGACCGTGACGCGGAGCGCTGGAGACGACAAATTGAACGCGGTTGCGCTTGAGGAAGATGCTTGTACTGCGGCGTCGGACTGCGTCTTAATTAATTTCTGAAAATAAGTTACCATTGAGCTTTATGTTGAAGATCTTAAATAACTTGGAATTGTGATGCCTGACGCGAATCCGATTATTAGCATCAGTGACGCGGAAATTTATCGCGGTCAAAATTGTGTTTTCAAAAATTTTTCACTCGCCATCGACGCTGGAGTCGACACCGCGATTGTTGGCCCAAACGGGGCCGGCAAGACAACGCTCTTGAAATTATTTGCGCGAGAGTTGTATCCGTCGAGGGGCGACGTTTCAATCTTCGGAGAATCGCATTGGAATATATGGGAGCTGCGAAAAAAGTTTGGAGTCGTTTCTACAGATCTACAACAGAATTTCAGGCCCCATACTCCTGGTCGCTCCGTCGTTCTATCAGGTTTTTTCTCTAGCCTGAATACGTTCGGTCATCAGACTTTTAGTGATGATCAAATTCAGATTGCGGAAAAAGTTTCAAGTGATCTCGGTATCCAGGATTTTGTCGACACTCCATTTTTTGAAATGTCCACCGGTGAGCAGCGACGTCACTTGTTGGCTCGTTCGTTGGTTCATGATCCGAGCGTGCTGGTTCTTGACGAACCGACGAATGGCTTGGATCTTCAGGCCCAATTTCAATTTTTCGAAACAGCCTCTCGCCTCATCGATAGTGGAAAAACAATTGTATTGGTGACCCATCACCTTCATGAAATTCCCCAGGAGGTTTCGAGATTGGTGCTCTTGAAGCGTGGATCTATTTTGGTGGATGGACCCAAGGAGGAGGTGCTGACGTCCAAGAACCTATCTGAGCTGTATGAAGTTCCAGTCAGAGTCTCTGTAAGTGGAGGGTATTTTCATGCGACGCCGGGACAGTGACGCCGAGTCATTTGAGTTAGCGTTAATCAAGCGTGAGTTGATTAACGAGCGATTTAGCGTCGTCTAGCGGGTCGCCCGTCCAATAGTTTGCCTCGTTTAACAAATGTCTGTCTACTTTTAAGCATTCTAAATAAAAATCTCGAAATTTGGGAGAATTTGTGAGAAGACGTCTCTCGGTGAACGGTTTCCCTAGAACGGAAGACTTTTAAACCCACAGAGAGAAACGATGAAAAAATTTATTCTTACCGCTGTCATGTTGGTCACTTCGATCATTTCGACAGTCGCGTTCGCCCAGCAAAAAACGATCGTCCAAACTGCAATTGATGCAGGCAATTTCACGACTCTGGTCACCGCAGTAAAAGCGGCTGGCTTGGTCGATACGTTAAACGGCCAAACCAAATTCACAGTGTTTGCTCCCACGGACGAGGCATTCGCTAAGGTCGATCCGGCAACGTTAGAGTCGCTTTTGAAGCCTGAGAACAAGAGTCAGCTCGCTCAAGTTTTAACCTATCATGTGCTTGCTGGTAGTGTAATGGCTCGCGACGCGTATGATCTCAATGCGGCAGCTACCGTTAATGGGCAAAGACTGGATTTGGATTTTCGAGGTGATTCACTTAGGGTCGGTGACGCCCAGATCGTCGTAACCGACATTCCCTGCTCCAACGGAGTCATTCATGTCATTGACGCAGTTCTGATTCCGGAGCTGAATGCGATTCCGGCAACAGCGCAAGCGGCGGGACAATTCAACACGCTTGTCGCTGCCGTGGGTGCAGCTGGCCTTGCCGAGGTTCTCGGTAGCGAAGGACCCTTTACGGTGTTTGCTCCGACTGACGAGGCATTTTCAAATTTGCCAAAGGGAACCGTTGAGACCTTACTCCGTCCAGAAAACAAACAAGACTTGGTCGATATCCTGAAGTATCACGTAATCGCAGGTCGCGTTTACGCTGGTGCGGCTGTCAAGGCAGGAAAGGCAACAACGTTGCTCGGTCGATCAGTTGACATTGGGCTGATGGCATCGGGAGTCACGGTTAATAACGCAAAGGTCGTCGCGAAAAACATTGAGACAACTAACGGGGTAATCCACGTAATTGATGCGGTTCTTATCCCTGGTGTAATGTCGCGATCGGCGGCGATGGATGTGCTTGCCTCGGCGATCAGTGCGGGAGCACCGGTTTACAATTCGGGAAACCATGGACAGTGTTGCAAGCTGTACATGGACGCCATGGAGTCCATTGTTGCTGCAGGTGTTGATAACGCGGATGAGAGAACGATGAAAATGGTTTCAGCAACGATCCGAATGGCGGAGGGCACGCACGATCCGATGGAACGCGCGTGGGTTTTGCGACGTGGGATAGATTCGCTCTACGGATCGCTGTCTTTACCACGGGTAATGAAGCCGCAATTCAAAAAGTAGGCTAATTTTTAGCTCGGTGAAACCAGGCGTTCGCCGGTGTTCGAGTTTTGACGAGAAATGCAGGACGGCTCTTTATCGAGCCGTCCTTGTTTTGTTTCAGACTACAGTTGTCGGTGATCAGAATCGAATTCATCTAATTTTGCTGGTTATTTCTCCTGCTTTGGAAGGCTTTTCTAGAGGTTACAATAATATTGAAAGGGAAAACATCTTTAAGACACGAGCGTTCTCTATAATGGGACCTTGGTAATTAGATTTCTCGCTGAAATTATTATCACGTTTCTGCTCAGTCGACAACGATTGGTTCTTATTTAGACTCACCCATGAGTTCTAAGGAATTTGAGAACGGTGGCGAGGCACTAAGAGAGATAGACCATGGTCAATCGCAGAAACATGCTTCAAGCCACGGCAGCTGGTGTCGGCGCTGCTTTTGGATCCACGCTTATTCCTCACGTCGCCTAAGCGGCCGCCGCCAAAACGGGGACTCCCAAACGCGTCATCTTCTTCCTGCAGAATCAGGGCTTTGACCCATTGACTGCCATCCCCAAGGGTTTGCAGGAAAGCGTTCCCTTGTCCGGTATGGAACTAGCCGAGCCGATCAGAGTGCTCGCGCCTTACAAAGAACAAGATGCACATCATCAATGGTCTGCACGGCCTGCATACGAGCCCTTCGCACAGTGCCTTTTTCGGTGCCCTCGGTGTTTACCGCGGCGGCATCGGTGTTGCACCCGCCGGTGAGACGATTGATCACAAGATCAGTGGCCTGGTGCCGCAAGCGATTTTACCGCACTTGTGTATTGGCCAGGATTCACTGCCTAACATGAGGTCGCGCCCCACACTAGCGATCTTGTCAGCTACCGGCCCGGGCCAAGCCTTGTTCATGCATTCCAATCCGAACAGTCTTTATGAAAAGCTTTTTGGCGGAATTTCTACCGGTGAGGTTAAACGCAAGTATGAGGCCAAGTCGAAAGTGTTTAACCAGGTCGAGCGGCTGGCGGGCCTCAATGGCAAGACTCTGCCAGCAGGTGAGCGCAAACGTTTAGGAACTTACGTCAATGGTTTCAGGGATATAAACGGTTTGCGTGAACGGCTTGTCGATGTATCGGATCACCTTAAGCAATTTGCACCGGAATATGATGATGGCTATACCAACCCTGAATTCGAGACCGACTGGCACGACCGCCTTCTCGATATCGGGATTGCGTCCCTCCAATCCGGGATCACGAACACGCTCACCATCGGCCCCGGCCGTGGCGAAATCTTCGGCGCCTGGCAGGG
>JAPKBL010000070.1 GCA_028823415.1 Mariniblastus sp.
TCAGCGCGTTCTATTGGGGCGCTATTGAGCTGAGCTGGTTGAATTTCCGGAGCTCTCTGGATTTAATTCCAAGAGGTAATTTCGGTCAAAAGCGGCAACGACGCTTTCAAGGGGAGAGTAAGGGCCGGGCAGGTAGGCTGAATCGGACATGCCCTTTTGGGCTAACTCACAAACTTCCCAATCCTGGCGGTTGGTTAAATCCCAGAATTCAAAGGCCTGGTCGGGGGTGAATTCTGGTTGCTTGCTCGTGTTGGGTGGGAATAAAAACTGACAGATCACTTTACTGTTGCCCGTATCGATTCGCTCGATCCGATGAATCAGGACATAGTCCGGGTGAAGGCTCAGAAACAGGGTGGGGAAGATCGTGAAATAGTAAACCGAACGCAGTTGATCCGAATTTAAATTCTCGATTGGCTGGCCCGCAAATTTTCCGTCGCAGGACATGGTTTGACTCGATTCCGCCAACCCCATCGGACCACCCAGAATTGGTCCTTCGTCCAGTTCGTTGAATGATCCCTGGTAAGGAGTCAGTCGATTGAGCATTGGGTGAACAATCGGGCAATGGTAGCATTCGCTATAGTTTTGAAAGATTAATTTCCAATTGGCCTCCACGTGGTACGCCAACTCATTGGTGATGCGTAGATCGCTTATTTGCCAATCCTGAAACTGCTGGGCGACGGGTTGGAGCCATTGTGAAACGGGTTGCTCAGGATTGAAGTTGATCCAGATGAAACCGCCAAAGATTTCGCAAATGACCTCTAAGAGCCCGTGAGATTTTTCGTCGAAGTCGTCAGCATCGGTCATGTTGGGGGCCGACGTTAGATCGCCCGAGCGGGAATAGGTCCATGCATGGTAGGGGCACTGGATCCGTTTTCCCATCGCACTGCAGTTTGCTTCGGTCACTAACTGGCTGCCACGGTGCCGGCAAAAATTGCGAAAGGCACGTACGGTTCCAAGCTCATCTCGAATGATGAATAAATTTTGATTTTCGATCGAAATGGGCAGGCATCCACTTTGCGGATCGAGTTCTTCGAGACGCCCGACGCACAGCCACCGTCGCGAAAAAATGGACGCAGATTCTTTTTGGTAAATTGCCTCGGAAGTCACGTATTCGCCAGCGATGCCGTAGGCGCCTCGAGCCGATCTGGGTGTTTGAGTGAATTCGTTCATGATTGGATCTTACCGCGCTGGTTTAGGGTTGGCGAGTCATTTTTAGATGGTATTCTCGTGGCAGGTGCGGCGGCGGAAACACGGTTGCGTTGAAAGAAAACGCGACGGCGATCGACGGACAGCTAGGTCTATCGTGTTTTTCGCGGCGTTATTTCAATTGCCAACGGACTTTGTGAGAACCCCGAAAATGAATCAACCCATGCAATCTAATTCCGAACGGGAGACCGCCTTACGCCGGTCTTTTTCGTTTCGATTGTTGAGAGTTATTTTGGCGGTCACCGGATTTGGGTTGCTACTGGCAACGGTCCCAATTTTTTTTCCCGCTTCGGTAATCCATTTTTTACATCAGCAGCTTGGTTTGGGTGAGTTTCCCGACGCAGCGATTGCGTTTTATTTAGCAAGATCGACGTCGCTCCTGTATGCGGTGCATGGTGCCTTGATATTTTTTGTTTCATTCAATTTGGATCGCTATTGGCCACTGATCCGGTTAATCGGTTACCTGCATATCGTCCTTGGTTTGACGGTGTTTGGAATTGATCTAACCGCGCCGATGCCGCTCTACTGGATTATTGGTGAAGGGCTCCCGGTGGCAGCGTTAGGGTTGTTGATACTCTGGCTTTGGAATCGTAGTAATTCCGAAGTTTGCCATGGGAGCGTTGGTTCTTAATTGGGGGTTGGGTGGTGTGGCTGTCGCGACCGACGGGTGAGCAGGGCAAATGCCCACAGGCATAGAACGAGCGGAGTTGCGGGTTCGGGCACCGAATGAACGGAATAGGATAGATTGTCTATCGCCACGAATAACGGCGTGTTGGCGCCAAAATCGCCGTTGTCGGTGGTGATGAAGGAGAAACCGATCGAACGAGCGGATCCCAGATCAGTCAAGTCAAGCTGATTCCAAGAGTCGAGTATGTAGTCTTCAGAGTTATCACTGAATCGATAGTCTGCGAGGAAAATATCTACGGCTCCCGTGCTACCTCCGTTGAGGTTAACGTCTTCGAAACCCGTCAATGTCAGCTTGAAAAAATCTTTGTCGTTTCCCGAGGCGCCGCCAAATTTTTTCGCAAATGAATCCCCATCACGCATCGAGATACCTGCAAAAGTGGTGTTGGTAATATCGATCGAATTTAGTTCGGCTGCATCAGGTAAATTTAGAAAACTCTGATTCCCAAACCCAACGGCGTAGTTTGTTCCTGCGGCCGTCCCCCCTGTTCCATCGCTTCCCCCGCCTGAGAATGCGGCATATTGATTCGCGAATCCGGAGGTGGTGGTATCGGCAACTTTCGACCAGCTAAAGCCGTTCCAGGAGCCAAATCCGGGCGTGTAGCCGTTGAAAAATTCGACATCATTTGATTCCCAGAGTTGGAGAAATTCGGTTTCGCCAAAATTATCTCGAGTTCCGGTAATCGTGAAATTATCACGGTAAGGACTCGAGGCGTTGGTATCGCCGTTGAAGAAATGGCTGGCTGGAACGGGCAACGATTCGAAGTCAACGGCGGTTAATTGGGCTTGGGTTTTGGAGGTCCAGACGAGGGCCAGTGAAACCAAAAAAAAGAAGGAACGGGAATACATAGTTAGATTTTCAATGTTGTTTAGGTAGACAAAATAGTGATTGAAACGGCTTGGTGCGGTAAAAAGATTTAGTCAATTGTCGTGTTTGGTTCTCCGCCGGCTCGGGTGCAGAGGGCAGCGAGTATCGGAAGGTCAATGGCCTCGGAAAGGAAGCCAACACTTCCGTCACATCTTGCTGCGTTGGCGCCTTGGGGGTGTTCGCTGCGGATGTCGTTTTCAAAAGCGGGAGCATGGTTGATCGGGAACGCCTGGTCGAAAATATTTCGTCCGTTAATCCACTGTCCGTCTGACCATCCAGAATCTTCAGCAATGATAAGCGTGTGGGAAGCACCATCGGTAACGTCACCAAGTGAGACGGCGACATCATGGAGCATCGTCCCCTTGGGGGGATTGTTGGGGGACGTAATACGTTCACCGTAAATGCCTCCATAATCACAGGGGCCACGACCGTAAACCGTTTGACGCCCTCGAAGGCTGCTGGGGCAAACGAAAACGTCAATGACGCTGGCGGCTGCCTCTGCATTTTCCGGACTGTCGAAGGCCGTGTTGAGATCAAGTTGTTGCCAAATGTTTTCTTGATCTAAAAAGGGAAGCAAAAATGCACTCCAAGCGAGCTGGCGACGGGTGGGGTCGTTTCTGACACGCCATTCGATTCCGCCGACTGGAAACGCTTGGTGTGCCGCATGGTGATTTTGAAGTGCGATCGAAATTTGATGAAGATTGTTCCCGCAAGCGAGTCGGCGAGCAGCTTCTCGAACGTTCTGCACAGCGGGCAGGAGAATTCCAATCAGAACGCCGATGATCGCGACGACCACCAATAATTCCACGAGCGTAAAGGCACGATTGGCGCGCACCTTTTTCGGGTGATGTATGTGACACATGTATAGGGTGCTAAATTTCGATTTGTTCGTCCCGCGCAGAACAAATTCGGATCATTGAAATGGCAGGTATTCTGACTTCCCGCAAATACATCTCGCCTTCTCGTTGAACACCTTCAGTGTCAACAATGGCTTTAAGAATAAGATGATTTCGCGCGGGTTACAGCGGCGGGGCCGTCTCAGATTTTCACTGAATTCCCTTAAACCGCGGGCAAAAGTGCAGCGGTCACCAGATCAAGTTGGCGGCATCATAGCAACCAATCCGGTGATTCACAATCGCCGACGCAGTTTTTTGATGTACCCGTCTGGGTCGATTGAGCTTTCATCGATAGCCCGTGGTATTTTCTCAGTGCGGCGAGAGTTCCGGATGGAAATTTAAGTTAAGATCTAGCGCTTACTGATGACCGCGAGAGGGGAATATATGCCTCGTTAAGGAAGGTGGTAAGTTCCAAATAATAGGTGTCCATTTTTTATAGGTTCAGGTTCCCATGCGTTGTTGTATAGCACTTGATTTGGCAAAACCGAAGTTTGTATTTTTGTTGATGATGCTGTGCGGTCTCAATCCTCTCGGTGCGACTGCTCAGCAAGACGAGCAAAAACAAGAGTTATTCGAGATGGCAGCGATTAAAGATCCCTCCACTTTGGATGTGGATATTCGGCAGCCATGGCATAGCGTTGCTGGAGAGGTACCCACGCGGCAGAAATTGGTCACGATTCATGTTGGAGAATTTTGGCCGGGTCAGGAGTATCGGGTCCCTGTTCGATTAGTCGTTCCGGCGACTGGGAAGGCAACTGGATTTCATTTGACTGGGGGGCATCAATTTGCAGGACTCAAGCGCGATAAGCGACTAAACGAAGGCGAGCGACTACTACTCCAAAATGGCGTTGGTCTCGTGTGTACTGTTGTTCAGGAGCTATCACAATCCGGGAAGGGCGAGCTCGCGCGGCAATCTGAAACTCGGTTTTTAAAGTCGCTCAATCCGCACGACAAGATACAGTATTGGGCTTGGCCGGTGAGTTTGATGAGGGCGATCACATTGGCGCACTCGGAGTCCGATTATTTTGAGCCGGGTAAGGTTGCAATGTCGGGCGGATCGAAAAATGGTGCGACTCCTTCGATGGCAATTATCAGCGATGATCGTATGACAGCTGTGATGGGAAGCGTTTCTCCAATTTGGGATTCTCCTCTACGTCTGTGTGATTCGGAGGCCTGGGAATCGCTTGAAAGAGAGAGTGGTAAGTTCAATCATCCGTTTCTCGGCGGGCACTTCGGTCCCAATTTTAATCGGCGGGTACTGGCGAAAGGACG
Source organism: Mariniblastus sp. (assembly GCA_028823415.1). GTDB lineage: Bacteria > Planctomycetota > Planctomycetia > Pirellulales > Pirellulaceae > Mariniblastus. The sequence continues at coordinate 4,927 of JAPKBL010000070.1, forward strand.
TTCCTGGAGCGACTTGCAGGATTTTGCCGAGGGAGTTTCAGATCAGGTCTTTATTTCCAGGAACTGGAAGGCACTTCAAAAACGTGACGTCGATTTACTTTTTCACCCCGGGACTCATGATTTTGTGGCCTTTGATTTGGCGTGGGGGGGGAAGCACCATCCGGGAATCCCAGTTTACTTAAAGGCAAACACGGGGCATGGAAAAAATCGACCGCACCCGGCGGCGGAACGGGATGAAAATAATAAAATCGTATTTTTGCTGAACCACTTTATAGAAGGGGTTGAGCCGTTACTCGAGTCCCCAACCGTGGAGTCCCGTCGCGACGCCCAAACGCTAAAGGTAAGCGTCCGGTTTCCGAAAGGCTCGGAGGAAGAAAGCGGCCAAATTTGGTGGATTTTTGATCGAGCATCCGATGGAAGCCCTCGCTATTTGTCGGAGTTAATACCCGAGGAGCAATCTTCGAAAATGGAGTATCAGAAGGAGGAAGGCTGTTGGACTGCGGTTGTGCCACTGAAGTCAAATGCATCTCGAATTGACTTTTTTAGCAATCATCGGAAGACCATCAAATTCGGTGAAAAAGCATGGCGAACTTATCTCTCTTCACCCTATACACGCGTGCAATTAAACTGATTGACGCGTTGCTAATTATCGAACGCATCGAGAGTTTCAGAAGACGTTTGGGTGGGGCCGAAAAAGAAGAATAGCCCTGGGCGAATGAGGAACTCGCAGGCGGTCGAAGTGATCAGGCCGCCAACAATCACAGTGGCGACGGGATAGAGGATTTCTCGTCCCGGCAAGTTGCCCGCGACGATTAATGGAAGCAAGCCAATCCCTGTCGTTAATGTGGTCATTAACACCGGGGTGAGGCGATTGAGACTGCCTTGGAGAATGGTATCGGAGGTGATTGCTGACACGGCTGCGGGTGTGGAAGGGCTGGAGGTCGCTTCTTCTTGAGTGCCTGAATCGATTTGCGTTTCCGCCGTTAGGTAGGTTGAGACCAATAAAAGTCCATTTCTTGCTGCAATTCCCCCGAGCGAAATAAAACCGACCATAGCTGCCGTTGTAAATACTTGGTCGGTTAGAACCAGAGCCATCACGCCACCAATGAATGCGATAGGAAGTGCGATGAGGATTTGCAAGGCGATATTGAAAGAAGAGAACGCGGAGTAAAGTAAAACGAACACAACCACGAGCGATGCTGCACTCAAGATGAGGATTTGTCGTGTGGCGGTCTGCTGGGCTTCGAATTGTCCCCCATAATTAATAAAATATCCTTCCGGCAATTCGATGGTTTCATTTATTTTTTCTCGAATTGCTGCGACAGCGGTGGCTAAATCAGTATCTTCGGTGAAAACACGAACGATGATCCTTCTTCTGGCGTCTTCACGGTTGATGGTATTAGGTCCGCCGTACTCGTCAATGTCGGCGACGCTGGAAAGCGGAATGACTCCGCCGTCGGGCAGTTCAATCGGAATCCGTTCTAGCGATTCGAAATTTTCACGATATTCATCGGGAAACCGCATCACGATTTCGAATCGGCGTTCGCCTTCGATTAATTGCGAAACGACTTTTCCAAGCATGGCCGTTTCAACAAGATCGAACACTTGCGCCGCCGTTAATTTGTAAGCTGCCAGTTGCTCGTAATCGATTTTAATAATGAGTTGCGGAATGATCTGCTGTTGTTCGAGTTTAGGAGGCTTGATTCCGGGGACTGTACTGATGGCATCCCGGATTTCACTTCCCTTCCGAACGAGTGTATCGAGGTCATCCCCAAATAGCTTGATGGCAATTTCAGCGGTGGATCCGGAGATTAAATGACTAATCAGATGTCGGATCGGTTGATCTGTTTCGTTTTCAACTTCAGGGATGAGGTTTGCGGCAGTTTCTAGGATTTCAATTATCTCGCTGCGCGTCTTGCCGTGGTCTTCCACCATTGAAATCGTATACTCGGTGGTGTTCACGCCCATCACATGTTCGTCATTTTCAGCGCGACCGGAGCGGGCCGTGAAATATCTAATAAAGCCATCGGGATTTTCTTTGCTGTGAAGAAATTGCCGCAACTGGCGATTTGCGCTTCCGCTGATTTCAAGAGAGGTTTCGAGTGATGTGCCAGGAGCGGCAAATAGATTTAACTGAGCCGAGCCTTCATCGAATTTAGGAATCCACTCTTGCCCCATGCGATACGCGAGAAGGCCGGAAACCCCAACTGCGATGAAAGTCGAAAGGAACATTAATGAAAACGGGACGCGTTTCATGCTCAGGACAATCAAGGGAGTGAAGAGTTGTTTCAACAATCGCACTACGGGGCTGTCGCCGGATTTGGTCTTCGCCATGCGTTTGGGATTGAGGAGATAATACGAAAGTACCGGGGTCAGGGTCAGCGAAACGAGTGTTGAGGCAATGATGGATACGATATAAGAAATGCCCAACGGAATGAACATTCGACCTGAGATTCCACTCAATGCGAACAGCGGCGCGAAAACGAGAATCACCAACAGCGTGCTGATGATGATTGCATTGCGTACCTCGAGGCTGGCTTCGAAAACAACTTTGATTCTGGGCCTTGGGTGTTCTAGTTTTGCGTTTTCCCGCAGTCGCCGATAGATATTTTCTACATCGACGATTGCGTCATCAACTAATTCGCCGAGGGCGATTGCAATACCGCCCAACGTCATCACGTTGATCGATAAATTAAAGTAGCGAAAAACCAAGGCTGTAATCACGATCGAAACGGGAATGGCGGTCAACGTGATAAACGTGGTGCGTGCGTTAAAGAGAAACAGAAAGAGAATGACGACGACGAGGATCGAGCCGTCTCTGAGTGCGTCGATCACGTTCCCAACGCTATGGTCGATAAACTCACGTTGTTGATAAGTGACCTCGAGTTTGATGTCTTGCGGGAGGCTGGGTCTTAGTTCTTCGAGAGCGGCGACAACGTCATCCGAGAGCCTTCGGGTATCGGCAAGCGGCTGTTTCAGAATCGTTAAGACAACCCCTGGCCTACCGTTGATCGAAGCGTCGCCGCGTTTGGCCTGAGCTACGGGCTCGATTTTCGCTACGTTTTCCAGTAACACCGCCCGCTTGCTGTCGGCTCGAACGACGATTTTATTCAGTTGCTCGACCGAATCGACTCGTCCAATTCCCCGCACCAGAAACTCTTGAGAGTTCCGATCCACGTAGCCTCCATTGACATTGAGGTTGCTGGACTCCAAGGCGGTTTGAATATCAGTGAGCGTGACCTCATATTTATGAAGTTCATGAAGATCGACGAGGACGTGATACTGTTTTCGGCCTCCACCGATCGTAATCACTTCGGAAATCCCGTGGATTTGCTGGAGTCGTTTTTTAACGACCCAATCCGCGAGCGTGCGGATTTCCATAGGCTCGGTGGAGTTGGTGTCGCTCCACATTCCAATCAACATGATTTGGCCAAGCAGAGACGAAAGCGGTCCGAGTCGCGGTTGAACTCCCTGTGGTAAATCAAATTCGGCCAGCGAAATTCTCTCGGTGACAACTTGTCGGGATCGATAAATGTCGGTTCCCCAGTCGAATTCAACGTTGATCACCGACAACCCAACATCCGACTTGCTTCGCACGGCGATAATACCCGCCGCCCCGCTGACGGTTGACTCAAGGGGAACGGTTACCTGACGCTCGACCTCTTCTGGGGCCATGCCGGGACATTCCGTAATGATGGTCACCCGGGGACGTGTGAGATCCGGGAGAACATCAATGGGGAGTTCTTGGATGGCCATCAATCCGGTGATAATCGCAGCCATGGCAAGGCACAAAACAAGGGCCCGCCGACGCAGCGCAAGTTGGATGATGGCATTTAGCAAAGAGTTAATCGTTTCTATTGTGGCGAATCAGATCAGCGGCGCAAAATGAGTCACAGAATTTTTTAAAAAATTGAATCGGATGAATAGTCGAAATTGCTCAGCAGGCAACGGAAATTAACTTGTTGGTGCTCCCGCGCCGATCAATGCGGGTGGTCGTGACCGGCATGTGCTCCTCCGCCCCCACCGGCTGCCTGTTTCAGGGCAAGGTTCAATTTGTAGGCTTGGTCGAGTGCGTAGTTTTCGAGTGGGTCGAGCTGGATGCTGCGCGCGAGCACGGCATAATACTGATCCGTATGTAAGACTTTGACCGGGACTTTTTGAAATTCATGGGTAGTCCCGCCGGGCCCCTCGTGTGTGTGGCTGATTTTCAAGAATACAAATGTTTCAAGACCCTCGCGGGCAATGGCACCGAGGGGAACCACGACTTGGTCTTTCCAGATTTCAATCGGGAATTCCAAATGGGCTCGTTGCCCTGGCTTGAATTTCCAATTGACGTAAATGCGATTGTTTTCGTCGGTTGTTTTACTGACAACTTCATTTTTGATTTCAACGAAAATCGGATAGGTCTGCGATTGGCTGTCGACGTGGTTTTCAATTTTAAAAAGTTTTAAATTGTCGCGGGACTCCATCGTCTTTCCATCGCCGAATTGAGCCGTGAATTTCCAACCGGCTTCATTCGCCTTTGAGATTTTATCGATGTCTGATTCGTAAGCGAGTCCTTCAATCAGCAGGTCGTCATGATAGGTCAATTCGCAGAGGCTTGATCCGAAATCTTGGTTGGTGCCTTCCAATGCCTGGATCGATTCAACGGTGTAATATTCTTGAGCTGGTGACTGATCCTCGGTTCGAGCCGGGGCGGTGGTTCCCTCTGGAAGATCGGGCGCGAAGATGTCAATCGTCTGCATCAATTGTTTTTGACCAATCAAGTTTTTAATGCCGTCTTGATCCATTCCGCGTTGCATGAGTTCCTGCTTGTTTGTATCCAATTGTTGTTCGAGAGTGCTTTGCTCAAACTCCAAGTCCAGCAATCGCTTCCGAGCGACGACACCCGAATCGACGAGCGGCTTCAGTCGATCGATTTTTTGCTGTCCCACATCAATTTGTTTTAACAGTTCCAGTAGGCTGATCTGGGCATTAGCTAAGGATTCATCGGTGATTCGAAATTCAAATAATTTTTCGCCGGGTTTAATCGCCTGTCCCTCGGCGATCAAAACTTTCGTGACGTGGCCTCCAATCGGAGAAGTGACTCTGCGCCGATTTTGGGGAATTCGCTCGACAATTTTTGCCGGTATTCGAATGTTTTGAGCGTAGTCGCGAACTTCAAACTTGCCGGTCTTGAGATCCATATTTTCCATCGTGGTCTCGAGGATCTCGACAATCGATGTGCTGCCATGAGTTGGGGCGGCGTCGACGGCATCTTCCGGAGTCGCCGGAGCGGCAGCCGGGAGAATAACAGGGCGAAGCATGAACCCGGTTGTACAGCCGATTCCGAGAAGGATGGTGCACAAGGCGAGTGTTGGCCAGATATTGGTTCTTTGCGGAGTCATGGTTGAGTTTCGAAAAAATCGAGCGAGGTCGTTCCGGTTTTCCCCAATAAAGCTTCGGTTGCCGAGGGAAGGCATTGGGTCATTAATTATAACGCCGAACTGCGGCTTAATGGAAATCAGTTCAACTTTGGTCAATCATGGGTGCGTGGGTGCCAGTGCCTTCCCAAGAAGGTCTGGCGGTAGTCGTTGGACACCTTAGGAATTAAGGCTGTTATCCAGCAGCAGACCTTCTATTTTCAAACGGGTTTTCCAAAGTTCATCAATGGCATTTAAATAATCAATCGTTAAATCGATCAAGGTTTGTTGAGCGGTAACGAGGTTCAAAAAACTGACCTCCTCTGGGTACCCCGACTTTAACAAGTCCAATGTTGTCTCTGCATTGGGTAGTAATTCAGATTGATAAAGGTCAATTTTTACAAGTGCCATCTCATATTGCTGAAATTCGATCGCCAGTTGTTTCGTTAACCGAAGCTCGATTTGCCGGACCCTGTTTTTTGAGGCCACTAAATTCGACTTCGCGGCGGCAATGTTACCTTGATTTCGGTCGTAGATCTGCAACGGCACCTGCAGTTGGACACCGGTGAAGAAGTGATTTGAATTTGAGTCGCGGCCTAATGAAATCTGAGTTTGATAATCTGGAATGGACTGAGCAATTTCTCGGTCGATCGTTGTTCGAACTCGCTCGACTTCGGCTTTAGCGGCTAATAACTCAGGGCTACTCTCGAGAATCTTTTGTCGCCAGAAATCGAATAAGAGGGGCTGGCCGACCGGCTCAAAAGATCCAATCAATGGATGCTGTTGGAGAGTAGGCGAACCAATCGAGGCCGCTAGTTTTCGCCAACTATTTTTGTGAATGACATTGGATTCTCCCAGCAGAACTTTCGCACGTTGTGCTTGGAGTTCTGTTTGGAGAAGATCTGTTTTTGGGGTTTCGCCTGAGTCGAAGAGTTGGCGTGATTGGCTGACCGCCTGCTGTTGAGCGTTGTAAAGCTGGGAAGCCAATTCAAGTTTTTCCTGTGCGATCAGAACGCGATAGAATGAACGTTTGACTTCTGTGGTAATGCTGAGTGTGAGCGCTTCGTTTTTGATTTCACGAACGTTTACTTCGCGGTTCTTGACTTCTCGGTCAATGGATCGCTTGTTGCCCCGAATGACCTCTCGCTGAATGTAGGCTCCCCAAAGGCCGGGGTCGTTGTCATTCCCAAGTTCATCGAGATAGAGGCCGAGTTGAGGGTTGGGGGCGAGTCCGGCTTGCAGTGCCTCGTATTGGGTCGCTTGTATTTTTGCCGTTGAGGCAGCGAGCGCCGGATGGTTGGCGAGTGCATAGCTCACGAACGAGTCGAGATCTTGCATTTGGCTTTGAGTATCGGTCGGAGCCTCAAGAGTCAGCGAGTTAACTGAGTCAGCTGAGTTAACTGAGTCAGCTGAGTTAACTGAGTCAGCTGAGTTAACTGAATCAGCTGAGTCTTGCAAAAAATCATGGGCGGTGGGATCGATTGCCTCTGAAACTGGCAGCGATTTTTTCGACGTCGGTAAAGGGAGGTTCGAAGGAGGTCGACCTTGAATAGGTGCGGTGTCCCATCTTGCCGTTTTGCTGATCGGAGCGGGACGTTGGTGCGCTGGTCCGCTGGTGCGTAAGGATTGAGGTGGCGATTGATTCTCAACGGCTTGCATCAGTCGTTGTATTTTTTGCTGTCTCAGCAACTGTTTTCGGATGCGTTGCTCAACTGACACGGAGCTTAGAGGCGCTGGATCCGGCTTACTTTCAACCGCTCTCTTTGAATGGTAGCGTTTGCTACTGAGCAACTCGTCCCGAATTCGATTTTCAACTTTTTTTAAATTCGAGACCATCGGCTCCGAATTGTTTTGCTGGCTGGTCTGGGCAAGGAGGTGCCATTCGCAAGCGATGCTTGCAAAAGCTAAGCAGCCTATCAATATCCTGTACCTAATCTGGCTGGGATTTTTGAGAGAAAGCATGTCAACCTGAATCTAAGCATTTTCGGACCATCTCTGAATCTTTATCGGCACTTGTTGACCCGCCCTCGATTTCCTGTTTATTCGCAATAATTGTCGGGGTAGACCACCCAGACTATTTGCATTTGCTAGCAAATAGACTCCGAAAAAAGTCGTTTTACTGGGGAATCTATTCTCAGAAATGGCAATGTGAATCTCTGGTTGTTTGCCGTGAAAACGATCGTCGTTTTAATTGATGGCCAGAACAACAACGGGGCCGGCCACTCGAAGCGACGTAGACGATTCTCGAATCCAATGCCCGCCCATACACACCGTCACTATGACCCCTGCCAATCAGAGCGTATGCAAGCGGTGGCCGCCGCGGGGGATGGGTGTTATTGTCATGCCGAGGATGATTCAGAATTGGTTCATCAGTTTGCGGAATTCGCTAACAATTTTCCCACGGTTTTGACCAAATGAAAATCGACTGGTTTTCTTAAGTCTGGTTTCTTAGGCTTTCTGACAGGGCGGATCTCTCCACTGTGCCGGTATTGTGCGTGTTCCTAGGTGTTGTAAAGACGGGGTGGGACTTAGAATAAACCTTTCCTTGATTCAGTCCCATCATCCATTTAATACACAATTTTATGTCTGCCATAGAAAAAGAAGTTCCGCCTGAGTTGCTCCGCTGGAAATGCAATTTAGATGTTTTGCCATTTGAAACGACGGCCGAGATCGACCCGGTTCAAGGTGTTGTCGGGCAACCCACTGCGTTTGAGGCATTGAAGTTCGGAATTCAATGCCTTGCTCGTGGACAAAATGTTTACGTCCGCGGTGCTAGGGGAACCGGGCGTATTACTATGGTGCGACAAATGCTAAAAGATATCGCACCTGTCACGCCATCGAAGCGAGACTATTGTTACGTCCATAATTTTCGAAGGTTAGAACGTCCCCGGTTAATCACTTTACCGCCCGGAGAGGCCAGTGCGTTTCGAAAGTCGATGGAAAAGTTAGCAGAGTATGTCGAAGACGGCTTGCCTAAAGCGATCGAGTCGGAACCGCATGCTTCGCGTCGTCAGGCAATTCAGGATCAGGTTCAGGCGTCTATTAAATCGGTGACAGATCCACTGGAAAAAGAGATTGAAAGTAATGGTTTGGCGCTGGTTTCTGTTCAGAAAGGGCCTGCCACCCAGACAATGATCATGCCGGTTGTCGACGGGGAGCCGGTGCCTCACGAAGCACTGCGGGTAAAGGTGACCAAAGGTGAGGCGAGCGAAGAACAGCTAAAGCAATTCGAAGACGCCCTGCCGGGGTATCAGAAACGACTGGTCGAGACCAGTCGCGAAGTAAATGTAATTATTCGTTCGGCCTCTCAAAAAGTTATCGAACTAACGGAGGGGTATGCAACGGAATTGCTGAAGAATTATACAGATCCGATTAATGAGGAGTATCCAACCGCGGCAGTTCAAGCATTTCTTGGCGAGGTTGTTGAGGACGTTGTTGAGAATCATCTCCATTCCAGTGAGGATGCCGGTCCAAATTTTAAGGAGTTGTACGGCGTCAATATCGTCCTCTCCCATGGGCAGGATGAATCACGTCCGGCCATCGAAGAAAATTCACCTAGTTTGATTAATTTATTGGGAACCGTGGAATCAGATATCGGCCCGGGTGGAATGGCAGTCTCGGATTATCGTGGTGTTCGAGCGGGGGCCTTGTTGCAAGCAGATCAAGGTTATTTGATTTTGGATGTCAACGATGTCGTCTCGGAACCCGGGTCATGGCGGGCGTTGATGCGGACTCTGAGAACGGGTCGTCTTGAAATTGTGCCCCCCGAGGCAGGCTGGATGCGGCAGACGGTGATTACGCAGCCGGAGCCCATCGAAATTCGGGTGCGAGTGATTTTAATCGGAGACGCAAAAACTTATTATCAACTCGATCAAGCGGACCCTGATTTTCGAGAACTTTTCAAAGTGCTCGCTGATTTTGATAGTGAGCTGCCGCGAAGTGATGAGGCGGTCTGTCAGTATGCCAGCGTTGTGGCTGGTTTAAGTCGTTCAGAGGCGTTGCCGCCGTTTCACCGGTCTGCGGTTGCCGCGTTGGCTGAGCATGGTGCGCGAATCGTTGCGAAAAAAAATCGGTTGTCCGCACGTTTTGGCCGAATAGCCGATATTGCCAGAGAAGCTGCCTTTCTCTCTGAGGGGGAAATAGTGACTCAAGCGCACGTTCTTCTGGCGGTTCAGCGGACTAGAGATCGAGCCAGTTTGCCCTCGCAAAAGTTTCGCGAAATGGTGGAAAGCCAGACGTTGATGGTGCAAACCGAGGGCGAGGTTGTCGGGCAGATTAACGGCTTAGCCGTGATGCACTCTGGCCCTTTGACCTACGGTTTTCCTGCGAGAATCACGGCGACGATTGGCCCCGGTAGTGCTGGCTTGATAAATATCGAAGGCCGCGCTCAAATGTCCGGCGCGATTCATACCAAGGGTTTTCATATTCTCGGTGGTCTGTTGCGACACTTACTTAGAACCGAGCATCCGATGGCATTTAGTGCGTCGTTGGCTTTTGAGCAAAGTTACGGCGGTATCGATGGGGACTCGGCGTCGGGAGCTGAAATTGTTTGTTTGTTGAGTGCCTTGACTGAAATTCCAATCAAACAGTCGATGGCCATGACCGGTGCAATTGACCAACACGGTCATCTCGAGGCAATTGGTGGCGTGAATGAAAAAGTCGAAGGCTTCTTTGATGCCTGCGACTATTTTGGGCTCAATGGGAGCCACGGTGTGGTGGTGCCGATATCGAATACTGGCGACTTGATGCTTAGCGAGCGAGTTGTCGAGGCTTGTCGAGAGGGTAAGTTTCACGTATTTGCAGTCGATAATATTCATGATGCAATTGAACTGATGACTGGTCAAATGGCGGGACGGCCCGACGATCAGGGAGTTTATCCGGCTGATTCCTTATTAGCCAAAGCTCATAACGAAATTGAGAATTTTTGGAGATTGACGTTGGCCAGTCCTTTGACGTTGGCTCAGGTGCAACCCACCGGCGGTTCGGACAATGACCCGCCAATCGTGCCTAAGACCAACGAAGGTGAGGAAACCTGAACCTCGATTGATGCAGCACGATCTCTCAAGAAGTAACTTGAATAGAGTTATACTTTGAGGTTTTGGGTAAGCACAACGAGTTCCTGGTCAAGCCGTTGGTAATCTGCGGAGGTCGCATCGGGTGCTGGTGAAGAGAAGTAATTCTCATGGATACCCATATACAACTTAATATCGGCGACCTTGGCTGGGTCAAGGTCGGCGAAAAAAGGTTCCATTTCAAAGTCGCGGTCCCAAAGCACTTGATTGGCAAGGAACTCAATCGTTGACGACCACAGTTCGAGGTCGGTTGAACCAATTTCGGGGACGCTATGCTGATGTCGTTCTTCTGGAATCAATCCGGCTGGATTCCATTCAGTCGATGGCTGGGTAAGTTCTTGCCAGGTGGCGATAATCGTGGAGCGAATTTGATGGGCGAGTTTTTTAATCCCGCTAAACGAAGGTTCGCGCTCGCTTGACAATTCCTGAAACTCGAAATCGATTTTTCGATGTTGGGAAAGGTCAATCTCTATTTCAACGAGGCTGAAAATTTCACGATAGATGGCGTGAACGGTGCCCTCGCGTACCGCGGTGAGTTCCATGATTGAAGTCAGGGGGTCGAGCAAACCGTGGGCAACCTCATGAAGGACGGATAGTTGTTGCGTCGGCTGGAGTCGGTCGAAAACATCCACTTCGGATCGATGAGGTTCATCCAGATCGATGCCTGCGGTGATCATCTCTCGAAGGTGTCCGACTGACTTTCGCACCAAGGCAGCTTCCGCCCCGGCCAGTGTTCGGTCGCCTTGTGAAGTGCCCCACATCCGTTGGTATTCCCGTCAGGAGCAAAATGGATAGCTGCTCCGTTAAGTGGCGGTTTTTGTATTGCCGATTCGCTCCAAGAACACGGTCTGTTCTACCGGCGTGGCCCGTCCGTACAGGAAAAAATAATGGATGCGAGTGGTAAGATCAACCTCGGGCTGTGGTTTAAGAAAATGGTCGGTGCTGGTAATTTGTGACAAATGTGACTTTATCCGCAACTTTGCACGTCAAGCCGCATTTAATACAATAGACCAAGCCAATTTTGGCTTTCTCGTTTAAGTCGCCTAAATATTGCCGAGGCTGAACCGATTACCTGCCCTGCCCCTATGCATACTCGTGGATTTCAAATTTGGTTTGGAGTTTGGATCGTCGCTTGTGGAATTTTTTCATTCGCCTCGACTGTCTCTACCGGCCAAAGTATTGTCGATTCTCTTTCGTCGGCTCCCGTGGAGTCGGAATCCGAGCAGGCCGAACGTCTTTACAATGAAGGGCAGTACTCTGCAGTAATCGAGCTTGCGAAAGAAATTGATGGGAAGTTGGGGCGTTACAGTGTCGAGGAGAAATGGGCTATCCGGATCATTCAATGTCAGTTGAATGTTGGGGACTATGAGTCTGCGAGCGAAAGCCTGGATGCGTCTCTGATTCGATTCAAGAACAGCATCCGGCTGCGTAGGATTGGGAGCGAGGTTCGGCGATTCGTTGGAGACGATGACGGTTCGACCGATTTGTTATCGGAAATAGAGACGCTCGCGTCAGGAAATTCATGGCGGTATAAAGATCCTGCGAATCAGCTTGCCCTGGGTAGGTACTTTCTGGGTCGTAAGGCCGACGCAAAAGAAGTGCTTGACCTTTTTTATTACCCCGTCCGAAAGCGGTATCCGAGCAATCCTGAGGTGCTTCGGGCGATTGCGGATCTGGCGTTTTCGAAACAGGATTACGCGTTGGCGGCGGAGAACTATTCAAAGGTTCTTGAATTGGTCCCCGGGGACACCGATGCGATGGTCGGGCTCGCGAAATCATTTCTGCCGAGCGATTCGGAAAAAGTTAATGAATTGGTGAATCGTGTTCTCGCTATCGACCCATCCAATGTCGAGATCTTGCTGTTGCTCGTCGACCAACAGGTGAGCTCGGAAAGTTATGACGAAGCGATTGAAACATTAGAGAAAGTTCAAAAAGTTAATCCCAAGCTTCCCAAGGCCTGGGCCTACCGAGCGGCGATCGCCCATTTGCAAAATCTTCCACAGCAGGAGGGAGAATTTCGAGAGCGGGCATTTGCAGGTTGGTTAGGTAATCCAGAGGTGGATCATCTGATCGGTCGCGAGTTGTCAGAGAAATACCGGTTTGCAGAGGGGGAAAAGTACCAGAGGCGGGCTTTGGTTTATGACGAAAATTTCCTGCCTGCGAAGATTCAATTGGCACATGACCTATTGAGACTTGGACAAGAACTTGAAGGCTGGAAGCTGGCGGATGAAGTTTTTAATGAAGATCAGTACAGTGTCGTTGCTTACAACCTCGTCACGTTGCGGGATGAACTCGCTAAATTTAAGACGCTTGAACGAGGCGGATTTGTTGTTCGGATGGGTGCGGAGGAGGCTGAAATTTATGGCGATCGAGTTCTGGAATTACTGGTTCGGGCTAAAGCGGATCTGTGTACCAAATATGATTCAGATTTGGAGACGCCCATTTTTGTAGAGATTTTCCCCCGTCAGCAGGATTTTGCGATTCGGACGTTTGGCTTGCCGGGTGGATCGGGTTTTCTGGGTGTCTGTTTTGGGCGCGTCATTACGATGAATAGTCCTGCCGCTCAGGGGGTTAATTTAACGAGTTGGGAGTCTGTGTTATGGCATGAATTCTGTCATGTTGTTACGCTTCAAAAAACGAAAAATAAAATGCCCCGCTGGCTTAGCGAGGGGATTTCTGTGCATGAAGAAAAGGTTGCCGATTCGGCGTGGGGAGAGACGATGGGAACGGTGTTCCGCGAAATGGTGCTCTCCGAAAGCTTGACTCCGGTGAGTGAGTTAAGTGGCGCGTTTCTTCGTCCTCCATCCCCCGTTCATCTGCAGTTTGCTTATTATGAGTCATCTCTGGTGGTGGAATATTTAATTCAGGAATTCGGCATGGCCGGTTTGAAAAATGTGCTTGAGGAGTTGGCGCTTGGGACGCCGATAAACGACGCGCTTCGGCGCCACTGTGCCCCGATTGAATTCATCGACAAGTCGTTTGCAAAGTTTGCTTTGGAGAAGGCCGAAGCTTTTGCTCCGACTGCGAATTGGGATGATGTGAAATCAGCTCCCGATGCAACGGCTGATGATTGGAAGCAATGGAACCAGGAGCATCCCAATAATCTTGCGGGGTTAAATCAAGAGGCGCGGAGAGCTATTGAGGAAGAGCGGTGGGGGCCGGCAAGAGATTCGCTGTTGAAGATTTTAGAAATTTGCCCCGAAATGAAGTCCGCTTATCCCCTGCTCGCACAGTGTCAGCGCAAATTAGGCAATCCTGCCGAAGAACTGAAAATACTCGAGCAGTATGCGTTGATGGAAGCCGATAGTGTTGAGCTGTTGCTTCGATTGCTGGAGATTTATTCTGCTGATTCCCGATGGGGAAAAGTGAAATCGGTAGCCCGCAAAATGCTCGGTCTGAATCCGTTGCTTCCTTCGCCCTATCGATTTCTTGCGATGGCAGCTGAGCAGACGCAAGATGACCGGGCGACGGTCGAGTCGTTGACTGCCTTGGCGAGAATGGATCCGCTGGATGCCGCTGATGTTCACTACCGACTTGCTTCGGCATTATTTCGGCAGCAAGCAATGGCGGAGGCTAAGGAGCAGGTAATTCGTTCATTGGAACATGCCCCCCGCTACCGAGCGGCTTACGAGCTCTTGCTTAAAATTGTCGCCGCTCAAACCGAGGAGGCGCCCCCGCCAGTAGAATTGGTGCCGAAAGTCATTGAGACGGATGCGGTCGAGGTGGATGCAGTTGAGACAATCAAGGAGTCTCCATGAATCGAGTTTTTAGAAATAAGATCTATCCACTGGTGCTTGGCTTGTTGATCGCCGGCTTGGTGGTTGCTCAGGATTACCAGCGTCAGTTTGGTGGCCGGCGGGGAGTCGATGAGAGTCAACGCAATGGTGTTCCTCTGTGGGAGGGGAGTAAGGAATTCAAGGATGATGTGTTTACATTTGCGCGAATTCAATACGATTCCCATTACGGGAACTACGGATGGCGTGGGGGGCGAGGTGGGAGTCGTGGCAAGTGGCGGACGGATTTTCCGGATGCAGATTTAAATCTTTCCTATCGGCTAAAAGAGCTGACATCTCTGGAAGTTGCCCCTGAAGGAGTCATTATCCGACTCACAGACGAAGCGTTATTTGACTACCCGTTTATCTACATCATTGAGCCGGGGCATTTGTTGTTTAGTGAGGCAGAGGTGCTTGCGCTCCGCCGTTATCTTAGCAAGGGCGGTTTTTTAATGGTGGATGATTTCTGGGGAGAAGATGAGTGGGCGAATTTTTATCGGGAAATGAAGCGGGTTTTCCCCGATCGTGAGCCAGAAGACATTCCTCTCGATCATGAAATTTTTCACATCGTTTATGATCTCGATAAAAAGCCTCAAATTCCCAGTATTCAGCATTTTATGTACGGCCGAAAAACGGAACGGGCGGATGCTCAGTCCGCTAATTATCGCGGTATCTTTGACGATGATGGCCGAATGATGGCCTTCATTTGTCACAATACCGACCTGGGTGATGGCTGGGAGCGAGAGGGCGTTGATCGAGGTTATTTCGAGACTTATTCTGAGCCTTACGCCTATCCGCTGGGAATAAATATTGTGACCTACGCAATGACCCATTGAGTTGAGATCGATGAAAATAAAATTAAATAACTGGAGCTGACGAAGTGACACTCAATACCTATGAAGAAGAACAGCATGCGGTGCAGCAGATCAGAGATGGTCGGCAAAAGATCTTTGATCAATTGTCGAAGTTGATCGTTGGGCAGGAGGTCGTGATCGAGCAGTTGTTGATCAGCTTGTTTGCGGGTGGGAATTGTCTCATTACCGGAGCACCCGGATTGGCCAAGACATTGCTTGTGAAAAGTATCGCGGAAGTTTTCGATTTAAATTTCCGTCGGATTCAGTTTACGCCCGACTTGATGCCCGCAGACATTACTGGAACCGAAATTCTCCAGGAGAACGACGGTGGTGCGAGGTCAATGCAGTTTGTGAAGGGGCCGATTTTTGCCAACGTCGTTTTGGCGGATGAGATTAACCGAACTCCTCCGAAAACGCAGGCCGCACTTCTCGAGGCCATGCAGGAGCACCAAGTGACTGCGGCGGGAGTAAGCTATCAACTCGAAGAGCCGTTTTTTGTGTTGGCAACTCAAAACCCGATTGAAATGGAAGGAACCTATCCGCTTCCTGAAGCACAGCTCGATCGATTTATGTTTAACGTGAAAATTGATTATTTGAGCCAAGACGATGAAGTCAAGGTTGTCCAGCAGACCACGTCTGACTTTAAGCAGACGATCGATAAACTTTTCACGGCGGAGGACGTGAAGCGTTTTCATAGGACCGTTAGGAATGTCCCTGTCGCGGAGGACTTGGTTCGTTATGCGGTTCAGATTGCCGACGCAAGTCGGCCTGGGAGATCGGGAGCGCCTGATTTTATAAATCAATATGTAAACTGGGGTGCCGGCTTGAGGGCTGCTCAGAATCTAATTCTTGGTTCCAAGGCACGTGCCCTCTTTTGTGGGCGGTCGCATGTGAACCTCGATGACGTGAAGTTGTTGGCACATCCAGTTTTACGGCATCGAATTTTGCCAAGTTATCGTGCCGAGGCAGAAGGGGTTACGGTCGAGAAAATCATCGATCAACTGTTAAATCACGTGCCTGTTCCGCAAATGGGAATCAAATGATCTCGGCGATTGTTTAAGTAGTAGTGACTTTAATTTCTAGCTTGCAGAGGCATGTTTGGCCGATCTTTCTCCCACTCACGAATCAAAACCTGTGGCCCGCCCTGCTTCTTCGGGGGTGTCGCCAACTGCGATCATGCAGATTAAGAATCTCGAATTGCGCGCAAAAATTGTTGTTGAGGGATTTATGTCCGGGCTTCATCGCAGTCCTTACCATGGCTTCTCGGTCGAGTTTACTGATTACCGGCAGTATTCCGTTGGAGATGATCTTCGCTACCTCGATTGGAAATTGTATGCCAAGCAGGATCGTTATTACATTAAGCGATTTGAGGATGAAACGAATCTTCGCTGTTATCTTCTGGTGGACATGAGTCACTCGATGGGTTTTGGTTCGGGTGAATATTCAAAACTAGAATACGCCAAAACCATGGCAGCATCGCTTGCGTGGTTCTTAAATCGGCAGAGAGATGCGGTTGGGTTGGTTACCTTTGGTGATCAGATCGTGGATATGATCCCCCCTCGCTACCGAGCCGGTCATCTACGGCGGCTGATGCTAACACTGGAGAATTCTACCTCCGGCAAGTCGACCGATTTGTCGGCACCTCTCGAGCAGATAGCACAAACGGTTTCGAAGCGGGGGCTCGTTGTCTTGATTTCAGATTTACTTGCACCGGTCGAGAGTTTCATTAAGAACTTGAATTATCTCCGAACGCGTGGGCATGAAGTTGTCATTTTGAGAACCCTTGATCCAACCGAAATTGATTTTGCATTTGATAAGGCGAGTTTATTTCGAGATTTGGAGACAGGTCGAGAAATCTATGTCGATCCGCAAGTTGCGGTCGCAGAGTACCGAAAAAGATTTTTGGAACATGAGTCTTCCATCAAAGAAATCTGTGATCAAATCGGCGTCGATTTTTTCACCATTGCGACAGATCAACCCCTTGAAGTCGCTTTGCTTGAATTGCTTCAGTCACGGGCATCCAACGGTAGAAACGTGAAACGCGCAACGCAGGTCAGGGGGGCCCAATGAGTGCACTCGCCTGGTTATTTGGTTTAGGCGCCCTGGCCATTGCCTTTCCGTTTTTGCTGCACTTGATTAGGCAGACCCCCAAGGGGCAGACCGAGTTTAGTTCATTAATATTCCTCAAGCCATCGCCTCCCTCCCTGACACGTCAAAGTCGCTTGGAGAACATTTTACTCCTCTTATTGCGTGCCCTCGCGATCGGCTTAATTGCGATTGCGTTCATGAGGCCGTTTTTCCGGGGACAGGATGCTCTCACCGAGTACGAAGTCGCCAATCGGAGAATCGCAATTTTGCTCGATACCAGCGCCAGCATGCGTCGGTCTGGTCTTTGGGAGCAGGCTGAGCGTCAAATTGAAAAAGTATTAGAGGGGCTGGAAAAAGGCGATGATGTGGCGCTGATTGTGTTCGACGAGGACGTTCGCACGGTCGTTGATTTTAAGGATCAGATGGATGATGGGTTGAGCGCCCGTGCTGATTCCATTCGGAGGGGATTTAAGTCCTTAGGGCCGGGTTGGCATCGGTCCGATCTTGGAAACGCGATGGTGACGGTTGCAGATAATTTAGATATTTGGCGAGATTCTCAGCGGACTGAGGGAGATCAAACGACGGTCGCGAAACTCCAAGTTGTGGTCGTGAGTGACTTGCAGAAGGGATCGAACCTAAATTCGCTTCAGGCGTACCAGTGGCCAGCAACGGTTTTTGTTCAGTTCTATTCGGTCGTCGCTGCTGATCCTACCAATGCGACGCTGCAATTGTTGGCGGCGACGAGTGATGAATCTGATTCTGGTCTTCGAATTAGAGTGCGGAATTCAGAGGAGTCAGTGGTCGATCAGTTTTTTGTCAACTGGAACACTGGCAATACCGTTGAATCGTTACCATTTTTTGTTCCCGCAGGCACCAGTCGTGTAATGCAAATTGCCCCGGAAAAAAATCTGAATAATCAGTTTTTTGAACTCACGGGTGACTCAGAGATCTTTGACAACTCGTTTTTTGTAGCCCCTGTCGAACAGCAAGTGCTCAGAGTGGATTATCTCGGCAACGACACGCCCGACAACCCAGAGGAATTGCAATATTATTTGCGCCGCGGTTTGATCGACACGCCATCGCGTAAAGTGGTCGCGCGGCAAGTAAAAGCCGGAGAATCTCTTCGAGGATCCGCAATGGGGTCGCAGGCACTGACGGTTTTGACCTCACCGGTCGATGAAGTTCGGCGCGATGAAATCGACGAATATTTGAAAGGCGGCGGGACGCTCTTGGTGGTTCTGTCGGACGCCGAAACCGTCAATTTCACACAGGACTGGATTGGTGGTCGCTTGAAAACGGAATCAGGCAATCCGCGTCGCTCCAAGCAGGAGTATCAAATGTTAGCTGAAATCGATTTCTCCAGTCGGTTGTTTCAGTTATTCGCCAATCCGAGATACAATGATTTTACCAATATTCGATTTTGGGATCATCAGCCGGTTGAAATTGTCGATCCGAATGCGGTCGTCCTCGCTCGATTCGAGAATGATGATCCGGCGATTTGGAAATTAGATGATTCTGATCGCGGATGCGTTTATGCGATGGCAAGCGGTTGGAATCCACGTCAAAGTCAGTTGGCACTGTCTACCAAGTTTGTACCACTGATCAACGGTTTGGTTGAAATTGCGGCCGACATTCCCGATCTCGATAAGTCTTATTGGATCGGCGAAAGTATTTTCATCCCGGCGGCGGAAGCCGGTCAGGAGAGTCGTCAAATAGAAAAACCGGATGGTTCACGAGAGGCGGTTCCTGCCGAGGCAGGGGATTTTGAGCAAACCGACCAACCGGGGATCTATCGATTAATTTCGGGCACGGGAAATTCAGTGGACGATGAGGCGAAAACCACCGGAGATGCTCAGGTGAGAGATGAAGTATTATTTGCCGTGAACGTGAATCGGTCCGAGAGTGAGACGACGGCGATTCCGCTCGAACAGATCGAGATGTTCTCGGTCAACGTCGGCGAGCAGGAAACGGCGGCTTCCGAACGAGCACAGATGCGGTCGATGCTCGATCGAGATATTGAGGATCGTCAAAAAATATGGAAGTGGCTAATCGTTGCGGCAATTTTATTATTGATATTTGAGACATGGCTTGCCGCGCGGACTTCGTCGAGGTTGAAATTTTCGACCGGCGGAACAGAGGCAAGTAAAACTGGTGGAGAATTAGTTTAATGGATCACATGATTTTTAAGCGTATTGAGCCCGTCATTCGAAGAACTCGATTTCTTCGGGTCGCTTGGACTCTCGCATCAATTTGGGGCCTGTCGTTGGTCGTAGCCGTGGTGATGATTTATCTGAATCGAACCGGTGAACTTGATGTGTCCAAGGTTGGGTTTCCTTTTTTAATCGCGACTTTCGCGCTATCGGCCATCGGTCTTTGCATTGGACTGTTTAAGTCTGATTCTTCGATTAAGACGGTGAAACGGATTGAGCGTGAATTTCCTGAACTCGATTCCAGTTTGTTGACTGCGATTGAGCAGCAGGCAGAAGACGGCAAGAGTCTTAGTTTCCTTCAGCAAGCGGTCATGAGAAAAGCCGTCACGCATAGTTATGAACATAGCTGGGCTTCCTTAGTGCCGCGCTGGCAGCTCATCATGGCGCCCTTGGTCGGGCTATTTAGTTTATGCGGGTGGATGATCGCGATGTTCTGCTTAGTTTGGTTTGCCATTGGGCAAGAGGGCGATACCGCGATTGCATTTTCGGATTTGGCAATCAAGGCTGGTCAGTTGACAATTGCCGTGGAGCCGGGAAATGCCGAAGTTGAGCGAGGTACAAGCCTATTGGTGTTGGCCCGATTTGGAGACTCACTTCCCACTAATGCGAATCTGATGTACGTCAACCAGGATGGTGAAGAGGTGCGTGTGTCGATGTCAAAGAGTCTCGACGACCCAGTTTTTGGGGCGAGAATCCCAACGGTGCAAGCTCCCCTTTCCTAT
This sequence comes from Mariniblastus sp., assembly GCA_028823415.1. Taxonomy (GTDB): domain Bacteria; phylum Planctomycetota; class Planctomycetia; order Pirellulales; family Pirellulaceae; genus Mariniblastus. Next base: position 25,048 of record JAPKBL010000070.1, read on the forward strand.
CGCGTCGAATACGCCGACCAAAGTACCGAGGCGTATGAAGTCACGGTCTTTGATTACCCTCGCTTGGTTCGCGCCGATGCTACCCTGAAATATCCTCAATACACCGGCTCGGAAGATAAAGTGTTGCAGGACTTTCGGAGGCTAACCGCTGTCGAGGGCACAACGGCGCAGTTTGAATTTTATCTTAATAAGCCGGTGTCCAGCGCCGTCTTATTTCCCAAGGATGACGGAGAGCCGATTGACTTAGTTCTCGATACCGAGGATCCGAGAAGGCTGTTACTCACGTTGGAATTAGCTGAATCCCAAAAGTATGAACTAGAGCTGACGGATGTCGATCAACGGGGCAATCGGACGCCCCCCAAATTCGTCCTTAATGTATTGGAGAATCGGCCGCCTGATTTGAAATTATTGACGCCCGCGCGAGATGTTGACGCGTCGCCTATCGAAGAAGTTCAATTGAGCGCAAGTGCATGGGATGATTTCGGAATCGAATCATTCGGCGTGAACTTCGAAATCCCGGGCCGCCCTGCTCAGGAGGTTGAGTTAGAGCAAATTGCCGCAGGGAATAAACGAAAGAAAGTCGAGTATCTCCTCGATCTCGAGTCGCTGGACGTTCAACCGGACGATCTTGTTTCTTATTACTTTTGGGCGGAGGACATCGGTTCGAATGGTGAGCGTCGGCAAGTTGCCAGTGATATGTTTTTTGCCGAAGTCAGGCATTTCGAAGAGATTTTTCGACAAGGTCAGGCGCAAACTGCGAGCGAACAGCAACAACAACAGCAGCAGCAACAACAGCAAGGTGGCCAGAATGCGGAGCAAGCCCAAGAGCTCGCAGAACTGCAAAAAGAAATTATAAATGCGACCTGGAAAGTTATCCGCCGAGAGGATAGTCGCGGGTCACGTAAACCAGGTCTTTCGGAGACGTTCGTTTCCGATACCGAGTTGTTATCTCAATCCCAGGCGACGGCGATTGAAAGCCTAATGGAGCTGGCCAGCGAATTAGAAGATGAGGAGTCCCTTTCTTTTGTAGAACCGGCGCGAGACTTTATGACAGAAGCTGTTTTAAAGCTCGAGCGGGCGAAGGAGAAGAGTGATCTGGAGTCACTTAAATCCGCCTTGTCAAGCGAGCAGGCGGCCTACCAAGGATTGCTTAAATTGCGTGCTCGAGAATTTGAAGTCACGCAGCAACAACAACAGCAGCCCCAACAACCCGGTCAGCCTCAGCAACAAAATAATCGTCAGCAAGATCAATTGGATCAATTGAATCTAAAGGAAGATGAGAACCGTTATGAGAATGAAAAAACGGCGCAAGAGCAGACCGAACAGAGTCAACAGCAGCAAGAAGATCGACAGGTTCTCAGTCGTTTGCGTGAACTGTCCCAGCGCCAAGAGGATTTAAACGAGCGGATTAAAGAGTTGCAATCAGCATTAGAGGAAGCTGACTCACAAGAAGAAAAAGAAGAAGTTGAGCGGCGGCTTAAATCGCTTCGAGAGCAACAGGAACAAATGCTTCGCGATGCCGAAGAATTACTCGACCGAATGCAAAGCGAGGAAAATCAGCAGCGAATGGCCGAGGACGCAGAGCAGCTTGAAGATGTGCGTGAGAATTTGCAACGGGCTGCCGAAGCGTTAGAGGACAATGAAATTTCCAGGGCTGCAGCCGAGGGAACCCGGGCTCAAAGAGAGCTGGAAGAACTTCGTGACGAACTTCAGAATCAATCCTCGGGTCAATTTACGGAGCAAATGAAAGAGCTTCGCCAAGAGGCTCAGGAGATTGAACAAAAACAGGAAGACATCGCGGAGCAGATGGCAGAGTCCGACCTGCCAGGAGCTCAGGAGGATTCGAGGTCATTACGAGAAACGGAATCAGAGCAACCCGATTTAGATCGACAATTAGCTGAACAAGAACAGGCAGTGGAAGCGTTAAGGGACCGAATGCGACGGACCATTGAAGAGGCGGAACCTTTCGAGCCGCTGCTCGCTGAAGAGCTGTACGATACGTATCGTGATTCGGAAGTTAGCCGACCGGATAAGGCACTCGAGTCAGCTCGGGAGTCATTTAATCGTGGCTGGAAAGAGGATGCAATCAGCGAGGAGCAGCGTGCTCGCGAGGGGATTCAGGAAATCCGTGAAGGTATAGAAAACGCAGCAGAAAGCGTGCTCGGCGATGAGACCGAAGCGCTCAAGGCGGCCCGAGACACTCTCGAAAGGCTCAATCGAGACCTCCAGGATGAAATCCAACAAGGGTCAGAAGATCGCTCTGCGGAGCAAACGGGAGAGCAAACGGGAGAGCAAACGGGAGAGCAAACGGGAGAGCAAACGGG
>JAPKBL010000183.1 GCA_028823415.1 Mariniblastus sp.
CCAACCCTTGTCGCGATTCCGCAGTTGTAATGATTCCGTAGTTGTAATGATCCCGCAGTTGTAATGATCCCGCAGTTGTAATGATTCCGCAGTTGTAATGATTCCGCAGTTGTAATGATTCCGTAGTTGTAATGATTCCGTAGTTGTAATGATTCCGTAGTTGTAATGATTCCGCAGTTGTAATGATTCCGTAGTTGTAATGATCCCGTAGTAAAGGGTTCTTGAGAGCAGGGGGATTCTGTTTGCTCGAATTTCGCGGTCTGGTCGTGGAACCATTTCAGGGTGCGATTGTCGTTTGCTTCAACGCTGGCGATGCCCTCTGTTGGTTTGCGTATTCGCATTTTATAATCGTGGGATGTTTCAACTGCGGTGCACCGTCCGAGATTGCCAACAATTGCTGGAGCAGCGCGAGCGCGAGCTGGTCTGCCGCGCCGATCATCGTTTTGATCAAGCCAAACAGGGTTACTGGAATCTGCTGCAACCTCAGGATAAGAAGTCCAAGAATCCTGGTGATTCGGAGGATGCTGTTTTGGCTCGGCACCGTTGGCTTCAACATGGGCACGCAACATCACTGATAGAGACCCTGCGTCCGTGGTTCGCTGCGAACGGTCCGGAGACAAATCAAAGAACACTCGATTTGGGGTGTGGTGAAGGGTCGTTTGGTCCTGCGCTGTTTTCCACCGAAGCCAATTCCTATTGCGGTATTGACCTTTCCAAACGCGCCATCAAGTTGGCAGCACGCGGCTGGCCTGAGGCGACTTGGGTGTTGGCTAACGCGGATCGCGTTTTGCCGGCGGCCGATCAAAGTGTTCACCGAGTCATATCACTATTTGGTCGACGTCCCATTTCAGAAATTCATCGCGTTCTTGTGCCGGGTGGGATCTGTGTGGTTGCCGTGCCGGGCGAAGACGATTTGATCGAGCTTCGCGAGCAAGTCCAACAAGCTGGCCAGCGTCGCAGTCGATGGGAAATGATTGCCGACGATATGCGTCTTGCCGGCATGGAAGTGATTGATCAAAAAGATTGGCACAGCAATGTCAAATTGGAGCCGGACGCGATTGCAGACGCCTTAGCGATGACGTACCGTGCGGTGCGCCATTCCCAGAAATCTCGCTTGGATGCCGTGCAGGCGATGCACGTCACGCTGGCGGCGGACCTGCTCTTACTGCGGCGAAACTAGCAAGATAAATTACAGATCCGTCGCAGCTTTTTATTGCGGAACATCAACCTGATTGAGCTTGGACTGAGAGGAGTGGGCAAAAGCTACGCGGTCCAAGAATCGTCGCCCTCTGGTGCCTTGTTGACTGGGCCGACGATCGTTGCCAACCTGGTTGGTCACGATCTGGGATGTCGTTGCGTCAGTTACAGTCCATTGTCGTTACTCCAGATGGAACGTATGAGCATCACTTTGCGACGTACCGATTCTTCCACGCATTGAAGTTTCTCAGCGATCTCTTGGTTGGTGTAGCCTTCCATTTTCCAAACGGCAACTTGGCGTAATTCTGGTTTTAGCCGCAAGAGCAGTTCATTGCAGGTCAGGCAAAGCGACTCAGCAAAGTCCGGCGATGGATCGGGTACCTGTTCGAAATGGTCGCCGTCGCCTCCATCATCAAGAAATGCTGAATGTCCTCGAATATTCCCGCCGCCTCGTTTCTGCCGGGTATGATATCGGTATAGGTCATTCGCTTTATTATCGGAAATCACAACCAGCAAACGCCAAATACCATCTCTGTCTCCGAGTTCTGAAAACTTGCCGTCATCTAACGCGCGAAAGAAGGCGTCGAATGCGCCTACGACAACATCTTCTTCGTCCGAAACGCGTGCGTTGCCGGTGGCTATTCGACTTCTCGCCAGGCGAATCAGTCGCTCATAGTACCGAACCCAGATCTGTTGCCGCGCGTATTCGTCACCGTCCCGAGCCTGATGCAGCCATTGGGTGATTGAATTTTCTCCGCCCAAATTCGTGTTCACTTAAACAGCCCTCCCGCCGAACGACTACCCATGAATCGGCAAAGTTAGTGAGTCAGGTCGCTGGCCCATATGTTATTGTCATCGCCAATGGAATCCATGTACCATTATCAAATGGTTAACTCGATACGCTAACAGTATAGGTTCCGATGCCAATTTATACACCCGACGAAGAAATCGATCTCCTCTGCGATGAGTTTGAACGAAAGACTCAAAGCCAACAGGAGCCAAAGATCGAGACTTACCTAGAACGGGTTAATTCTGATCGCAGGCCCCAATTGTTGTACTGGTTGCTCAAGCTTCAACTGCAATTGGAGCCAATTCAGAGCGATCGATTTGAGTTGAAGTTTGACGAACTTCGCCAGCAGTATCCGGGATTTGAAGAAGTCGTTAACGAGATTGCGGAAACGGTTCTGCCTTTGGAGGTAAGGCTCCCTCAAATTCCGGGATACACGCTCGAGCGGTTGGTCCAGCGAGGTGGCCAAGGCGCAGTCTTCCGGGCGCTGCAGGACCAGACGGGTCAGCTCGTGGCAATCAAGCTGGTTTCAACACAAGCGCTGAACCGGATAGCGCCTCACCATCGATCACAAGTCGTTGCACGCCTGCAAAAAGAGATTCGCATCGCTGCCAGTCTGAAGCATATGAACGTCGTCAAGATTTATGATGCGGGGGAATGTTCAGATGGCTTTTACTTTATTATGCAGTTGTTGGAAGGGGGGGATCTCTCGAATCGCGCCGCGGCACTAAATCAAATTGAGGTTGCCAAAATAATTCGCTCGGTTGCAAACGCGCTGCAGGAAGCGCATGCCTCAGGTATCTTGCACCTAGACGTCAAGCCGCAAAACATCCTTTTTGATGAAGTTGCAAACCAGCCGCTGCTTGCAGATTTCGGACTCGCCAGATTGTCACAAGAGGCTGAGGACAAGCAGGCGATTGCTGGAACAATTGGCTATATGGCTCCTGAGCAAGCGATGGGGGCGGAGCTCGACTCCCGAGCTGATGTTTATGGCCTTGGTGCAACGCTGTACTATTTGCTAACTGGAAAAACAGCTTACGAAAATGTCAAATTACCATTTACTGATAGGCAACGGGAATCCTGGTCACCGATATCACCGCGATCGTTGAACCGAAACATCAATCCGCAACTCGAACGGATCTGCATGCGGTGTCTTGAATTCGATCCTGATTCTCGCTATCAGAATTGTCAGGAAGTCGCGACTGCCATTGATCAATTTACCGTCGCAGAGGATGGGCTGCGAATTGCAACGATTGCCAAAAGGACACTCCTCACAAGCCCCCTTTTTCTGGCAATCAATCTAGTTGTGTATCTGCAAATTCAAGCGGGTTGGGGAGGGGTTCCAATCCTTGAGCCACTTATTTGGATAACCATGTTTTCCATGTACGGCGTGGTCTTCTTTGTATTCAGTTCAAAAACCAAGCTGGTCAAGAATACACCCGAACACCTGGCGATGGAAAGCATGTGGGCGGTTTGTCTGGCAAAGATGTTTGCCGCGATTGCAGTCGCAGGATCGTTACGATTACTGGCAAGTGGCTTGTCCGAGTCACCGAGGGTCGAGGAAGCAATCCTCATGTGCTACCCAATGTTCTCTGCTTTGACTGGATTTGTTCTCGCCACCATCGCACCACGATACTGGCGTAAGTTTTATTTTGGGGCTGCCCTGTGTTGGCTGAACTCGTTCGTTTTGATGTTGTATTTACCGGAAGCACCCATACTCTACGGACTCGGCGCAACTGTTTTGGCGCTGGTGTGGGGAATCAAGTTGACTCGACTCGCGCGCGAGCAAATTCGGTCACAGCATTCGGTCGACTTGGCAAGCGAAAGGCCTTGATTGACGGCAATTTTGGCTTTCTCCAAACTTTTTTGTTTTTTGGTTGGGTTTTTTCACGCAAGAGCGTTTAACAGGATGCGACGCGATTTGCATCGCGTTTTCAAGCAGTTGCCTGTTGATCATTACCGAGAAAAACCATGTCAAATTCCAGTGCCGTCGAACGTGAACTAACCACCCATGAGCTTGGCTTTATGGATTTGGACACCCCAGTGCGACCTCAGATCGTTAGCGGAGTCGCCTTCGCATCAGGAGCAGTAGACGCGGAGACAATTTGGGGACGACTGCAACAATTCACAAATGTCCATCCACAATACCGTTGTCGAATTGTTGATCAACGATCGCCCGCGTGGAGGCTGGACGAAAACTTTGATTTATCCAATCATTGCGCCGAAATCACATTGAACGAGTCGTCCAACGAAGACATTCTTACGTACGTTGCCAACGAGGCAGTACGGGGACTCCCCGTTGGCGGTCCTCCATGGCGGATCGCACTCATTCGCGCGAAAGGCGGAGTGAATAAGCCAGAGCGATGTGCAATCGCAATTTGGGCGCATCATTCATTGATTGACGGACTGGAGGGAATGAAGTTTTACTCCAGTCTTTTGGATCCTCGCGCCAACTCGCGGAACGTCGCTGAGGCTCCCCATACGGATGCCCCCGTCATCGCTTCGGCAGACAAACCCCTGATCAGCGGTAGCTGCGTCCGCATTTTGGCGAGGGATGTCATGCGACGTCATATCAAGTGCCCATTGTCTGGTTGTCGTTCTGCTCAACGTAAAACGCTATCGTTCAGTTGGTCACGCCAGGTCATCAGAAATGCAAGGAGTAAGCACAACGCATCATTTCAAGAAGTGTTGTTAGCGGTGTTAACGGATGGTCTTGCAAGCTATTGCAAAAAGCACGGAAAAAATCGCCAATTACGAGCGATCCTGCCGCTTGGTAAACCGAGCGAGGATTCACCAGGATTCGCGTCCAATCGGCACGACGTTGGCTTTATCAATTTGCCGCTGGCGCCCGCAAACTTACAAGTTCGATTGAAGAAGATACGCCGCGGCTTGGATTCGCTCAGGCATCAACAGCGTGCCCAGGTGTTTCCAACCATTCTAAACTTCCTTGGGCGACTCCCTGCCGCCGCTCGAGCGTACGTATGCAACCGTTGGTCGACCCAGGCTAACTTGCTAATCAGCGTTCTCCCAGGCGGAATTGCTCGTCAACAGATTGGTGGGGTTGCAGTACATTCGTTGTTCGCCCAACCAGCACTTCCGCCCAATCACGCAATTGTCATCGGTGCAATCGCGACGCGTCGGAATGTCTGCCTCACCGTCCAAGTTGACCCAGAGGTGATCGGTGATCCGTCAGAACTTCGAGCTGACTTGGCGCAGGCGTACGCGAACTTGGCAACTTAAAAAGTGTATTGTCTGTAGAGTTATTTAAAAAATTCAAGCGAAAACTCTTTTGAAAGTAGTTGGGTTTGTGGTCCGATGATGTTGGCTATCTCTAACTTTGGCTATCTCTAACGGGAAAATTCAAGTTCGCCTGTGACGAACCCAAGCGAAACAGTCCTCTAGGAATCGATTTAATGGTTGCTTCGAACAAACTCAATGCGAATAAAGAAGAATGTGGCCGAATTACACAAACCCGTACCGACCCCAATTGGGGATGCTCCCCCCGCCGAATCAAGAATTCAGGATGGTTCGAAGGACGCAAGTACACCGCCGGTCGACTTTCGCTGGGGCAAGAAACAGACCAGCAGTTTTATGTTTACGACGCGACCCTAATGGTCATCAAAGGCCACTGTGATCACGACAAAATATCCAGCGCCCTTGCCGAAGAGGGACTAACTCCGATCCGGACCACCGATGGGCGCGCGTTTGTTTCTATCTGGCTAAATATTATTCGTGACTCGGTATGTGGTGCATACCATGAAATCGTTATCAGCATTGATGCGACCCAGTCGGGAGAAAAAAGTGAAATAGACATTTCGTCCAAAAGTAATCCGTATCGCCATCTGTACAATAATTTTGGAAGCTCGGTTTGCAAATGTCAGTTTATGCACAGCCTGTATATCAACAGCCCAAACTCGATTGCTTGGGGTCGCGAAATGCAGGCATTTCCCAAACACACAGATCCAGTCATTTCATTAGTCGAAGATAACCACGATTGTTTCAAAACGAACATTCAATGGCAGGAAGACCTGATTCTCAAAGCGAGTGTACGAAAACAATTTGGACCGGCGCAGTTTGCCAAACAAGGACTTGGGCTTGTTTCTGGTAATGGCCCTTTCCGCATGTTGAAATTTTTAACCAACAAACAGATCAGCATGCCGATTCAAATGCCACTGAAGATTGCCCAGCAGTACGATTTACCGTTTCAGTACATGGCAGTAACTCGAAAAGGACTTAATCCCAACGCAGTTCAATGTTGGCCCTGGGGTAACGGCGATATGCTTGAGCTCGGCAATGTCGTACGAGAGTCAGGAAGTGAAGCAAATAACGGCCATGACTTAATTCGACAAGCTGACTTCACGCCAACTGTTGTCACCTACCTACCATTTATGCAGGCTTACATTGGCGATGCATAAACGGGGTTCTTTCGTTTGATCAATCGCTCAATCTCAGGATTCTAGTCGGCAAGCCGTTTTCTCAATGGGCATGTTTAGCCGAAATGTAATGCCATGAAACTTGTGCGAAAAGCTAATTTTTCCAACATCCTGATTTGTCTCTAACGCATGGCGGGATGGCAATGTGTTTTTTCGTGAAGCCTGAGTTGGGTGCGTTTCCGCGTGGCTTGGCTTACGAATCGGCGGCTTTTTTGGAATCATCGGAAGAAATCGCCGAATGTCCGTGTAAACGTAGAACTGCATCCCCGGGGATACCGGCAATTTCTGAATTGCGTTCATCGGGCGTCAGTAAAGATGGGTCATC
>JAPKBL010000071.1 GCA_028823415.1 Mariniblastus sp.
ACGTTGTTCCCTGATTAACGTTGTTCCCTTTAAGTGGTTGGGATAATATCATGCTTACGTGGCGATAGAATGTAAGTTGTGGGGAGGCAGGTAAACCACGTCGTGTTGCTGTGACGGTGGTTGGGCGGCTGAGATCGTCGTGACATGCTTTATACAGGCGGAATTTTAGATTTGATGGAAGAAAAAAAAACAATAAGTCTTGATGTTTTGGGGGAGGTTTCTGGCAAGGCCTTACTACTGCGTTCGATTTTCGGTGGTTTCTTAATGGGGCTTGCCAACCTCGTTCCCGGAATCAGCGGCGGTACAATGCTGCTGGCCTCAGGTATTTATCCGGCCTTCATTGATGCTTTGGCGGAATTGACCCGATTTCGATTTCGGGCCCGCTCCCTAATCGTGATGGGCGCTGTGGTTTGCTCCGCGGGAATTGGGATTCTCTTGCTTGCCGGTACGCTCAAAGAGTTGGTCGTCCATCAACGATGGGTGATGTACAGCATATTTATCGGCCTGACTTTAGGTGGAATCCCGATCGTTTGGAAACTGGCGCGACCCGCGTCTCCCGTGTTGGTTGGATCTGTGTTGGCCTCTTTTTTCGCGATGGTCATTCTGGCGATTTTGCAGTCCAGCGGAATTGTTGGCCAGGGGAGTTCCAATTTCCTGATGTTGTTGATCGCGGGATTAGCCGGGGCAAGTGCGATGATTTTACCGGGGCTGTCGGGGGGATACTTGCTGCTGCTGTTGGGGCAATACGTGCCGATTCTTGGAGCTATTGATCAATTTAAAGACGCTCTATCCAGTCGCGATTTGGCCGCGGCGATTTCCCCAGGAGTGACCGTTTTATTACCCGTCGGGATTGGCGTTATTGCGGGTGTGTTGATTGTTGGGAATTTGCTGGAGTGGTTGCTGCGAAAATTTCAAAAGGCGACGCTGGGAATGTTGCTCGGTTTGCTGCTAGGCTCAACCGTTGGCCTGTGGCCCTTTCAGGAGGGGATACCGCCGGTTCCCGGAGAGATGATCAAAGGATCCGTCGTGACCGTTGAAAATCAAGCTTCGATTGATCCAGAGGACTGGAGCATGGCTTGGGTGCGGCCTCGATGGGGGCAGGTTGCTATATCGCTGCTGCTGATCAGCGGCGGCGTTGCGACTACGATGGGAGTTGCAAAAATGGGAGCCTATTTCGATTCCGATAAGAACCGTCGCCGAAACGAAGCCCCCGATCGTTAACCTCAGGGGTTCGTTTTTGCAGGCAGTCGAATTTTGAGCCAGAAAAATCCGTGCGGTGAGTGGAGTGGAAGGCTGGCATCGAGCTTACTTTTTGATTTTTTTAATCGAGGTCTCTTCATTTTTATCAATGTCGAAAACCTTATTCAGCCGCATCAGTTTGAAGACTTCGTCTACGTTGTCACCAATTGTGCAAAGCCGCAGTTTTACCTTTGCTTCTTTACATTTTTTGCCAAACAAGACCAGCTTTCCGATCATTGCCGAAGACATAAAGCCAACGTTTTGAAAATTCAATATGATACGGGAGTTGCTGGTGTTGTTGATCAGTTCACCGAGTTCTTGTCCGAGGCTACTGATTCTCGAATCATCGATGATTCTAACATCCTGAAAGTAAACGATAAGGACGTTGTCGCCTTCGAAACGGTTGATCAATGTCACAATTTCTTCCTTCTTGATTTTCAGGCCGTTGGAAATTTCGAGCTGATTTAAATGAGATACCGAATTGTACGGTTTTTGGGTGGGTTGTAAAGCAAATCTAAAACCACTTGTGTATATAGCTTCGAACTTTAAGTTGGGCAAGTTAAATGCAAATTCTAATATTTGAATGGTTGACTGGGGGTGGGCTCTGGATAGATGGGGATTCCTTTCATTGCGGGGTGGCAATTCGTTCGCAGGGGAAGCGTATGTTGCAGGCAATTGCTCAAGATTTTCTTATTGCAGGGATCGAAGTGATTTTGCCGATTGACGAACGGGCCCTAGGCGATTTTCCAGCGACTGACGGGTTAACTCTTTATCCTGTTTCACAAGAGGAAGATCTGGGGGCTTGCCTGAAAAATTTAGCAGTGGGCGTTGATCGGATTTTGCTAATTGCTCCGGAAACAGGAGGCCGTTTGTTAAATTGCGTCCAGTGGCTGGAGCCGTTTCGTGGGAAGTTCGTGAGCCCAAGCGAGGAGTTCGTGCGGATCGCTTCGAGCAAACAGGCGTCGTTTGAGTTTTTGCAAGCTCAAGGATTCAAGGGAGTTTCGAGGGGCATGAAATTTGCCGATTTTGGGAATAGGCCGGTGGACAATTTCGATTTTCCACTTGTATTAAAGCCCATAGACGGTGTCGGGAGTGAGGGGCTCAAGCTGGTTGAGAAGCATGAGGAACTGGAGCAGCTAGAGAGCCAGTTAGCTGGATCAAACTATTGGGTAGAGCCCTTTTATCCAGGAGTTTCGGTAAGTGTATCCGTGATCTGCCAGGGGAATGAGTTCACTTTTCTTCCGGCAACCGAGCAAGTGTTTAATCGCCATCCGTTTGGGGATTTTATTGGTTCGCGTTTTCCGATTCATAAAGACTTGGAGTTCAGGGCGCGTCGATTGGCAGAAAAAACGATCCGATTGATGCCACCAACGAAGGGGTATGTTGGCCTAGACATGGTCCTCGGCACCGCTGGGGATCAGTTGATGGAAATCAACCCGCGCTTGACCATGTCCTATTTGAAATTAAGGAATGTTTGTTCCTTTAATCTTGCCCAGCGTATGCTAGGCCAGAGTTAGCGAAAATAGTCATCGCAATTCAAGGAAATTGCCCGCTTGTCATTTACTGCTGTGGTACTAGGTTCCAGCATTCTCTAATGCGATTTCTTTGATTCCTCGAAGGTCAAGTTTGCCAGTGCCGAGAATGGGTAAGTGGTCGACTTGGATAAAGCCTGGAGTCGTCGGGATGAAGATGTTGGGTAAGCCTGCATCCTTAAGTGCCTGTTGCATATCATCTACCGTCTTTGGTGTTTTTGTGTAGAGAACAATTAATCGTTCCCCCTTTTTTTCATCCGGGACAGCGGTGACGGCGACTAACAGATGGTCGTCGGAGTCATCATTGGGTGTTGAGTCAAGAAACTCAGAGAGAACTTCTTCAATTTTAAGGTGAGGCACCATCTCACCGCCAATTTTCGAAAAGCGACTCATTCGGCCGGTGATTTTAATGAAACCGTCATCATCGATGATGGCGACGTCGCCGGTCTTATACCACTTCCCATCAAGGACTTCGGCGGTGGCCTCCGGTTTATTGAGATACCCTTTCATCACGCTTGGTCCGCAAATCCAGAGCATTCCCGGTTGGTTGGGGCCAAGAACTTCGTCTGAATCGAGGTCGGTAACTCGGGCCGCCATGTTGGGCATCGGTCTACCGACGGTGCCCTCTTTCGCGTCGATTTGAAAATCTTTCTTCGATTGACGGGAGTAGGGAATGTTGACCGCTGCGACCGGCGAGAGTTCGGTCGTCCCATAACCTTCTACCGGCCGTACGCCAAATTTGTTTTCAAATTCTTCACATAATTCTGGCGGAAGTCTTTCGGCGCCCGCAATGACCATGTTAACTGACTTAAATTGGTCTGGAGTACATCGTCTCATATAAGAACGCAGGAATGTTGGTGTGGCGACGATGATGGTTGCCGAAAATTTCTTTGCGATCTTGCCGACAATTTTTGAATCGAGCGGATTGAAGTGATAGACACCCCGCGAGTCAGTCGTCATGGGAACCCAGAGCGTCACGGTATAGCCCATCGAATGGAAAAAGGGCAAGATGCCAATCAAGGTGTCATTGGGGGTCAGCGAACCAACGCGTTCGATCCCAAGCACATTGCTCATGATGTTTTTGTGAGTGAGCATCACGCCCTTGGGGACACCTGTCGAGCCCGAAGTAAACACGACGGTTAAAGTGTCGTCGGGTTTGATTTGATTGAGTCCGAGGGCAAGGTCGAGCAGGGCTCCCGGTAGCATGAAACTTTGAAATATCCCAATCAGTTTGTCCAGTCCACTCACTTTGTCCTTGAGGTCATCGAGATAGAAAATATTGCAGTCAAAATCGAAGTTGAATTTGTCGGCAACCTTTCGGGTGGTCAAAATTGTCTTTATTTCTGCTTCTTTTACGCAATGATTGATTAGATCATTCGAAAGTGAGTAGTTGAGATTGATTGCGACCCGTTTGTCGAGTGCCAAAGCGAGGTTTACAACCGCACCTCCAACGGACGGCGGAATCAAGACTGCCACATTTTTTTCTTGATTGTCGAGTACGTGTTGTTTGAGGAGGCGTCTCAGAATTAACGCACGCGTAAGTAACTTGCCACCGGTTTCTTCCTGGTTAGTGGAATCACCAATTTTCGAGCGAAACTTATTACGTTTGCAGGCTTTAATAAATGCCGAAGGGGCAGAGACGAATTTTCCAGCGGGGTTGTCCATGGTAGTTGCGCTAAGCTCTTGAACAGATTGACGAATTGCAAACATCGTATCAGCTTTTTCAATTGGTTTGCCAATGTGGACCGAAAGCGGGCGGCGAAATGATCGTGGCCACTTTTTTATACTCTTTCCTTGGGAGAAACTAAATATGCTTCCCCACAGTTGGTCAAAGTAAACGGGGACAATGGGGGTCTTGTTTTCTTTAAGATCGATAATTTTCGTGAGGCCTGGTTTGAAATTTTTAATTTGGCAATCCCGCGAGATTCCACCTTCCGGGAACAAGCCGACGACCTCCCCTTGATCGATGGTCTGTTTGGCCGTTTTCAGCCCGTTCCGAATTGATTTTGGTCCGCCGGCAATCAGTATGATTCCGCAGAATGCGGCCCATTTTTGCATCGTCCAATGCGAAAAATTACCCGCCCATGCGATCACACGAGGTAGACGAGGTACTAAAACCAGAAGGATCGCTCCATCGAGCCAAGAGGAATGGTTGGCGACCACAACGGCGCCGCCCTGTTTCGGCAGATTTTCGATGCCGTTGATTCTGACTCGGTAGATCATTTGAAACGCAAGGTAAAACAAGAGTCGCACGGTTTGCTTAATTAAAAGGTAGAGCGAATAGGCGATTACCGGGAGCGTCAAAATGCACATGACCAAAAATATTTGGCGGGAGCTAAGTAACGGAAGTGGGCGAATTTGTCTTTGAACTTTAAAGATTTGGCGCTGCAAAGCGATTGACTCTTGTTCACTCAAGTTGGAAGCGTCTGAATTAAATTCGGCAACATAATCTTCGAGTCTCAGTGGTTTTGAGTCAGCGATTCGACGTTCTGTGTCTTTGGCGATTAAGCGTGTCAGGGTCGCAGGGCGTAGCGGAGGGGCGGTTTGACTGACGAATTCCTCGATCCCTGGTTGATTGCCAATTAGCGTTTTTTCAAAACGGCCGACCGTTTCACCCAGCTGTTGTTTTTGTGCTTCGCTCAAGCTCTCGGCTCTAAGTTCAGCGGGCAATTGAGCAATTGTTCCTGGTTCGGTTGATTGCGTGCAGAACAACATCACACCAAAGAAGACGAGGATGCTACTGAAGGCAAGGCAGTTGGTGGCGGCGAGTATTGAGCCGCGTTTTTCAATTGGGCTGTTGTGTTGTAAATAAGAGGCCAAGGGGACGTCGAAGACACCGGCGCTAAATCCAAGACCAGCAAGGAAGGTGCATGTCATGATCATATCGAAGTTGTACGGGTCGCCGTTAATGAAATCGGCAGGAGCAAACCACAATAAAAATGAGAAAATTGCAATTCCAGTCGCCCCAATGGGAACCAGCCCCAATTCGATTCTACCGGCGGAAACTATTCCGGCCGCAACGCTACCAAATCCAATTCCTAGAACGACAGCAATCAGCAGTGGCGTTCGATCGGATTCGATAATGCCGCCGCTCTCGGTAGCAAAAACATCGATATTAAGTTGAGCAAAGGCGGCGATCGCCCAGAAAAATGAAATGCCTAATGCGATTCGGAAAAGTGTGCGGTATGAGAATAACTGAAAAATGTCTTTGATTGTCTCACCAATCAAAGTGATTGGAAATTTGGCTTTTGCATTTGCCGCTGGTAAGGACCAAACTAAAAAGCTCAAGATGGTTCCGGCAACGGCAATTCCAACCAACACGCCTGCGGCTAAACCGATGTTGTCCTGGCCTCGGTTGGTGATGTCGGAAAGTCCCCCGCCCAGAGCCATGCCAATGACGGTTGCGGAAAGGGTAGCGAGGTTGAAAACTCCATTACCGGCGGCAATCGTTTCTTCATTCAATAGCTCGGGGATGGTGCCAACTTTGGCTGGCGAAAAAAGTGCACTTTGAAGTCCCATCAAGAAAACGGCAGCGAGTAACAGCCAGAAAAAGGGGTCAATCCCTGAGGCTGGATCAGGTTCTCCTAGTAAACTGACTGCGATGACTCCGATGATCATGATTGCAATTTCTGCAATCTTGCAGCCAATAATGACGGTTCGTTTCCTGAACCGGTCAGCCAGCCAGCCGGCGACTGACGCAAAGAGGATATAGGGAATGATGAAAAATGAAGAACCGATGATCAGAAGCGTTCCCTGGTCTTCGGGGGCAAACTGATTCTTGCCGACGCCAATCACAAACCAGCGAAAAACATTATCGTTGATCGAAGTTAGCCACTGAGTCCATAACAGGCCTTGAAAGCTGGGGGACCAAATTCCATGAGAGGAGGGTTCGGCTGGTTGGCTCATGGATTTACCGGATTTTGGTCGTAAGTTCTGCCAAAACTCAGAATTTAAACCTGAGCTAGTCAAATGTAAGTACTTACCAGTTTAAAAGGTGATCCTGTAGCTCGATACCCGAATCGTTGGAAATGCCGAACCAATCGTTAGACGTGGAATAACTTCTGCTTCTTTACAAAGTTCGTAAGGGCGACAAGGGTTGTTTTCAATAAAACCCAAAAAAACGGAACGGATTATCTTCCGGGGAGATATTTGTGAGTCCTCGGTTCAAGAAGAAAACGATTAAAAAACGATGTATTAGAATGATAAACTGCCCTCGCTGAATGTACTACTCGTGATTGGGACGATGTTTCCCGGTAGAGAGGCAATAGCGAAGTGCAGTTTTTTTCCCAATCTTTGATGGAAAAAATATAATGCGACGTACTTCAATCATGACGCTGGGGCTGGTGCTGATTTTTATCGGGATTCAGTTAAATTTAGTTGATACTTATGTGTTGACTCCAAGATTTTCAAATCTTCTAGCTGACCACGCGACCGTCGAGCGAGAGGTTACGAGGGAACCGGTGGCAGCTCGTTCTGGTGGCTACTATCCAGCGTCGTATGCTAATAATAGCCGAGCCAATACAAAACCGCCGAAATCCCGCTTGGGGGTTCAAAAAAAGATATCAACGCCAACATGGCTTTGTTGGCCCATTTTATTCTTGGGAACGGTTGTGTTCCTGAACGGATTTTCTATTAGGAGAGAATGATTGGGTTACGAAATTCCACCGAAATCTAAATTGATCCCGCTGCGACAACGGTTGGGGCGTGTTAGCTAGTGTTCTTTAATTAAAAGACCGAGGTAGGAATTGTTTTTTGGCAGCGGTTCCCGGAAAGCTCGCGAAGAACAGTGGGTTTAAAAGGTGTCGGTTTATTTTTGACGCGTTAATTTGGCAAGGTATGATAAATAGTAAAAATCAGCCGTCTAACTTTGCAATGCTTCCTTTCGAGAAAATGTGATGTCAGAATTCGAATGCATTGGCGTAGAGGTTCTCGAAGGTGCAACTGTGGTTAAGTTTGTTGATCAAAGAGTGATGGATCCGTCTCGGATTGAATCGCTTGGCCGAGAATTGCTTTCACTGGTGGACGCGTCGATGGCTAAGGGGATAGTGTTGAATTTTGACAGTGTTAGGTTTTTCTCTAGTGCCGCGATAAACAAGTTGATCAAATTGGAGAGCGAGGTCAAGAAAGCCGGCCTGCAATTGAGATTGAGTAACTTACGTCCAGAAGTGCGTGATTTGTTTAGCTATACAAGTCTCGATTCATTGTTTCAGATAAAAGATAACCAACTCGATGCAATTGAATCTCTCGAAAGACTGTAAGCTTCAAGGTTGGGTTTTTTCCCAGACGCGTTTGCGAAAAGATTAGTAATTAGGTTAATCATGGAAAGTACAACTCAGCATTGGCGGTACGATGATCACATCCCGAGTGAACCGGATTGCTGCGCGACGATCGTTGGCATGATCCTTGAACAGTTAGAGAAAAACGGATGGGGCAATAAAGATACTTTCGGGATTCATATGGCGATGGAAGAGGCGGTCATGAATGCGATCGACCATGGGAACAATCGCAGTCCGGACAAAACAGTCCATCTGTTGATTGAGATTTGCGGTGCTCGTTTTTATTCAAAGATCACTGACCAGGGCGAGGGATTTGATCCGACAAAAGTTCCGGATCCAACTGATGAAGAGAATCTCGAAAAGGATTGCGGTCGAGGAGTAATGCTCATTAAAAACTTTGTCGATGTCGTACTTTACAACGACAAAGGAAATTCGCTTGAATTGACAAAGCAAAATACAGAGTCCAATGCATAATATTGCACTTGCCTGTTAGCGTGTTACTGTGTTCTTGAAATGAATTCGACAGGCCGTCCATCGGGTCCAATCAATCGTCAGCGGTTGTGAAAATCGATGCTGGTAGGTTTTCCGAGTTCACCAAGTTCGCCCCGGCTGGATTATCTGCCCAGGCGTAACGAACCGCCGTGGGATTCGCAACTCCGTCGCAACTGACGACGATCGTGTTGTTGAGGATTTTTGCGTCGGCCCAATGCCAGGTTTGGTTATCGTCCGTAATCTCAAAACGTTGGAGTGGCTTTTCATCTTTGATTTTCAAGCCGGTTCCGGTGTGAGCAAACTCAATGATTATCTTTCCGGCTTCCGCGCGGGAGGACTTGTAGAGCGGGCCACTAACGGTCACTGGTTTTTGGTATTCGTTTTTGAGTGCCCAGCGAGCGAGTCGTAGGCCAACTGTTTTTTTGTTTTTTGGATGAATGTCCTTGGCTTCGCCAACATCGTTAATCGTCGCCATGCCGGTGCCGGCAAGCTCAAGCGTTTTTCTTTGCTGATCTTGGACTGTCGCCCAGTCACTTTTCTGTCCCGGATCGGTTGTGACTGATTTAAAGTTGGCCAATTGAACGAAGTAAAACGGAAAATCATCTCCCCATCTCCCTCGCCAGTCTAGGATCATCAGCGTAAACATCTCCTGATAGATTTCGGCCAAGCCCGGCTTTGCGTTTGCTTCCCCTTGATACCAGATTGCCCCGCGCATGGTGTATCCAACAAAAGGGTGGATCATTCCGTTGTAAAGAACCGTCGGATTGCGTTCATTTTGATAGGTTGGTTTGACGGGTTGGGGGCGACGCGGAAAACGGATCCGGTCTGATTTATCTTTGTTTTTATTTTGAGTCCGAACGTTAGCGACTTTTTTCTCCCAAATTTCCATCGTCGAATCGTATTTCTTTTGGGCCGCAACTGGGTCAAAAGATTTAGCCGCGCGGTCAAGTTCTGCAATCATCTTTTTTCCGTGAGGATTGGAAAGCATGGCTTCCCTGCTCGTATAACATTCAGCCCGTTTACCGCCCCAACAAGACTGGATGATCCCAACGGGGATGCCCGTTTCTTTATGAATTTGTTTGGCAAAATAATAGGCGACCGCAGAAAAATTCCCGGATGATTCGGGGGATGCTAGGTTCCAAGCACCTACGATGTTGGTCTGGGGTTTTGCGGCAGGTGTGTTTGTCGCAAGGAAAAAACGAATCGCCGGGTTTTTGGATTTTGGCAAATCTGTTTTTGCATCTAGAGAGTTTTGGAGCTTGAATGCCATGTTGGATTGTCCACTCGCAAACCAGACCTCTCCTATCAGGATGTTTTCGATTTCAACGCGGTCTTTGCCGTTTTCAATGACTAGGTTCATCCCCTGATCGCTGGCTTTCATCGCCGGCAATGTGACTTGCCAAGTTCCGTCGGCGTTCGTCTTTGCGGATACCGCATTACCGTTGAAAGCGACGTCGACTTGCGAGTTGGCATCGGCCCAGCCCCAGATAGATACTGGTTTCTCACGTTGAAGAACCATTTGGTTACTGAAAAAAGAGGGCAGTTTTAATTCCGCCAGCAGTTCAGTGCTTGGTAAAATTAACCAGATTAAGCTCGCGGCGATGATGGGGAAATGACGTGGTCGCATGGTTGGCCTCAATTGAAATTTTGTGAGCCTTTTATTCTGTCGTTAATTGTTCTCGATTTCAAGTAAAACCGGACAATGGTCAGAATAGAAAGTGCTTTTTAGGTGGGATACGTTTTGGATCGACGATTGAAGCGGTTTGCTGACCAATTGATAGTCAATCCGCCAGGCGCCTCGATCTGTTCTCGCTGGGTTGGTCGGTGGCCACCAAGTGTGGCTTCGCCAGTCCGGATTCTGGAGTCGGAATGAATCGACGAAGTCTTGTTCGAGTTGGCTTTCGAGCCATTGTCGTTCGTCTGAGCGAAAACCAGACACGTTGCCTTCGATTAAATGCTCAGGAACATCCAGCGGGGATCTCGCGATGTTTAAGTCTCCTGCCACGATGATTCGGGGTTGTTCTCTTCTTATTTCTTCAATCCAGTGGGTGAATTCTTCGAGAAATTCCAATTTGAATTTGTGGCGGATTTGACTGGCAGAGCCATTGGGGACGTAGCAATTGATTATCGTCAGATTGCCAAAGTCAGTGCGGAGAATCCGGCCTTCCACATCGTATTTGTCGAGACCCATTCCTCGCTCGACGTGGCACGGTTTTATTTTGGAAAACGTGGCAACTCCACTATAGCCCTTCCGCTTGGCTGAATGCCAGCAGTGGTGATAGCCGATACTTTCTAGCAGTAAGACGGGAACGCTACCGGAGTGAGCTTTGGTTTCTTGTAAGCAAATGACATCGTAGTTGTGATCTTCAATCCAATCAATTAACCCTTTTTGTATCGCTGAACGAATCCCGTTGATGTTGTACGTGATGATCTTCATGGTGGAATTAAGTTGAGCGCGAGGGTGTATATTAACGACGAATTACCGACGTGCCCGAGACGCGTTGGATCAGCGAGCGCATTTCAAGAATGCTGATGGTTGACATGACTCTTGCGGCTGGGATGTTGGTTAGCGAAATAATCGAGTCGATCAACGTCGGGGTTGTCTCGATGGAGTTGAGTATTGTTCTCTCTTGTTCGGTTAGTTTGAGCTCGGCGGGATTGCGAATTTCTGCGGAATCGTCGGTGCGAATAGGCGTTGCGAGGGGACCGAGTTCTTCGAGCACATCGTCGATGGAGTTTACCAGTTTTGCCCCATCCTGAATCAGTTTGTGACATCCTCGGGACATGCGGTTATCGATTCTCCCTGGAACGGCAAAGACTTCCCTGCCCTGCTCCATTGCCAGTCTGGCTGAGATCAATGCGCCGCTTCTTTGAGCAGCCTCAACGACAATGACCCCCAAACTTAGCCCCGAGACGATACGATTGCGCCTTGGGAAAGAGCCGCTGCGAGGCGGTGAGTCCGGTGGCGATTCGGAGATGACCGCGCCATTGGAGGCGATTTCGTTGGCGAGCGCGGCGTGGTCGGGGGGATACAGTTTCAAATGCCCGCCCCCGAGTACGGCGATGGTTCTCCCCCCTGCTTCGAGTGCTGCTTGATGGGCTGCAGCATCAATGCCCCTGGCTAATCCCGATATGATCGTGATGCCTGCCATGGAGAGCCCACGGGCAAGCTGAGAGGCAATTTTAATTCCATATCTCGTGGCATGTCGGGAGCCAACAATGGCGATACTCAGATTGTCCGCGGGAAACATTTTCCCGCGGGAATATAAAACTGAGGGGGGATCATAAATTTCCGAAAGGCGTTCCGGGTAACCACTTTCGAATCGCTCGATCACGTCTATGTTGTGCGATTGGCAGGTTTTCATTATTGAGGTAACCGTTGCTGACGCGTAGGGACCCAAAATAGCACTAACTAGTTTTGGCCCTACTCCCGAAAGTTGGCCTAGTTCGGCGGCGGTTGCTTTGAATACGTTTGCAGCTGATCCAAAATGTTGGATTAACTCTGAATAGACGATCGGACCGACTCCCGGAGTGCGAGTCAGGCGAAGCGTCGATTGCACGCTATCCTGTTGCGAAGGAAAAGTATTGTTATCGATCGAAGTCTCCTCAGTTTTGAGCAATTTCAGATCGGTGGGCCTGTTTTAGTATTGTCTTGGGCCCGCCTTGAAGCAAGTCATGGTGGGAAATCGAATGAAACATCCGTGAATTGAACGCTTTTCAGAGTTTCAGGCGTGCCAGCGTTTCTAGAAACCGGCTCCGGCGATCTAGTTTCCAGCGACGTAAACCTTGAGTGATTTAAGTGCGAGTGGGCATGTTTGTTCGCTTGCGAGAACCGGTCCGTCTAGATTTGGATAAATGTCCTGAGGCGATGCCGCGGAGGTATCAATGAAGAGGTTCCACTGCCTAGGTTTGGCGATCTCTGGGATCGAAAATGGGGCGGGGTCGTGGCTTGAGTTAAACATAAGTAGGACATCGCGTCCCAATGTTTCGGGATCCTCTTGTTCGAGAGGCGCGGCGAGGACGCACAGGATGGGTTGGGCGTTGACATGCCAATCGACCAAAGTGCCTTGTGGGTTGTACCAGCTAACATCGGGCCAGCGATTTTCTCTATTGGGGACGCCAGTCAAAAAATGGTGACGCCGCACCGTTGGCTGGTGGCGTCGGAATTCGATCAGTGATCGGCAAAATCGAATCAGCTCTGAATTCTCCGTAACTAAATTCCAATCGAGCCAGGAGATTTCATTGTCCTGGCAGTAGGCATTGTTGTTTCCCTTTTGGGTTCGGCGGAATTCGTCACCTGCGACCAGCATTGGAACGCCTTGGCTGAGCATCAGAGTGGCCAGCATGTTTTTTATTTGGCGAAGTCGAAGTTGATTGATCAGTGGTTCTTCAGTGGGGCCTTCGACTCCAAAGTTTTCACTGTAATTATTGTTGTCGCCGTCGCGATTATCTTCGCCGTTGGCGAGATTTTGTTTCTCGCAATAGCTAACGAGATCGTTAAGTGTAAATCCATCGTGCGATGTAATGAAATTGATACTGCAACAAGGAGGGCGGCCCCCGGGTTGATAAAGGTCGGCTGAACCGGCCAGACGCGTAGCAAGGGGGCCCCGCGTGCCCTCGTCGCCTCGCCAGTAACTGCGAATGTCGTCGCGGTAACGACCATTCCACTCCGCCCAGCGATCATCGCCAAACGAACCAACTTGATAGGCGCCCGCCGCATCCCAGGCTTCTGCAATGATCTTGGTGTCAGCTAATAGTGGATCCTCCCCAATCGCCTCAACGAGTGGTGGGTTGGGGATTAAATCGCCATTGCGGTCGCGATTGAGGATGGAGGCGAGATCAAATCGAAATCCATCGACGTGGTAGTTGTGCACCCAGTGGCGGAGACAGTGGAATATCATTTCCCGAACGATGGGATGATTCCCATTAATTGTATTTCCGCACCCTGAGTAATTTTTGTAGTTGCGTTGATCGTTTTCCAGCATGTAATAAACGGGATTTTCAAGTCCCTTAAAACTCAAAACGGGGCCACCCTCGTTTCCTTCACAGGTATGGTTAAATACAACATCAAGGATGACTTCGATTCCTGCTTCGTGCAGGGATTTTACCATTTGTTTAAATTCAACAACCTGCGAGCCCGGTTCCGAGCCGGCTGCGTAGCCTCGGTGTGGAGCGAAAAACGCGAGCGGATCATAACCCCAGTAATTCGGCTGGCCTGTAGTGGATCCGTCCATCGCCAAGATTGGAAACTCGTGGACGGGCATGAGTTCGACCGCCGTGACGCCAAGGGATTGCAGGTACGGTATTTTCTCGATGACGCCCAAGTAGGTTCCAGGGTGTGCAACGCCACTGGAGGGGTGTTGCGTAAAGCCCTTCACGTGCATTTCATAGATGATTGACTCGGACATGTCTCTGCGAAGATGGCGATCTCCTTCCCAGTCGAAATTGTCATCGATGACAACGCATTTTGGAGGCCGAATAATCCCGTCATTGCTAGGCTGAAAGGTGCCAGCGAGCGCTTTGGCATAGGGGTCAATCAGCCGGGCATGGGGTTGAAATCGAAGGCCGCGGTCCGGGTCGAAAGGCCCATTTGCTTGGAAATGGTAGAGCTGGCCGACGGAAATTTGAGGAACGAAAATACTCCAAATGTCGCCCCAGCGATCGCTAGTTGGATCGAAAGTGATAATCTCTGTAGGGTCGGTATCCTCGACTGACTGGTAGAGCAGCAGTCTCATTTCGCTGGCGTGGCGACTAAAGATTGCAAATTGTACACCGTGATCGTGCACGACCGCACCGTAGGGCAGTTGGTGCGTGTATTGAAATTTTGGTAATGGGCGAGGCATGAACGTAAACATAGGTCGATTCTGACCTCGGTGGCAATCCCACCCGCTTTTTCTATTTGTTTCTAGTTGAGTGTGGGCCGTTTAAGGGAGGATTTGACCCGCCGTTGACGGTTGCATGGGGGCTGTTTTTTCCGCGATTTCGTTTAAAAATTTAATTGGTTTTTTTAAAATGTCTAATCGAATCGCCTCGAGTGGTCCCAGTTCACAGATTCGGCACGGTTGCCGGAAGCGGATGAATCGACGAAACTATAGCTAACTTAATTCATCCGAAAAACGATCCAACTCGCTGAGTTGGCCAAACTGATCCGCGAGCTAATGACAGGCGTTTCCTATAAAGATTCCGGCGTTGATCTCGAAGTCTACAACGAGGCGATGAAGCGACTACCCAAGTTAATGCACCGGACGTTCTCTCCACGTGTTCGGCAACTGGATGGCGGTTTTGCGGGTCTGTTTCAACTAGACTTTGAAAGCAAGCTTTTTCGACGAAATTATCAGGATCCCATGTTGGTCGCCTGCACCGATGGGGTGGGGACGAAGTTGAAGTTGGCACAAATGCTCAACAGCCATCGAACCGTGGGAATCGATTTGGTGGCGATGTGCGTCAACGACGCGATTTGCTGCGGAGCGGAGCCGCTGTTTTTCCTTGATTACGTAGCGATGTCCCATGACGATCCCGTTGCCCTGGAGCAGATAGTCAGTGGTATTAGCGACGGTTGTTTGGCTGCTGACTGCGCCCTATTGGGTGGCGAGACTGCCATCATGCCCGATCTTTATAAACGTGGCGATTACGATCTCGCTGGTTTTTGCGTTGGGGTGGTTGAGCGGAACCACGTAATTGATGGACATTCAATTGCCGATGGTGATGTCGTAATCGGCATTGCATCAAGCGGTGTTCATTCCAATGGTTTCAGTCTCGTTCGCAAGATTGCGTTTGATGTTGGGAATAAGAAACCCGACGATTTAATGGAGGGTACGGATCGCACCATTGGCGAGGTGTTGATTGAGCCGACCTTGATTTATACCAAAGCGATTCGCGATGTATTAAGTCACTACAAAGTGAAGAACGTTGTCCACGGGATTGCGCACATTACCGGTGGGGGGATTGAAGAAAACATCGAGCGGATTACTCCTGAAGGGTTGGAGATCGACATCGATGGTCAAGCCTGGGAGCGGCCGCCTGTTTTTGAGTGGCTTCAGAAATTAGGAAAAGTGGAGACCGAAGAAATGTTTCGCGTGTTCAATATGGGGATTGGACTGGCCATGATTGTCAGTCCATACTACGCCGAATCTATCCAGCGATCATTGAGCGAGCATGGACACGAAAATTGGTTGATCGGAACTGTAAAAGCAGGTGAAAAGCGAGTCACCGTTCACGACAAACCTGTGTCGCGCTAGTTCTGCCGAACGAGATCGAATTTAACCAAATTATTCACGTGTTGCTTGATCGACGCGACAGTCAATCAAGCCTCTGCAACCTAATTATCTGAAACCTAATTACTTCGCAGATTCCATGATGTTTTGAATTCTATCCAGCATTTTCAACGCTTCTTTTGGGCCGAATAAAGTATCGATCATGATCGCCGGTTCCTCCGGATAGTTGGGGGGGTAAATCACATTGACTGGGATGATCGATCGGTTGACCCGTAGCAAGTCTAGGGCTATCTCAGGTCTTCGTTTGGTGTCGTCAACTGAAATAAACTCAAAATTTAGTTCTTTTAGTTTCGCGAGAACTAATTTGTCCGAAAAGACACGCTTTTCGTTTACTTTGCAAGTCGGTCACCAATCGGCCGTGTAATCCACCCAAATCGGTCGCTGATTATTCATCAACGCGTATTCGATTTTCCCTGGGTTCCATTCCTGCCAGCCCAGTCCACCTGCGTTGCGGGTACCTGTGGAAGTCAGGTTTTTGGATTCTTCTACCGCTCCGTAGCACATCCAAATGCCGATGGAGGCAATCAACAAAGGCAAGAGATAGCCAAAGGTCAGTCGTTTTGAGAATTTCACATTCGATTCGCTCCATTGGCCATAACAGTATGCAGCGAGTCCGATTACCACTAATGCCATGACGAGCCAGCTAAGGCCCCGGGCCCCGGTTTGTCCGCCAAAGGCCTGCATGAAAAATGCGACGGTTCCGAATAAGGTGAACGCCATCGTGGCTTTGAATGTCTCCATCCACGGTCCGGGTTTGGGAAGTTTGTTGATGAGTGAAGGGAAAAATGAGAGCACGACGTAGGGAGATGAAATTCCCAATGCGAAAACGGTAAACAGAAACATCGATGGCAGCGGTTCTTGGGCGAGCGTGTAGCTCATCGCAGCGCCCAAAAAGGGACCCGAGCAAGGTGTTGCAATGAGGGTGGTGAGAACGCCGGAAAGAAAAGATCCGATGTAACCTTTTTTCTGGCCTCCCCCGACCCCGGAAAGCGATGTTCCAATTTCAAAAATGCCTGCCATGTTCAATCCTAAGAGGAACAGCAGAACGATAATACCGCAGACGAAAAAGGGATTTCCCATCTGGGCCCCCCAGTTGATAGCCTCTCCAAACCAAAGTTTAATGAAGAGAACGGAACCGCCCAATATCCACATTGAGACAACCAGCCCGAAGGCGAAGGCGAATCCGTGCTTGCGAATTTTTGCGGGTTCGCTGCCGGCTTGCATCACAAAACCCATTACCTTTAAGCCGAGCACAGGGAAAACGCATGGCATCAGATTAAGCAACATCCCGCCAAAAAACGCGCCAAAGAGTGCGGTGAGAAAGGTCGTTTTCTCGAGTGAGCTGGAACTGCCAGAGCCAATGGGAATCTCATCTAGATCTTCAAACAAAATGATTTTTTGTTTTTCTTCGGGGTCATAGAGACTCTTCATGAATTCAATTTGCTCTGGAGAGTCTGCGATCAGGACGGTTTCCTCGTCCTCCCCTTGATCTTCCTCGTCGACTTCATCATCAACGGGGATTGAGCCGCCTGAGATTCCATGAGGTTTATTAGCGTTTTCGGCCGCTGTGTAGGTCGAGTCACTCCAGATCAGAGGAGCAGCGGCGATTTTGCCGAGATCCAACGAGGCTGAAAATGCGACCCCCGTGGGCGGATCACAATGTGTTTCGTCGCAGGTTTGTAAGCCCACGATTCCACTAAGTTGAAAAGGCTGGTTTTTTTCGGCATCGCGAGGAATGGTTATGTAAAAACTGAGTGAGACTGGGTCATGATAGAAATACGCGGGATCGCCGAACGCTTCCCCGAACTCAGGCTCCTCGGAAACCTTAGGTCCCACAACATTCCAACTGTTGGTTTGTGTAAAGCCAACGATGGTGGATTTGTATTGTGTTTTCTCGAGTGAGTAAGAATAGATATGCCAATCTATGGACGGTATGATCGTGATGTCCAGACGAGCCACATCGCCCGGGCGGAGCGGTTTGTCGGTGCCTGAATTTCGAATAATCTGTCCGCGAATTTCTGCATGTGCCCCACCGACTTTGTGGTCTTTTAATTTTAGTGTTGGTTGAATGAAATCGGGCTTGATGACTAACTTGTCGTTAACGCCGTCGAAACTGCTTTCAAGGTTGTATTCAAATTGTTTGCAGCTGCCATTGGTTTCACAGGTTTGCCCATTGATGACCAAATTGATCTTTAATTGATCAGGGTTAATTTCGGTTGCGATCTCAAACGGAGCGGACCAAGTCACGCTACCCTCAAATTCTTCACAAGGATCGTCGAACCCCTCTTCATTTACGATGTGCGGCTTTCGATCCGGGCGGAATTTCCCAAGTAATTTAAAATCGTCGGATTCGCCGACGTTGATGTTTGTCGGGGTCGGACCGTTGGTGTCTTTCGTTGAAAAGACATGCCAATTGGGGATGATGTCGGCAGTGACCTTCAAAATGCCCTTTCGGGTGCCCGTCAGTATTTGAAAACTGGTGGTTGCCGAAACCGGGTCGCCTGATTGGATGTCACCGAATTGATCTATTTGATCTTGTAAGAAGAGATCTTGTTCCTGGCCCACGCAAGGGTTGGCCTTTCCGAAGTTCCCCACAACAAGTGCGAAGAGTGCGAAGCAGAGAATGTAGCGGCGGTTCAATAGTGACTGCATTGAAAATTGTCTTCCCGAATTCAAAATTTAAAACGAAGGATTGGCAAGTTCATCGTTGTTTACGTGTAATCTTCTACAACGGGTCAGTTCATCGTTCACGAAACTCACAATAGCCGCGGCATCATCAACGTCGAAGACCGAGTCGGGGATGCCGAAGATTAGCAGACCGTTATCGTACCAAAAATTGCTGAAACGCTCTATCTATCCCGCTTGGCGGGGGAGGCGGTTAAATCGCTTTGATTGCTATTCTTGGTCAGCCGCGGGTAGCTTGTGTAACGAGGTACACAGTTTTTTTGATCAAGAAACACCCAGCTTTATTTTTTTTTCAGTGTCGTCTTTAGGGGGATGCCGGGTTTTTTATCGGAGGGGTCGAAAAATCCGGCGAATCTCGCTGTCGTTCTCTTGCGCGAAATTGGCAAGCAGGTCGTCTCGTCACATACTTGTCCGTCGATATCGATCTTAATCTCAAGCTCTTTGGCAGTGATTGTTTTATTCATTTTCACCGGCACAACAAATTGAACGACCCCAAAGTGCTTTTCCAAACGCGCGCCGAAATCCGGGTCACGCTCGATGATTTTGGGAAGTTTATCCGGTGCGAATGCCTTCTTGCCGGTCAATGAAAAATGGCTGGAAGGAACAACTGTGATTTTAGTTTTCGTGAACGGCTTGGGCTGCGTGAGCGAGTAAATGTAACTCTCTTTTGGCAATTCGAATTTAACAATCAAATATCCCTCATCCGTCCCTTTTTTCAAATGAAATCGAGATGAAAGTCGGAATGGTTTCAGAGGTTCGTCCGTTGCTTTCTTCCCTGCTTGGGGAAATGAAGTTTCCTGAGTCGTGAGGGGCACTGCCTTGTAGGAAGTAACGGTCGTTTTCAATGGGTGTGCTGCGACGGAATCCGTTTCGCCGGTGATCGATTGGCAGTAAAGCAAAACGACTGCGGTTAATGCGAAAGCGATTGGGGAAATCAATGATTGAAACCGCATGAGATCATCCTTGACCGTGACGAAATTCGCCTTTTAAGCACCAATTAAACCGCCCTCTCTGGCGACGAAGAGTACCAAGGAGCAAGTTGTTATCTCAATGGCATTTTAGAGCGAATCTATGAAATCTTATAAATGTGAAAGGCATATTTGTTTTTGCTATCATCTTTTGAGTTATCTCGAGCGGTTTAACGGGTCGATTTACGCTTGTTTTTCATGCTTGGCTGGAAAGGATTCTCTGAAATACCGAGGTATGTGTCTCAGTCGCCTATGAAACCGACGAGTTTTCTGTGTAGAGTATCGCGATGAGGATTGGCTGTTTTTGACCGGGCCAGAAAGAAAACAACAAGGAAGTGACTCAAAGTCATCGAGGGGCATATGATTCTTTTTCTTACAGCGGACCTAATGATGGCGTCTACAGCGAGCTCACATGCCCGGCAAAAAAATGTCGTCTTGCAGACGGTTACCGATGCTGAATCTGCAATCACACTGATTAAAGAAGCCCGTCCTCATTTGTTTTTGGTAGATTTGCAGACTCCGGGATTGGGGATTGCTGATTTGGGAGATGCAGTGCGAGGGTTACCGGACGCGGTTTGTCCGATGACGATTGGCTATGCCCAGCATGTCAACTTGGAATCGCTGGACGAAGGACGGCAGGCGGGTTTTGACCAGGTTTTGACGCGCGGCCAATTCAATCATCAAATTGGCACGATCATCGCCGAGGCTAAATAAGGCAGGCAAAACACGGCTTTCAATTCGATCAATTTTTTTGGTCGAGGATTCCGTCTTGGTAGGCGAATATAGCGACGCCGAGTTTTTCAGCGATGCGAACGGTTTCGGTTTGCTCGAGGATAATTGTGCGGTCGGCCTCAATCGCGAGAACCCGTCCTCCCTCGCGGGCGATTGTTTCAATGGTTCCCACCCCGATGGTCGGCACATCAAATCGCATGTCCTGATTCGGTTTGGCGACTTTGACAACCGTAAACCCGCCGCTGCAAAGTTGACCGGCGCGGGCAATGCACTGATCCGTCCCTTCGATTGCTTCGACTGCTAAGACAGCTTGGTTTTTTACGACGACGGTTTGTCCAATATCTAAAGATCCCATGGCTTTGGCCATTTGCCAGCCGAACTGAATGTCTTTCAATTGACTGTTGTTGGGTTGGTTGTTTGTCAGTGGCCCTGCTTTCACCAGTAACTCCGGAGCAAAATCAGTTGCGGGGGCGAACGTGATCCCCTCTGATTTATACAGCTCAACGACGGTACTGAGGAGGGTGTCGTCCCGTCGATCTTTCGATTTCGAAATAATGATTGGATAGAAATGTCGCCAGAATACTAAATCAGGGAAGTGCGTTATCCACCTGGATTTTTTTTGGAACAAGCGTGTTTTAAATATCTTGCCAGCCATTGTTGCGTGAACCACGCCGGCTTTGCGAAAAAAACGGCATTGGGCCCCCATTCGTGCCATTCCGAAAATCCGATAGGAGGTGCAAATTTCTTTTAAAACAGGGTCGGCATGATCTTTAATTGCGGTGCAGTGAACTTCGTATCCCTGGGCAATGAGTGTTCGTGCGATGCATACTGGATAGTGGCCCCAGCCCGCGACCAATCCGATTTTTTTGGTGGCGAGGTTAGGTAGATTGAGATCAGGGGTGAGAGTAGCCATGGAGTTGTTTTAAAGCGGAAGTAAGGTCTAGGCGGCACGCGATCCGTTGTCTTCTGATTCGTTAAGTTGATTAAGTTGTTTGGATAGCTTTTTGACCGTCCTTCGGAGTTCTGGAAGTTTGGAGGTTACGGCTTGGATTTGCATTTCCGTTCTTGCGGGTCTTGCTGGAATTCCAAAAATTCGCTGGTTGCTTTCGACATCATGCATCAGTCCGGATTTCGCGCCAATTGAAACATGCGAGCCGATATTCAAATGGTCAGCCAATCCGACCTGTCCTCCCATGATGACATAGTCACCTGTTGAGCAACTGCCGGCAATTCCAACTTGCGAGCAGAGAAGGTTGTGTTCTCCAATCGTGCAGTTATGCCCAACCATGACCAAATTATCGATTTTGGTTCCCGCGCCGATTGTCGTCGAGTCGTAAGTTCCGCGATCGATCGTCGTGTTCGCGCCGATCTCAACGTCCTCGGCAATGACTACATTGCCAATTTGTGCGGAGAGAATGTGGCGACCTGTGTTCGATTGGTAGCCGAATCCGAATGCTCCTAAGACTACGCCGGCATGAATAATGGAGCGATCGCCCACGATGGTGTTTTCGTAGAGCACGGCATTCGGGAAAACCTGTACATCTTCACCCAGAATGCAGTTTTCCATGATCGTGACGTTGGGATAAACGACTGACCCTGATCCAATTTGGACGTTGTCCATGATGACAGCCCCCGGGTGGACGCAGGCTCCTTCGTCAATCATCGCATTGGGACTGACGATTGCTTGATCACTGATGCCTGAGAGAGTTCGTTGTACCGTTGGCTTGAACCGTTCGGCAATCTCAACAAAAGCTTGCGTGACATCTTCAACGATCAGGCATGCCTTTTCCGGAGGGTCCGCATCGAAGCCAATCACCGCTGCAATCGCGGGGCTATTTAGAAAGTCATCGTAATATTTGGGGCTGGATACAAACGTAATGTCACGCGCCGTGGCCCGAGCTATCGATGCTGCCCCGGAAATTTCGAGGTCTGGTTTCTTCGTTAATCGCCCACCAATAATTTCGGTGAGTTCGCCTAATCGCATCATGATTCAGGCATCCTTTCCTGAGAATCCAGCAAGAGTTAATAAACCGGGATTGAAGCACCAAATGTAAGCCAAAGGCTACTTCTGTGGCTATACTGATTTTTGATAGCAACCGCTGATTGCCTTTGGGTTGGCTCGGGGTCGGTTGGGGAATTCGGATTTCGACCCTAGGAAGAGTGGAATCTCGTTTTCTCCAATAAAAAAGCGAGCGCTTCGAAAAATCGAAGGCTCGCTTGTCTCGTTTTATTCAGGCGATTTAAGTCGCGTCTGGTTCTAAGAAACCAGCTCTTTGATGACCTTACCGCCGTTGGCGATTTTCATTGGACGGCCATTCTGGCTTGTAAAGGTCGTTTCGAGTGAAATCCCAAGCGAGTGGCACACGGTCGCCATCAAGTCCTCCGAAGAGTTTGAGGGGCCAACCACACTGGTTCCATCTTCGTTGGTAGCACCCACGGCGATTCCAGAATTCATTCCAGCGCCACCGACGACTGCACTCCAGCTTCTCGCCCAGTGGTCACGCCCATTGTTGCCATTGATTCTTGGCGTTCGGCTAAATTCGCCCATCCAAATCACCGCGACATCGTCGAGCATATCACGTGCGGCCAAGTCTTCCATCAACGCGCTCATTCCGCGATCGAGTTCGGGAAGTTTCGTATTTTCGAGAGTTTGGAAAATGTTTTGGTGGTTGTCCCAACCGCCAAGACCAACTTCCACAAAAGGCACGCCCGACTCAACCAAGCGTCGTGCCATCAAGCAGCCACGTCCGAAATTGGTTTGACCGTAGCGTTCTTGAACGTCCTCTGGTTCCTGCATGACCTTGAACGCTTTCATTTGATCACTGGTCATCAGGCTTAGGGTTTTGCTGAGAACTTTAGCGTGCTCACCGGCGGCAATCCCGCGATTGGAATCAATGAAACCAGATTCCATCATTTTGAGTGCCTGCATCCTCTGAGTCAGTCGATCTGGTTCAATTCCCATGTCTAGGTTACGAACTTGTCCGTTCGAGTTAACTGAGAATGGAGCCCAAGCCATTCCGAGAAATCCGGGGCCTTCACTGTTACCACCGACGGAAACAAAAGGTGGGATTTCAAGGTCTTCGCGTGTCGCAGATAATTCGTGAGCGATAACAGAACCATAGCCCGGATGCTTAACGTTTGGATTGGGCACATAACCAGTGTGCATGTAATACCGACCTCGCATGTGATCGGCTTCCCGTGTGCTCATCGAACGGACGATCGATAGTTTGTCCATGTTCTTTGCCATCATGGGCATGTGCTCACAAATTTGCACATCTCCAGCAGTTGAAATTGGTCGGAAAGGACCTCCGTTGTTCGACCCAGGTTTAAGATCCCAGATGTCCATGGTCGACGGTCCGCCTCCCATCCAGAGTAAGATCGCAGCCTTCTTATTTTTCTTAAGTTGATTAGTACTTGCCTTGAGTGTGTTGCCCAGTGCCAGTGCGGTACCGGTCATGGCGGATGCACCTGCGAGGTGATGCATAAAGTGGCGTCGATTCATGCCTTTGGGTGTTTTGAAGTTCATGGCGTCGTCCTTTGTGAAAAAATCAGTTGCTGTCTTATTTTAATCGAATTGAAAGGCGTTGGGAGAACCGAAAGAAAACTCTTTTGGATTGCCCGAGGAATTATGTTTAGTGGTTAAAGATAAACTCATTCGTGTTGAGAATCACCCACCAGACGTCCCGAAGTGCCTCTTTGGGGTCTCCGTCTCTAGCCTTCAAGAACTGCTTGGCTAAATTCTTTTCGTCGCTTTGTGGTTTTCTTGTCAGACCTGCGATGAACAGTTGTTCGACGCATTGGGAGTAGTTTTTGCCTGATTTTGAAAGGTTGTCGATTAGGCTTCCTTTTTTCGTATCGATTGCCTGTTTGACCATGTCTCCGTTAAACAGCATCAATACTTGGGGAATCGTGCCATTGAAACTGGTGGATTCCTGTCCTTCGTCGGTCCCAAATGCTTGATTGAACTGACTAAGCCATGTGTTTTTCTTCTGCTCCCGCTCTTCGTAACTCCCTTGAAGCTCGATTGCCTCGGTCGCAACCATCATTGACTCGTAGAGTTGTTCTGCTTCCATCTGACGGAGGTAGAAGTGTGAGAATTTTGGTGATTCACCCAGTAGCGGGTCGTCGCTTTGGTTGCTCGAGGAGCGTCTACTAGAAAGGCTGTAGGGTTTACTTAACGTAACCCAAGAGATTAATTTTCTGAGGTCGAATTCTGCTCGCCGGAATTCTTCGGAGAGAAACTCAAGCAATTCTGGATTTGACGGAATGTTGTGAGGGCCAAGATCATCGACCGGCGCCGTAAACCCATACCCGAGGAAGTGTGCCCACATTCGGTTTACAATGGAACGTGTGAGGAATGGAGACGCAACCATCATGTTGGCGAGTTCTTTGCGGCGGTTGACCACGTTGACTAGACCGCTGCGCTCGATCTCATTGCCGTCCACGAATACGGGATACGCGACTTTACTCAGGCCGTTTCGCATTTCGAAAAAGATCTCTGACTTACCCTGGCTTTCACCCCTGAAATCCTGATCGGCAAGTTGGGCGACTCCGCCGTCTCGAGCCCTTGCCCCGCCCGGAAAGGCTCGTACCTGACGAAAGAACGCATTCATCTCCCAGTACTTCTGCTGTTTCCAATCATTAAACGGGTGGTTGTGGCACTGCGTGCACTGAACTTGTAAGCCTAAAAAGATTCTCGTTGTTGCTGCTGTTGCCAGTGAAGCTTTTTCTTCGTTAACTTTATCGATTAGAAAATTAGTCGCCCCGTTAAATTTTTCATCGCCGGGCGTTGTGGAACCTGTCGCGGTGACTAGTTCGTGAACCATTCTGTCGTAGGGTTTTTCGCGCGCGAAAGAATCTCGCAAGTACTTTTGCATTCCAGCGCGACTGATCATCGAATTGTTGTCGTTACCGCCGGTGCGACCGATCAGTAAATTGGTCCAAACCGTTGTCCAATTTCTCGCGAATTCTTCAGTGTAGGTATCATCGTAAAGTAATTTTTCAACCAGCTTTTGCTTTTTATCCGAGGCACGAGATTCCATGAACTCGGATGCTTCTTCAATCGAAGGAACGCGACCGATGATGTCTAAATGAACCCGTCGGCACCATTCGCCATCGGTTGCTTCTTTGGATGGCTTCAACTCATAGTCCGTCCAGACCTGCTCAACCAACTTGTTGATTTGCAACACTGTCGAATCTGCATCCGATTCGGATGGGTTGTGGAAGGAGACAGTAGAAATCTGGGCTGATGAGGTTGTGGCAAAAGCCAGAATCAGCATGGTGGAACAGAAATAGGTTGCTGCACTTAACAATTTCAATTTGCTCGTCTTGAACTGCTGGCCCATTGATTGTCCTTGGTGGTGGATCTGAGTTGCACGGTCAGGAACAACTCGCTGTTTTGTGAACCGTACATTGTTACTGATTTTGTTACAGTTTTTTAGACTAGGCTTCGTTTTTGATCCAACTTGTGTGTTCGAATATCGCACAAGTGTATCATTTTAGTGTATCGAAATAGAACAGTCCGGGGAAAGCTTTCTTATCCATCCGGCCCGATCCAACCTCCAATACCGACAAAAAATGGCCTAGACTGCTCAAAAAAGTGAGCAGTCTAGGCACTGCCTCGTCTCTTTTCGCCAAAAGTAGGAGTTAAACAACTTTTGGCGAACCACTTCCAACTCTTACTTAAGCAAACTGTGTGCCAAATTTAACGAGATCGCTTGAGCGTAAGTTTGAGGTGGCGAAAAACTCACTTTTGATCGTTAATAGTTCGAATTGCTCAAAAACCGCATGGTTTATCAGGTATTTTAAAACAATCGTGATTCGTATTCTATGTCATTCTCTGGTGGTAGTTCATGAAAAGATACTACATAGGATGCCTTTGAGCGCGTCGAAATTCGAAAATAAGCAGTTCTATCTCGGAAATTTCCGGTTTGTTTTCGATGTTGGTATTGTTTTGCCTTCGAACACCGTCCCGCCGTGACTAGACGATTATAGACGATTAAACAATTTTCTTGAGACCGAACGCCTTTCGTTTTGCATTGACCATTGCAATGGCTTGAGGACAGCGTTTGATGAATTTGGTCAATTGTGAGGTGGAGGTACCCAGTTGTTGTGCCGCTGCGACGAGGTGGAGGTCATGGAGATGAATGAAATCAAGAGCCTCGGCGAGCAGGGCTGGGAAATCCTGATGTTTGTGACTGACTTCAATTTTTCGCTTGTTTAATCGAGCATTCCATCGTTCACTGGCGACTGCGGCTTGAGATAGTTCGGTTCGAACGGCAATCGCGAGGTTGGTTCTTAGTCTCCCGATTGCTACGGTTTTGTTCTTATTCTGGCTGCGTGCTTCGCTGGCTTGCCCAGATATTCCGGTCGGGATGTGGTTAATTACGATGGCGGTTTCTACTTTGTTTCGGTGTTGCCCGCCTGGACCGCTACCGCGAGTTCGTTTCACCGAGCAATCTTTGAGTAATAAGAGATCGGGTTGGCTTGCGGGATGGTGGTACATTTTTTTATCCGCTCAAAAAATCAAGAATCTGCCGTTTTCCAACGGCGAGTTTAGCTGGCCGGCGACGGTTTTTTTTAAAATCGAGTAAAAGTGGGGCACTCCCGTTTAGGGGACATTACCTAAAAACCTAGATTCTACACCGCGGTCATTCATCATGCTGAATTTCACAAAACTGAATTTCACAAAACTGAATT
>JAPKBL010000072.1 GCA_028823415.1 Mariniblastus sp.
CTTTAGGAACCGGGCTCTTTGCCATCGACCCAAGGCCCTGCCAATTTCATGTAGTCCGGCTCCTCCAGAACACTTCCAATATCGCCTCCCTCCCAGCCCGCGATATGATTTGGCTTGGAACGTTTTTCCGACATCTTTTCCCAATTCTTAGCCCACGAAGGGTTGGAGTCACTTACCGTATAGTTTTCATCGTCAAAAAAGAACACTTTGCCCTCACGGTAACTTTGAGCCCCAAGAATGACCGTTGTGATAGCCGCAGCACCGAGCAACGGATCGTTGTTACACATCGACGGATCATCGGCATACATGGCCTCGACCCAGTTTTTAAAGTGATCATAAGTCGTATCCTGAACCGTTTCGGTCTGGATTCGCTCTTCCTTGAGTTTACTGTTGCGAGTTACCTGCGGCCGCTCAGGAATAAAGTCAAACGCGTCGAATTTCTCACCGACACCGAACACTAGCGAACCGAAGTGACCCCGGATGAGTTGCTTAATGGGTGTGTTCTGACAAGCCATCGTTGCAGTTACCAATCCTTGAACTCCCTCTTTGAAATCAGCGACTACGGTGGCAACGTCAGGCACGTCACGACCGTCATACTCAAGAAAAATACCACCGGCTCCGCATACACGCCCCGGAAACCGAAGCCCCGTGGCTTTTAACATCGTTGTGGTTCGATGGACAAATAAGTCGGTAAACATTCCCGAACCATACGGCCAGAAACGTCGCCACTGCTTATATTTCGCTCGGTCGAAATCTTCGTACTCGGCAAGACCTTCTTCCACACCCAGCCACTTTTTCCAATTGATGTTCTTGGGAGTCATCTCCGGTTCAAGCTCATAGTAACGCCATTGCCCCATCGCTGAATTGCGAAAAAATTCAGTCTGATAGGTAAGCACTTTGCCGATCTTCCCCGACGTGAGTAATCCGTTGACTTGCGGCCACAGCGGCAAACTTGTGGACTGTACGCCGACCTGCATGACCTTGCCCGACTTTTGCCAGGCTTTCAAAACATCAATCGCTTCTTCCAC
This sequence comes from Mariniblastus sp., assembly GCA_028823415.1. Taxonomy (GTDB): domain Bacteria; phylum Planctomycetota; class Planctomycetia; order Pirellulales; family Pirellulaceae; genus Mariniblastus. The sequence goes on from JAPKBL010000072.1 coordinate 1,029, forward strand.
CGTTTTCGTCATTGGTTTTTCACAGTAAACGTGAATTCCGCGACCAAGACACTCAATGGTCTGTTTGGCATGCCAGTGATCAGGGGTGCCAATGCACACACCATCAAGATCTTCTTTTTCAAGCATCTCGATGTAATCTTCGTATTGCTTCGGTTCGAATCCCGTTTCTTTCTTGATATATTTTGCGGCTCGCTCAGCGTGCTTGTTGTAAACATCGCAGACAGCCACTAGTTCAATTTTCTCTCCCTCGACCTGCAGTTTGGCCATTCTCTTTACATGGGCTCCAAACCCTCGACCGCCGGGTCCAATGAAACCAATTCGCAAATTAGAATTAGAACTATCAGGGACCTTTGCCTTTGATGCTCCAGTTAAAACTGATGTAGCGGCTAAAGCGCCTGCCGAGGTCTTGAGAAACCCACGGCGATTGGATTGTTTTTGTGCCATTTTAAATAACTCCAGGACGTGATCATTACGAAAAAAATCCTATCGCAACCCGAGGCAGTTTTCCACACTTTCTTTGACAAGTCTTAAATTTAAAGGGAAAACAGTTTGCTCATTGACTCCACCAACCCAATTAAAAAACAACAGCCCGGAATTAACGACAGTAACCATCGTTCAATTCCGCCCCAGGGGAGTTCCTGACCTTCCTCCAGTGCCTCAAAAATCTTTCAGCGAAAAACCTGCACGAAAATTGCAAAACACAAAAGTACCAGCAAACCCAAGACTTCTTCCGTCCCAACGCATTGAACCCGTGGCAAACCAAACCCAGACAATCCCACCGGCTTATCCACACGCGGTTGACGAAGGGCAATCGTTTGTCCAAGATAGCAGGGTAACCGTTCCTTTTCGATGTAACCGCAATGTCCTCAAACAAGCGTTTTTTCTGTGTCCGTGGATTCATGAAATCCGGCACTAACTGGCTTGGCAGTCTGCTCAGTAGCCACGAAACGATCAGTGTGGTTGGCGAATTTCATTGGGGCGACATTGTTTCCCGTTTTAACGAAAATCTGGAACAATTACCCGTCTATCAAACCGAAGCCGCTAAGGAAAACGCCCGTAAGAATTTCGAGCAGATGATTCGCCAAACGGTAGAGAATTTCGCCGAACCAAGTGCGACACTCATTGGTGAGCGAACGCCATCAACGATTATCCCTATCCCCATTAGAAACGTCCCTCACATTTCAATCATCCGGGACGGCCGGGATGTGCTCGTGAGTCGCGCATTCCACCTTTACAACAATCCAGGTACGACTCGACTATTCGATCGAATTCCTGAAATGAAGGAAACGCTTCAAAATTTTCGCGCCGACCCGTGGCACTTTCAAAAACATCCGGAAGACTTACTTTGCCACCATGAGATGGTGCGAGATTCTATACGTTTCTGGAACGAACACCTCGAACGGGACGAGTTAGCGGTCTCTTTATATCCGAAATTGAAAATCAAATTCGTGCGTTATGAAGATCTGCATCGCAACGTCAGCCAAGAAAGGAAGCAACTGTTCGAATTTCTCGATGTCGATCCAAGTAAAGCCGCCAAAATACAGGGCTGCCTCAAACCCGGGTTCAAAAAAGAGAGACCCTCTGAGTTTCTTCGTAAGGGTTCCGTGGGTGATTGGACTAACTACTTCACTGAGCAGAATAAAGATTGGTTCAAAAAGTGCGCCGGGGAACAACTGATTCAGTACGACTACGAAACCTCATTCGACTGGTAATAGAAACAAACCATGGAAAAAACACCGGATTCAGAACAACCCAAGCCACCTGCAGCGGCCTTGCCTCAGCCGGACGCAGTTCCCGAAACCCGCGAGCCTACCATTCATCTTGATCAGTTCTTAAAAACCTGCGGAGTACCCACGGGAGGCCAGGCAAAACAACTGATCCAAGGGGGCGAGGTGAGCGTCAACGGCGAGCTTGAAACGAGGCGCCGTCGCCAACTTCGCGTTAATGACGAGGTCGAACTCGATGGCGTGGTGTACGTCGTCACGCTTAGTTGAAAATAAACCTCAACTAAGCTGCCATTGAATACATCACTGCTAAATCGCCTTCATGGAATTACCAATGTACTGCTGCATGAACTCGATCGCTCGTTGCAGCGGTCGATCCACATGCGGAGCTAGGGAATCACCCTCGGGCAGTTCGGTTGGGTTCTCAGAATTCAACCTCGCTTCCACGGCCTGCATATTCAACAAGCTAATCTCTTGTACCATTTTCGCCTGTTCAGGCGTCAGCAATCCCCGCAACTCACGCACGTATCGCGATCGGGAATTTTTGAAAATATCTTCTTCGGTTAACTCAATTTCCCAGCCCTCGTCGGGCTGCACACCCCAAATCTTTGTTTCTTTAACGCCGTCGTCGTAGCGATCGATCGATCGACCACTAGGCCGCCAGTAACTCGCCGTTGTCAATTTCAAGGCGCTTTCACCACGTTGAATGGGAATGACATTTTGCACTGTTCCTTTTCCCCACGTTTGCTCGCCAATCAACGTCACCCGACCGTGATCTTGTAAGCAACCTGAAACCACTTCGCTCGCACTGGCCGAAGTTCGATTAACCAGAATGCAAACCGGTATTGTAGGATCCAGTTTTTCTAAACTAGTCGAAAACGACTCACTGTCGACCACCTGATCGCGCACTTTCGTGGTCACAATTTTCTTTCCCTTTGGCAAGAACATATCGCAAACCTCTACCGCTACATCCAACAAACCACCCGTGTTATTCCTCAGATCAATGACAAGCCCGTCAATGTCCCCGATTGTATCCAAAGCACGGGCCAATTCATCTGCCGTGTTTCTCCCAAACTGCACCAATCGCACATAGCCGATATTGGGGTATTCCTGAAGGTGAAAATCCCAGCCCCCATCGGACAGGCGAGAATCACCGTGAACGCTGTCGACTGGAATCACAGCTCGCTTGACGATTTTTTTTATCAACTCCCCGGCACGATCAAATCCTATTTCAAGTGGCTCAGCGACCCGACCGCGTAGCATTTGAACCACCTCTCGCCGATCCATACCATCGACTGACACGCCATCTATCTCGGCGATCTGATCTCCCGGTTGAAAATCTGCCTCGAAGGCAGGCGTTCCCGGCATCGGCGCTAGTACGGTCAGTCGTTTCGAACGCGGATCCATTTCGACATAAACGCCAACTCCGCCAAATTCTTGACGCATGTCTTCGTCAAACATCTGATACATCTCGCCCGAAATGTACATCGAATGCTCATCGAGATCCTTAAGCATCCCCTCCATCGCCGATACGAAAAGATCCTCTCGGGATATTCGTTTTAATGACTCTTTGTCGATCACTTCAATTGCCTCTGCAAATAAATTTGCATATCGATTCCGAGAGGCAACCGAATAACAGGCCAACGATACAACGATCGTCAGTGCGATTAATAGTAGATTTCTAGGAGGCATTCAAAAACTAGAGGGTTGAAGATCTCAGGAACAGCCAACGAGTGCACACCCGCTCGAGACAATGCATTCTATCAAGTTCCGTCCCTTTTGTCCGTATTAGTAACTACAAGTCCGTACAAAAAAAAACCACCGCCATATTTTGGCGGTGGTCTCTTTTGGATAATTTCTGGTTGCTCAAGACTGAGCAGCCACCCAAGACAAGCCTAGTTTGGCACGCCCTTATAGTTGTACTTTGGGTTCCTTGGATCAAAATCTTGATCGGTGAGCCCAACGTTTACATTAATGTTCAAATACGTATATTCTTCAATTAGTTCAGGTTTAGCACCTGGGGATTTTGGCCAATCGTAAGCTGCAAACCGAATTGGCACTCCCAATTTGTCATCGATAAAGACTTGTGCCTTATAGAATTCGTACGGTTCTCTCCGGTCAGTGTGAATTAGCTCAATCACAGAACAGGATCGCTTGTTGATGGTCGCACCTTCTTGGTAATTGACCTCACACGGTCCAGCAGCACGATCTCGCTCCGCTTTGTCAATCAGCTTAATGATTAGATTTTCCAGTCCAGCTTCGTATACCGGTTCCCGTTGACCTCTCATCATCAATGTGGAATTTGGATCTAGATGGAACGTTTTCAACCTCAACAACGGAGAACCAGCACCTTCGTGAACCCATGCTTTGCTCTGGTCCTTACCGTCTACCCAAATCACCTCTCTACCGGCAACATTGGCAGGCTTCATGAATCTCATGTAAATGCTAAATGCAGCCTCTTCTCCAGACTCTTTCAAGCGTGGGCAGCGGATTTTCACGCCCATGTAGGTTGGCGGACCCAGCTCGCCGTTGACGCGTTGTCGCTTTGCCATAATCGCAGTGTAGTCGTAAACTTCCCGACGCATTCTTCCGAGGGAAGTCTCAGCGATTGAAACCGCACGATCGAGAGGGTGCTTTGGAGCAACAGGTTTAATTGGATTGCTCGGAAGATCATTCTCCCGTGGCTTGGGTTTCCAAGCTATACGATCAGGTTGTTCCTGATTTTTGGGTACCCGAAAAGTTGGCGATTGGGTCTCTTTGTTTTGGTTGGCAGAATCGTCCTGAGCCACTGCCTGGGTCCCAAGAACTGAGACGCCGATGGCAAAAGAAAGTACCATCTTTAAAGAACTTCTAAATCGTTGATGCATCCGATCCTCCGTGATCTTGCTTTGTTGACTCGAGTGATCAACAAGTCCAAATTACAATGTCCGTTTATAATTTTGGTTTCGAGTCAGCGTTATAATATCGCCTTCCTTCAATCTCATCAATTGAAGTACCCCAAACCGTTGTGAGTAAAACCGCTAAAAACAATCTTTGCTAGCGTGCGAAGATGGAGTCTTTGGCTTATGGGGTTTATCGCCACGGATAGGCGGGCCTCGCTAGTTGCATCACTATCCCAACGGTAAGCACCGTTATCAGTGGTAAAGTTTGCCGCGATTTGCCGTCAAACACCCACATTGGATCGTCATAGGCGTGATAATCGGAAATCAATCTTCAATCTAATTTCCGTTTTTTTTGCTAGACCAACCCAATTTGGTTCAAAGCCCAAGGATCAGCCCGCGAGTTGTTCAAGGCAAGAACCGGCTAAGTTGATTCCAGCGTCCCAAGGGGAAGGTAAGCGTTGACTTGCCGCTGATCAGCTGCCGCGTGAGTCAGCACCAGATCACCGCCATGTGCGCGAACAAGGCTTCTTGATAAATTAAATTCGACGCCACCCGAAGTTTCATTGGCCTGTCGTCGTATGTTCTGGCTATTTTCCGGCGCAATACTGATCCCAGTTCCTAGATAACAAATTTCCACCTGAATAAAGTGCTTATTCGCCGTCACTTCCATTCCAATACCTCGCTTGTCATGGAAACTTGCTTTTGCTGCTACATCGAGTAAACCGTTAACGGCCTCCCCCAGCTGCAATCGATCAAATCCACAATAAACGGTTTGACCTGTCTGCTCAAATTCGATTTCGATACCATTACTCTCAGCCTTCTCCGACCATCCCTTGCCCACATTTTGAAGCAATTCAATTAGATTGCCATTTTCACGATTGAGGACTGGCGGGTTGTGAAGCGATACGACTTTGCTAAGTAGCTCGGCGAGTTGCTCTTGTTTGGATTTGACGGTACTCCAACCCCGGCTGACCAAATCAAAGTCTTGATTGCCAATGCCGGTTTCCACCAAAAAACCGCCCCCATTGATCACCTGAAAAAAATTATTGATCCGATGGTGCACTAGAAGAGTGGTTTCCCCCACCAACTCAGACTCGGTCGGACAAAGCGGAGGACAGCCTTGACCATCACCTAACTCAAAGACCCATTCATTCCCATGGAATTGAATGCGATCGCCGTCCGAAACGACCACCGCTTCAGTCGCCACTCCATTAAGTTGGACAACATTCTCGCGATCAGTGGAGACAAACACATAATGCTCTCCAACGCGGGTCAAAACTGCAAAGACTGTTCCCTCAAACTGAATTTCAAAAGGTAAAACTCGGACGACCTCCGAAATCGTGAGGGCATTACTCGGGACAACTTTACTAAATTGGGGAAACCTGTTTGTTGACATCAATCCATCTTGGGGATTTGGACGATACGACTTTACGAGACGGAAAAAGACTGGCGGAAAACCCTAGATTCAGGAATTGGCGGGAGTCACACAAACGAACATTCGCAGGCTCCTTTACGACGCAGTCCAAAAAAATCAGGGAATCTGTCTAGTCTTCGTCTTCGGGTGGAGAATCAAAACTGGGCGCCGTAGGTTCGTCGTAATCGTCCACGACATCATTGTATTCCGGTAACCGTTTCAACGATTCCGCATCGAGGTCGAGGTCTTTCTTAATCGTGGATTGGATATCCGAGAGACCTTTTCGAAATTGCTGATAAGTTCCGCCCAGCGTCCTAGCGACTTCGGGTAATTTGCCACCGAACAAAACTACGGCCACAATGGCGATCAGCATCAACTCACCAACTCCAGGACTGCCAAGTCCGAAGAAGCCGAGTAGTTGGAATTGTAATATGAACAAATCTGCCATGAATTGGCATTTCCAGATTTAAAAGGTTACTGCGCCAAAATGTCGATCTAAGCGTCGAAGCGGATACTTAATCGAGGCTGTCACTGTCGTCTTCGATAACACTCTCGGCAGGCGCTTCCTTGATGCCGGTCTTGAATTCATTCACACTGCGCCCTAAATTTCGCATCAAACCGGGCAGTTTCGCGCCGCCGAAGAGCAACAGTAAAATCGCCATGATGATTAGCAGTTCCGGGATACCGGGCATACCAAACGCGAGAAACAAGGATTCAAGAGGAACAATTCCGGTCATGGTTAACTCGTGATGAATAAATGGTCGCTACAAAAAGAGCGGGCTTTGTAGGAAATGACAACTCTCCACATTCTAGAACTCCAAGATTAACTGTCAAACCCTTCTTGTAAAACATAGTCCAGACCGAGTTTAAATACCCATTCACCGGTCGCTTTAAACGTTAAATGTATCGTGCCAACGTCCGTATGACCGGATTAAACGCAGCAATCCCCAAGCTCGATGATCCCCAAACCTGAGAATCACAGCGATGGCAGAATACACAGTTTCGTAAATTTAACCACAAATTGAGCCACGACACGCCCCAATCACAGACGACTCAACCTACCAACCCAATCTTTAATTCGGAAGCGTCTTAAATTGGCCTGTTTTAAAAGCCCAGCTTTTCCCTTGCGTCCCCTCCACCAACACTCGAAAAAAATAAGTCGTTCCTGGACTTAGCTGATCGAGTGGAAATTCAGCCTTCGCGTCGTTTACCTCGACGGTAGCGGTTTGAAATTGCCAAGTCCGATCACCCTCAAACTGATCACGGCTCGCACCTTTTTTCTCTGTATTGTGTAACTTACGTTTAACAAACGTTAGACAATCAGACCGACCGTAATAGAGCGTAGCCCGCGTCTGAGATCCGGCGTTGAGGCCTGGATAGCTCACCAACACGCTTTCCGCTTTGATTTTGGTAACTTTAGGTTTACCAATTTCCACTGGCAACTCAAACAACTGTTTCTCATGTTTTGGACTTAGATAAAGCGGCAACTTAAGGGGCTGTTCCTGCAGCCGAACCACTTTCGGGCCAGTCGACATTTCAACTCCGCCAGTTCCCATCAGCAACCATCCCTCGTCCAACGCCCGAACAAAACGGTTTGTATCGGTGGCCTGATCGCCTAAAACCAGGGTGTCGGCAACATGCCATTTCTTATCCGGTCCAAAAAACCACCCTCGCCTCTTCACTTCACGAACCATATCCCCCGTTCGCTCCACATTGGGCGGTCCAGGAATTTCACAAAAGGAACCGGCACGCAACGAAACATCGCTCCTGTTATTTTTCGATGGACGACGGCCGGCGGCAAACAGCATCCAACGATTTAATTTTTCGTCAAATAGGTAACCGAAAAACGTGTCGACACCCTCGTGTCTGACCACCCGTAAGGCTTGAATCACCGATTTTGGATGATCCGGATAAGGTATCCAATTTCGAATTTTCACGCCCGACCCCTCGTGCCCAAAGCCACTAAATTCAGCCGCTGGATTCCCTGTCGCTAGTAGATGTGGCATTGCAGCGATCCCAGGCATTTTTGACGCGTTTCGCTTCGCAGCCCACATTGAAAAATTAACTCCCCCGGCTGCCAGTCCATCTGAATTGAACGAGGCGCCGAAGTACCCAAACGCGGTCGTTATTGGAGAATAGGAGGACGCGGGCGCTGTGCTTTGCGTTTCAAATACCCAGAGCTTCGAATCCTTACACTGGGAAGATTCGTAGCGAGCATGGACAGCCGCTGGACGCCACCTCGCTCTTATCAACCAGGCTCCATTGATTCCCGGTCCAACCGCCTCGATTTTTTTGAATTTGGTTTTCGTTGTTCGTGCGGCATCAGCTTTTCGAATTGAAATAACATGCAGCCCCACCGCATCGGCCTTCAAAGGAATCGCAATCCTCTGTGGCTGGCGACCATCGCTTGTCGACGTTATAAAATCAAATTCGTTTTCACCAACGAACAATTTCCAACCAACACCTGCCTCTGCCTGTGGAACCTCCAGAAAGATTTTCATCTCGCCCACACCCAAAGCAGACTTCCAAAAATACCATCTGGCATCGCCTACCGGCTCGTTCTGGGAGACTTGCAATGCTTCGAAATGACTGGCAATCAACTGACGATCCGAATCAGGCGCTGCGTATTTTCCAATCGCCCGGAAAGCACCTTTATCAAAGAACCCGTTATTCGCGTCAAACACCAGGCGATCACCCCGACTCGGCGAACCAAGGAAAGAAATTTTCGCGCCCATTTCGTTGACCTCGGGCGTGGGAAACAACTCAACTTGGGACGACGCTTGCTCGGGTTTCAATCCTGCGAAAGTTAAAGCACAGCACAAAAAAAGATAATAACGGATCATTGACTATTCTCTGTTTCCCGACTTTTTCAGTCCGATTTGTCTTAAATGATTTACCAAACTCACCGCGTTGCCCAGTCGCTTCCCCGCACGACCTTGGTAAGGAAAATCCAACTCGGTTTTTTCGCACTCATCTTCGACAAATTCAACAAGCGTTCGGCGCGGGCCTTGACCGTTAAAATTTATCGATTTTATGGTTAACCAATTACCCAATTTTGCGTCCACACATTGCAACATGCGAATTCCACTGGGATGGTACACCACCAACGTATCTCCCTCTTGCAAAAATTGATTCCAGCGTTGGCGAAACTGGTTTACGGTTTCGCTATTTTGAAAATGATCAGTTGATAATTCAAGATGCGCTAAAAAAGAATCTGTCAGCGGAACTCCAGGTCTAAGAAAAGACTCAAAATTCGCAACAGGCGAATCGGCAGGCGCCCCCAATCGATGAGCGTTCCAGACCAAGGGCCCGCGTTGTGAAACTAGGTTGCCATCCGTTTCAACCTCCTCGCGATATTCCATTTCCCCATAGGCCACAACGATTGAGGCCGGAGGCTTTAACAGCAGGGTCGGAATATTTAGGTTCCGGCCTGATTTTCGCCCACCAGAATAATGAGATGACGTCACATTGGGATGGTCGAGTTGACGTTGAACCATCGTCTCAAAAGCACTCATCAGCCGATCCAAATCAGCCAGCCCCGGTTCGAGTTCACGCAAAGCCTGCACAACCGCTTCTAATGTTGAAAGAGATACGTCGTCAGGCTCTAACCGTATTCGATAATTCCCTGGTTCCGTCGGCAACAATTGATAATGAGGCAAATTTCTTAATTGAGGTAAATCTCGCACCAGTGCTTTCGCCTGGGGCCATGTCCCGTCAATCACCACAAGTTGACTAGGTCTTTCCTGCTCAGGGATCAGCGCAAGGGTTTTCGCCGTATCGGAAGGATACAACAGTCCCGCCGATTCGGCCAAACCAAGGTCCGCATCGACCAAGTTTCGCGAATTCCCGCACACCATTTTTGTTCGGTCCAACGCGGAACGGACCATCCTCGCCGTGTTGAACGGGTGATCTCGTTCGCTAACATGCTGAACCAATACGACTTCAGTCTGGTTCTTGATGTCTGGTAAAAGAGCGCAATAGCATTGTGTTTGCGGTCGAAAACATCGAAAGCAGCGAGGCCGCTTTGGCGTAGATACGGAACCGTCCAGTTGACGGGCATCGTTCAGACGAATGACAGTACTCCCCATCGAGTAAATCGCTGGACTCAAACCACCTGACGATTCAATGGCGGAAATGCATGGGAATCGAACCCACCAACCACATGATTTCCATGCGGCTCAACGGTTTTGAAGACCGCGGCCGGCACCAGCCGAGCAAGCACTTCCAAATTAAAAAAACCGATATCTGACTCCTCGCGCCTTCGCCATCGGTCTTGCGATCACCTCTTATACCCTGAATTTCGCTAAAGTGAAAGTATCGCAACGAAAACAACAGACTATTGTGTAAATCCCTTAGTGTAAATCCCTTAGTGTAAATCCCTTAACTAGTCCTCTTGGTCCTCAGGGCATTTTGCAACTCTAAATCCTGACTTGAAACCGCATCCGAGTCTGGACAAGTCCCAAAGGTTTAATAAGGGATTCAATTAAATCCATACATTTAAACTTTGCGTGGCTTAACAAAACCAGTCACTACAGGCCTTCACCATCCGCCGTCCGCCGTCAATTCAGAAACTTCATTCTGGTCGGCTTTCTTGAAAACATACCTGAGACCGACACTGCCCCCCAACCACACCAGAGTCCCTACGACGATAATTACCAGCATCTCCATAATTGGAAATCTCCCAAATTGAACGGCCAACATTATCAACAAACTAAAAACATTCCATAGAATTTCCCAAGAAGACACAATTCATGAGTCCTCAACGGCCATAATTAGCCAATCATAAGCAGGCAAACCGCCAAACTCTCTTTCTTGCCAATCGTCTGGCAGGAAACCAGTGGCAATCATCTTGCTAACTCTAACGGCATAACTAACATCCTTAAATTGTATCTTTCAAAAATCTTTGGTTGAGCCGCGAGATGGTTCACTGCGCAAGGAGCCTAGCAACTCAGCTGGTAGTTCCTGATCTTGAATCTGCCAAATCTCTTTATTCCATTTCATAGATTCTGATAAGGGCTGATTTCGATCTCGAAAATAGACTACGCGATTGGACTCGCCAAGATAAACCCTCTCTTGCCCAAGCCCTCCCTGCTGAAGCTCAATCAATGAAACTTGCTTGGGTTCCTCGCCTCGCTTTACCTTGAACGTAGCCGGCATATTTTGATACTGAAAATAGCAATCCTCCGTTCCCACAACCGAAAATGTGTCACCAATCAGTTTGACAATAACCGTGGCTACTTCATCCGGCTTGCCCGTCAGCTCAAAAACGTACCCAATTATCTCACCGCCCCCATCCAAGTCTAAATCACGATCCGGGAACACATTGACTTGCAACGGCTTTGCAATCTTTATCATCGCTTCAGCATGTTTTCTTTGTGTCTTGTTTGCGCACGAAATCCGCATCTTAATTATGCCGTTCTCAGGCTCGAAACTTAAGGAATTAGACTTCTGACCAATTCCGCCAAGATTCAGAAAAACAGAATCGTTCGGCGTGTTAAGCATTGAGGCCACATATCCATCAATCGCATTTAATGGAAGCGCCGCTTGCTGAGACGTAGGATCGCGTTTCTTTCCAAAACCGCACCCAGAAATCACCATAACGATACCCAAAACCAATAACATCTTCATTTTCACATTCGTCACTTAAACTCCCCAATCTATATTTCTCGTCGGAAACTGTGAATATTTAGCAATTAAAAAAACATCCTCGACACCCTTTCCGCCGCCACACATTACCGCTCACGAACAAACGCCAGACTGCAGGACACTTTATTAGGCAATAGCAGGGCTAGCGCAAACTGTTTCGCAGTTTCTATTCGTGGCCAGCACAAAACAATTGGGAAAAACATACCAATATTATACCGAAATTATCAAAGTTCAGACTAACTCGCTATCTGCTTCCAACGCAGCGATCAACGCGTGGTTCCTAAGTCCAGAAGATCATTTTAAGTGAGAATAATCAAATTCATTTAATGCCATTTGCGTTTTCTATCGTTGGATGGTTCGTCGCCGTCACCGATACCCAATCAAGCAACTCTCGAATCTCAGCAAGTCGTTCGGCTGAAATATCGGTGTAGTCGAGGTGAAGATGCTCAAGTTTCCTAAGCTCAGCAAGCGGCCCAAAATCGAGTGCGTCATCGATTTCAATCATAATTCCCAGAGAGCGGAGGTCTCTCAAATTAGTCAGTGGGGTGAGATCAACCACCACTGTATTGTCGAGCACCACCGTGTCGACGGAATCGAAAAAGTCCTTGCCGAGGAGCCCCACCAACCAGTTAGGGGCAGGGAATTTTGAATTGTGGTCGTACTTGCCAGTCGTCGCATCATATTTGTGGGCGAAAGTGATATGACCATTCTGTGTTGCAACCCAAACCCGCCCACGTTTCTGCATCATGCTACGTTGTACCGGAAGGGCAAGTATGATCGCGACAACCGCGGTGACAATAAACAGGGATCGCAACGAGACCTGCCGCTTCTTATGGCTACTACGGAAAATCATTCTTAATCCCCACGGCCTTTCCTCAAACGTAATTCCAATCGCGACTTGCCAATTCCAATTTGAAAAATTACGGATTGCACACCTGAAACGCCTCGCTGTTTTAATGGAATGGCTGAGCCGTTCCAAAACGTAGTCTCGACGATGGCCCGCTATTTTTTCTTGATGAACAAGACGATCGATACAAAGAGACCGAAATCAAAACAAAAACCCCAATCGCTCCCAAAATCAACGTGAAGTTATATTCAACACCCATTATCTTTACTCATTAAAATCATCAAACAGGAAGAAAGTTATTAACATAAAACTCCTCATTCGTGCGCCAATTTAAGCAACACAAGCATTTCCTAACGAGACCAAAAATCAATCTAATCGACAATAACATAACTTAAACACTCGCTCCGTTTTTTCAATCCGAAAGCCCCCGCTGCTTCTCGTCACTACGGGTCGTTCTAAAAGGGAGCATCGTCAACCAGATCGTCATCAGAACAGGCGGCACCCAAAGTACTAATACACCACCGACCAATAAGCCTCGCGTATTAGCTGCGATCGTTTTACTTCTCGATTCGATATAGTCAATTGCGGTTAACGGATACAAATGAAAAACTGCGAGCGTTGCCGAAATTGCCGCGGCAAATAATGCCCCCGCAACCGTCCCAAAAAACACGATCAAGAGAGTAGGATAAGCTGACCCAGCACCCAACTTGACTCCAGCCCAAAAACCTAACCATACCAAAGAGATCGGCCAATAACCAATCGAAGCCAGAAAGGCAGCAATCGAAAAATTCGCAACCAAGACAAGCAAATCCAAAATTCCATAACGAATGGTTTTTTGATGCAGTCGAAAAATAACTGAGCCCCGTTTCTTTAACCAATAAACTATGAAGACCGATTCGCTGGTTGTCTGTACCCCAGTTCGTCTTCGTCCGAAGTTGGTCTCCATTTATTGATAAGCAAGACTGCGATTGTGGCGGACAATGCCACGACTATCGGAATTGCTGTTTCAATCCAAGAATTTGAATCAATGGTCTTTCGTGGGAATGGGTCGCGAGTTACGAAAACAGCGATCGCCGTTGCAGCCGAAATCACTGTCAGCGAACGAATGAATTCCATCCCCCTCTTAGGAGTAAATGAACCAAACGCAGAAAGTCCAAACAATACCGCGATACCGAATGAAGGGACAAGTATCAAGACCGGAAGACGTGCAAGATCATTCTCACGATCCAGCGGGTGGATATCATGGAATGTAAAATGATAGATCGCCAGCATTCCCACGGTCCCGGCTGAAATTGCAAACCCGAGCGCTGAATATTTCAGTGCTTTGCGAAGCCCACTTTCAAGGTTCATACGGCACTCCCGTCTCATCAAAGAAGAAACAACCACATTCACTCGGATGCCGCCAGTTCATTGCATCTTAGCCCCCGAACCGGCAACTCGAGCAATCCATTATTGCACACCTTCATGATTGATGACAATCTAATTCAGCGCCAAGCCTGCTCAAACGGATAAGGTTTTTGGCAAGAACTTCCAGAAGCCCAATTCGGCATCTGAGTTCGATGCAGAATTTGCTAACATTCCAGCCTCTTGGGCTTCATGACGAGCAAAGACAAAATCAATCCGACAGCGCCCCCAAGGTAGCTCGCATTATGAATATAGGCGACACGCACAAATGCCCAGGTATCCGAAATTTCGCAACCACGAATAATCGTCGACCACGCAGAATAATCAAACTCGGGACCACACCACAATCCATAAAAATATCCGAGAGAGCCTGCAACTATTCCGCACCCAAACACAATTGAAAATCCTGCAAAGATGCGGCGATAAGCAATGTCACGGGGCTGGTTTGGAATCAACCTCCGCGCGAGAAACCAAGCAATGATAAGCCCAACCCACCACGTAGCAAGGAAACCGACAAAGGAAACAAAAACACGATCTCCCAATCCAAAATCAGCGTAATGAAATTGATCGAATTTTAGATTGGTAAAATACTCGGAACTGATGGAATACGTGATCTGATCGTGAAGTATGCCGTAGGCTCCGGCAAGCATTGAGCCAATCAGTGTCACCGCGAACATTGGTCGAAGGTCGCCCAACTCAATCTTCGGCACTAGGTATTTCAACATCAGGTTGTCCTAAAAACAGGCGAACAGATGGCGACCCAAAACCAAATTGGTCAAGTCCACTGAAAAAATTGCAGTTCGATTAATTGAAGGATCGACCACTGTCGTATCAACAGACTGATTCGGCCCAATCATAGTTAGAAACCCATCGAGACAATCAATTTCCTGCGATCGCGAACCACATCCGCGCTCGTCTAACGCACTCTGTATTTCTGCGCGACGAGCACTTAGTCGGCAGACCTTCATTTCAAATCCACCGAAGTTTGAGACACACGTCTTGAACCCACTCATGCTGAAGAAGTTTCTAAACAATTGCCATAATGTAAAAGACTGCCAGACTCTCGGATTAAATCCCTTAGTCGCGTTGTCAATTAAAAAATACCATCGGTTTCACTACGACGCGGCGACAACTACGACGCAGCGACAGGCCTTCCTTGGTAACCCTCCGCACTCCGTCTTTGGTCAATATTGAGCTAGGCTTAACCGAATTCAAGCAAAAGCTAAAAAGATCTCGCCATGACTTAAAAAAATAGCGATAGTTCCTGACAACAAGAAATCAAAATAAGCGGAATCGAAAAAAAAGTTATTAGAGTCGAGAGAAGAACCAAGCGAACAAAGTAAGTCAGCACAGCCTTTCGATCGACGGTTCATCACTTCGAAATTTCTTCGATTGTCTACAATCCCACGCTCCAGTAACCCCGGCAGACCATGTAGGCGATCAACAACACCAAGGTCAGTATCGCTACAAACTGAGCCCTTCCGAATTACGCAATACCAATGATCCCGGCCATCATAATAACCGTCGGACCTATGTCGCCCCATGGTATTAACGGATAGACATATTCAGTCTGAAGAAATGGCCAAAATGGTTTTACTTGCCAGTCCGAAAGCCCACGACCTCCCGAAACGACCATATCACAGCAGAGATGTAAGCATTGAAAACCAATCCCAACCAGCATCCAATAAGTCATTGGAATGGGAGTGTTGGCAGGTTGCGCCGGTCGAGATGGCGGTATTAGGTTAACATCACTCGGAAGATACTTCGCCAATTGCGCGGCAATCTTTTGAATCCAACTAAATCTGAACTGTGTCCAACCAAGCAATGCCGAAGTCGCCACAATCACAAGTAGATTGTGGCACCAAACGCGGTGCCCGGATTCAAATAAATTCATGTCATAAAGCAACGGCAGGCCATCTAAATCGGGCACGTTGGACACGACCGCTGCGAACGCGATTACCGGCCAGTCAAACCGCGTGTGCAGTCCCAGAGCCATCGCTCCGAGTATTCCAACCATGGTGTGCTCTGGAGAAGTCATTGGCTGCTCAATCGATGGATTGCAATTGGACTAGACACATGCTGCCAGGAAAACCATGACGAAAGTTCACGGGCCAGCTTTTCTAATTCATAAGTCGATTTGGTAATTAGTGCACAGCAGCGGTGAGTTTGTCGAAAACTTAATATTTAAATTCGCATCCCTTCTCTCGCAGTTTCTTCTTCTCTTGTGGGGTACGCTCTTTGGTTGCCAAAGGCTGGTTACGGAATCGTCCTGATTTCTCCTCCTGCACCGGCGACCACCACTCAGGTTTGAAAAACAGATTGATTCGAGAGTATCACGGTAAGAATCACCGAGTCGCGAAAATATATTGTCCAATTCGAAGATCCCCGACTGGGCAACTCCGACACATCGCATTGCTATAATCCGTTGTGAATAAAAAACTCAATTATCACCACCGACAATCATTTCAAATCCATTTTTTCATTGGAGAACAAAAGTGTCGGCATGCATAGCAAGTCCCCTACGACAGTGTTTTCACCTGTGAAGGAAACGAAGTCTCGACAGTTAATAGGCTGGGGGAGCATTTCTTCACGGCATAAACCATTCGCAAATGACTGAGCGTTTCCCTCGGCTGTTCGACAACGGAATGGAACCCGTTGCGGTCTAAGATCTCGATCACATTTTGGAGTCCGCTGCTACCATCGTGAACTTCGATTACCGCTTGCCGAATAATCGGCCAATGGTCGGAGCGAATACCTTTGAGGACGTTCAACTCTGCACCTTCGGTATCGACCTTCAAATAATCAATCCGCTGGATGCCCTGTTCGTCGATCACGTCGGAAATCGTGCATAGCTTGCATTCCACACTGACTTGGGCGCGATAGTAACGGCAAAAAATCAGATGAAACAACAGACGCCGAATGAAACTCGGTGTGCGATCCAAGATCATTCTGGGGACCGCACCTCGCTCGCGAATTTTGTCGATCACGTACTGGAGATTATTATCGAGATACTCATCCGAACCTTGCGGAAACATCGTCGAGCAAATATTCGATTTCGGATAATGCGTGAACGTCGCAGTACCGGCTTCGTCAGACAGGCCAACGTTGTACAGCTGCAGGTTGAGATTATTATGACGCTCCGCGTTCCGCTTCAGCAACTCAAACGTATCCGGAATCGGCTCAAAAGAAAAAACGGAAGCGTCATCAAGGTGTTGATTCAAATACAACATGAAAAAGCCAATATTGGCACCCACGTCGAAAATGCAATCGCCGTCCTTTAGTTCGATACCATGCTTGTGATAAATATCGCTTTCAAACTCTCGCTTCAATGCCGCCAGGTTGCCTTTGGACGAATAATTGATATCCATCCCGTTGGGCAACGTACATTCCTTATGTTTCACTATAGTTATTCCGCCTATATCCTGACAAATTCGCCTCGCGCCACTCGGTCGTTTGGTTCCTGATTTAAATAAAAATCGAGGTCGGGAGTTGTGTGAGAACAATCCATACTACCTCAGTTGCAGCAGATCAACAATTCGACATTAGATCAAACGATGTGAATACTACTTGATAATTCAATTGCTTTATCAAAGCGTAAGGCACCAATCATTGAAAAATACAATAAAGCCACAAACGAGCCATGGCGTGTCATTCTTGCGGATTTATTCTCTGCTAGGAATTTGAAGTTTTGATTTAATTAGACAATCGCGTGTTTAAAAATTCAGCAATGGGTCCTGGGTGGGTGAAATAATTCGATTCTGTTCGAGCCTTTGATTGCTCAGAAAAATCGTGGAGCGAATTCGCTATTTAGGCGTTCGTTACCATGCTTGTCGAATTTAGTGCCCCATCGAACCCATGTATTTCCACCTCAATGCATTTCTTGAAAATCTGCCGGGACACGCACTGAAGACGGCCTCTCACCGCACCAAGGGCAGGATACGGTACCAGAGGTAATAGACCATTTCCCCGTTTTGGGCCAGTAGCGAAAAGCGATTAAGGTCAACAGAACTGCAACAACCGAGGCCGTAATTTTCACCTACATCAACAATTCCTCCAGCGGCGAAACCAAAACGAACCCAGGCATAATAGCAGGCAATTTACTGAGCGGCACAAGCAACAACGCCGAATGAAACTCTGGTTTAATTGTAAACTAAACCTGCTAAAGCCAGAAGTGTGCAGCCTTCGTCACACCCCATGTGTTTCTCCTTTAGCCGACCCTTGAGATGCAAGCCCGTTGGTCGTTCGCATTGTTTTCCGCCATTTCAGAAAACTATTCATATCACTCTCACTGCCCTAGTTATCTTCGGCGGCGTAGACTCGTTAGACGCTTATCACGCCTCGGATTGATATCTGGCGTTCGCCAGTTGTCAGTTACATCTTTACACTTCAGTGAGAAGAAGGCGCGGCGGACCCAGTATCGTAGGTTGCTATTAAATATTCTCGCAGGCCGCCATCCTTCTTTGCGCCTATGGCTTGATGGAATTCCATGAGTCCAGTTTCAGAATCCAACTGCATCCTGATTGGGCCGCCGCCAATGATATCTGGAACAACCAGCTGAATATACCAATTGGTGGAATCCGGTTGTCTCGCGTAAACAAATAAACTGTAGCGAGAGGGACTCCACATGGAACGATTTTCAACTCCAATAGCGAATTCAATGCCCCCATGAGACACAAGTTGCCATTCCGCCGGCCAAGGGCAGCCGTACTCCATTTGGGCTCGAGTTGACGATTCTAAAAGTGTAAAGCTGATTGGCTGTTTGTTGGTGCGTGGGGAAGGCAAGCACCATCCCGCGACAAAGCAGGCAACACACGCAACACTCCACAGTAATGCTGTCAGCGATACAGTTTTTTTGAATCCGATAAAAGTCCAACCTCACCTAATTTACGCCTATGATCACCGGATCACGGCGAACAAAATAACTAAAAAGACGCGCGCCGTCGCACTCCGATGCAACATTTTGTTATCCCGCGATATTTTGAAGTGGCATGTTTCTTCGACTCCGATAACACGCTGTGAATTCATTGAACGAAAGGAGTCGCAGGCGATGAAGCGGGAAAGCTTGACAGTGACGGTGTCAATTCGTTTTTGATTGCCCATCGTCCGATCGTAACCGAAACCTGTATATCAATCAAATCGACGACCTTGGTAGATTTCCTTGCATGCCCGACCCATTCAAAGGCAAAAGAAGCCGTGTCAAGAACCGCATGTTGCCAAAAGATCTCAAGCCACCAACGCGATCGTGTTACCAGCTTTGGTCTAAACAAATATATCCAGCACAACACATGGGCAATTGCTGTGTTGTCTTGACTGCTATTTGGACTGCTATTTGGACTGCTACAGATCTCTAGCGTGAGAAAATCCCAGTGAGTGGATCGATGTAGATCGATGGCCCGAAGATCAAGCCAACGATGACCGAAACGCCAATCATGGCGCATCCAACTATCCGAAATTTCAACTTCTCGTGATTGTGCCCTACGAGGCTCAATATAACGGCAGTAAAACCCAAGATAGGAATTGTATCGAAGACCAGGATCGAACTGATCCAGTTGTAGGTTTCCCTTCAAGTAGCGCCCTCTCAGCCCCGTATCATGCGGTAAAGCCCGTAAGTGTTGATTGCCCAAACGGCCAAGAAGGTGGAAAAAGTTGCATTTCGAATCATCATTAACCAAAAACAAGGAGTTTAACGAACAAACAAGACTGATGCTTTTCGTCAATCGAACACGAACGTTGGCGAAAAAATAAAATGGCGATCGCGGACTGTTGAAACTACGGTAGCAACGCAAAGACGATCCCCAAATAGGCAATAAGGAAATAAATGTGATGGCCATCGGGCCTTTTTATTTCTTGGTCTTTCAGGTTGCTCATTCATCGAAAGTTTCGGAATTTGGTTTCTGCACAAGTTTGGAAAACGGGTGCATTTACTCTCGGCGGTTCACTGTCAATCGAATCCACGCACTCGTTTCAACCGATTCTTCATCCATGGATCCGTCCACCTCACTCTTGGTTTGCATTCTGATCCCCGCGTTATCGGTACTGGCGGGCGATTGGTTCGATACTGGTTCCCCAACGTGTTGACTCGGGGCGTTATTCAACACTTCACGGCGGGCGTGGTCTTCAGCGCTGTAGCGGTGGAGTTGATGCCCGATCGGGTTGCCAGCCACCACTTCGTCGCCATTGTGACAGGCTTTGTCTTGGACGTTGGGTTCATGTAGGCATTCGCCAAGTGGTCGTGCCCCAGTGTTGGCCAGACTCCTAATAACTCGGGTTTGGTATTTGCCGTAGGCATTGATTTGCTGGTCGATGGGATGTTGGTCGGCGCCGGGTTAACCCTCGGCGCCTGACCGGGAATCTTGATTGCAATCGCGCTAACAATCGAAGCATTCTTCCTTACCATGTCGACCAGCTCAACGCTCGGTCGGCGAGGGGCGACGCCAGCCAAACGATTTTGGGTTACCCTGTGCCTTGCCCTTCTGCTGGTGGCAGGCGTTCTGGGGCACATTTATTATCCGACCAGTTGACCGGTAATCTGCTGGACGCAACCTTCGCGTTTGCCACCGCCGCTTTGCTGTATCTGGTCGTCGAAGAACTGCTGATCGAGGCGCATCAACAGGAAGACCGAGCAACCACACCTACCTATTTTTTCGCGGGCTTCCTGTTGTATGTAATGCAATACGTCCTTGGTGCCTGATCGCCTAAGCGAATTCCCAAGGACCAATCACAAAGGCCATGTGGCAATTATTTGGGCTGTGGCCGACTGGCCTGAATCAACATCAGGAACCAAATCAAAAGAGGGGAGAAGAAGGTTTAGGCGTGTCGAGGATAGCCCCAATCGCCTCAGACAAAACACTTGACAACTTTTTTCCATTGAACTTCGGTATCCCGATCGTTCGTAATCGAGGTATCGAGTAAATCAATGGTGATCTCGCTACTCTACCCTGCCGGCCTAGTCCCGTTGGAGGCGTGGGTCGGCAAGATCCAATTGGTACATTATCTGGTTATAGTTATAACGCGGCGTTGGCGTCGGGTTGCCAGAAAACATATTGGTGTAGGTCCCTTCAAAGTAAATATACCGACCCTCCTCGCGGTCCAGCATGGGATGTTGTTTGGGGTTATAGAAACTGTATTGTTGGTGCGTGAGAATTTTACGGGCGCTTGGCCAAGGCCCTGTCAGCGAATCGGATTCCAAGAACCAGACTTCTCCCAGCATGGAATGGCCCAACCGTTCCACGGCGATCATGATCCATCGTTGGCGATACCGATTCCAGTAAACTGACCCGTTGTGAAGTTGGATCGGTTTGCCCGTCTCCACGTCCTTAGTTTGAAAGAGGCCGTCGGTGTCTTGAATCTTATTCGCAGCGACGAGTTTTGTTTCCATTTGCTGTGTCAGGGGAATCGTATCCCGCTTCCAGCCATAAACCAGCTGTCCCCGAGAATCGCGTTCGACCTGCACGTCGTCTTTGCGACTGCCGGGTTTCAGATAGGTGTAGGTTTGGTATTGAGCTGGATCTTTGAGAGCGTTCGCATTGGCTCGGACGCGAACCGTCGGGTAGGGCGTGGCAAAATAGACATACGACTGTTCGCCATCCGGATGGATCAGAGGATGGCCCCCGGGAAGTAGGGGAGATTTCATATCGAAAGTTGTGACGTGTTCAAATTCCTTTCGGTCGTCGTTGAATCGAACCAACCCTTTCTCATAAATCTTCATCGGCGGTTTGACTTTGACGTAACTTGCGAACATTTCCTGCTTTGATTTCGGGGGTTCAAGCACTACCAGTCCGTTGATCCAAGTCGGCCCCTCGCCCGGCATGGCGGCCGTTGGTTTGGCAAACCCAGTTTTGGCCACGTAGTATTTTAGATTGACACCCTCTCTAGGATTCAGACCGCCGTCTTGCGGCAGCAGCGAGGTTGCTCCGGGAACCTGGAAGTTCCCCAAGGGGTAATTCGGGCGATTGGTATCGCCCCAGAACCAATGAATTTTTCCACGATAAACGGCATTTACTACGCTGTCCGACCCGAACACCTGGGCATTGATCAAAGGCTGTTGGATGGGAACTGGCTTTTCCAGCAGCACGCTGTCGCGATAAATCCCTGCCCCCGTCACACGGTACAACCGTTCCGCGATATTGATTCGCTTTAACCGAATTACATTCGACTTGCCTGATACTAGTTTGATTTTGCAACCGCGATATCCGAACTTGTCAGATGGATATTCGTAACCGTGGCTGAAGATGTGAAAATAGATCTCTGAATCCAGTAATTCCGGACTGTGGATAGCAACGCGTCCGGATGAATCAGTCATGAAACGAATGTCGTTGACCGTGCGTAATTCGACCAGTGGGACGCCCCGCCCAGTCGCATCGTCAACGACTTGTAGTTCAAAATAGTTGTGCTCATTATCCGCGTTGGTTGGAACAACGCACAAAAACATCAATAAAAATGCGAGCGGCTGACAGCCCATGCGGTTTCTCGTCGGTTTGATTGAGGTGGACGATAAGTTTTGTATTTTATTTGTTTTGTATTTGGTTTCTCAGCGGGATTTACCCTCTAGAAAACCCCGCCGCATTGGGGACCGCTCTGGCTTCCGGAGCATCCATGCCAACCCGAAAGCAATCAATGGTGCCATTGTGAGTGTACCGTATAGAACTGACGCCTGCACCAGATCGGTTCATCAAGTAGGTCGAAACAGTGAGCGAAATAAGCAGTGGGGCCGACCAAATGAAGATCACATTGCGAGCATTGACCGGCAGGTCAAATTGGCTCGCAAAACCCAGCAAAAAACTAATGTGCAGACGACAATCGAATCCCAATCGTGAAGGAGAACATTCCGAATTGCTTCGTGGTATCTTCTTGCGGAACTAAGATATTTAGACATTTTCGTCTCTAAAGCTTCATTCTGTTGATCTTTACTGGTTCTCAATCGCCTGAAACTCGATCAGTAATTTCAGCAGCATGATGTGCGACTCAGCGTTTTGGCTTACGGCCCCAGCGACTCGTTCTTTTTGTTCGCGCCAGTTGCGTGCCTTCCTGTTGGCACTGACGCCGTCTACAGACGTAAACTCCCAAGCAACGGTCTGCGCGAGGGTCGGTTCGACGCCGGCCCAGACGCTCCCCTTCATCGCAGCTGTCTGGTTCTCCGTAATGGCGTTCTCGTAGTTTCCCTGTTCGTAAAGAACCTCCGCCCTCAAACGGTTTGGAAACGGACTGATCGGGTCAAGCTGCTCTGCCTTGTTCGCCGACGCATGGGCGTCAGAGAGCTTGTGTTGAGCGCGCTGAAAGTGCCCCAACAAGACGTAGGCCGACGCTTGATCCTCTGGTGGAAGCGATTGCTTGAGCATGTTTCGCATCAGCAACTCGCCTTTGGTCGCTTCACCCGCAACGTCAATTCTATGCTTCGCCGACAGCTCCGCCGCGTCAGAATCAATACGTGTTAGATCGCGTTGGGTCTCGTCTGTCAGCTCGACACCCGCATCATCCAGCAGCGACTCAATTTGCTTAAAGGACTCGGCGGCTTTGGGAATGCCAGCTAAGCCAAAAATCCGTTGGTAGTAGACATTCGCCAGCAGAAACGTTTTTTCAAACGCTTGCGGTGATTGCCGCACCTCTTCTTCGAACGCACGCAGCGCGTCGGGATCGGTCAACAGCCTGGTGGTCTGCAACCGGTCCCGCGATGCCGACCACCACATCGCGGCGCACACAAACACCGTGCCGAACAGCAAAACGCTAATTGGCATGAGGTATTTTAGCGCGAAAAAGGCCCGGTTGCTGCGAGTCATAGCCTTGTTGATACCACGAGAGCTAGTGCCGTCAACCTTCATAGGCTGGTCGCGGGGAGTATCAGGGGCTGCCTTGCAGGCAGTTCGCTAAACACGAAAACGCCCCAGTACGAGTGATCGTTAAGAAACTAAAACATCAAACAAAGCGAGCAATGCGAAACCGAAGGCCAAGCATGCAATACCAAACATGATTCCAAACCACCCGCCGTCTCGCACGTACATTATGCCAAAGAAACCAATGTAGCCGCCGCCTACGCCCAAAACGGATGGAAAGACAAACCTTCCCAACTGGGAAGTGGGCAGCGGATCGACGACGCACAATTCGGGTTCGGTAACAACGAATTTGAGGTTGCAACTTTTGCGCAAAGCGCGTGACAACGGATGTGGCGGGACGGTAATCTCACGGTCACCGATTCGCAATCGGCCAGCTTCGGGTGGGGCAACGAACGGCGTTAAGGGATCCGTCATTTTGGATCCGTCATTTCGAGACATGGTCCTGTGGTAGAACATCAAGCTAACCCGCCGCGCGGGAAGCATTGATTAGAATGGCCAGCCAACTCGCGGTCGGGTTCAGCGTCTTGGTTTGTTTTCAGTTTCAATCAAGCTCATCGAGTTCTTTCAGAGGGATCAGCATGGCCCTTCGTAATTCCACTCCCAACATCAAGGAAGGCACGAGGACTATCAGTAAAACACCCAATATTACCCATCCGTTAAGAGTAAAAAAAGAATATCCTAAGGCTACCTTGGAAATAACATGGCCCGTCAATAAGGCAAGGCCTATGATCACGACCATTCCCAAGTAAGTCAAAGCAACGCCCATCCATCTGATGGATGGTTTGCCATTTTTCTTTCCCACTATGGTGATCTTGATCATTGAGCATTGCTTTCAATCATGTCGGAAAACATAACGGCTAGGATCATCGAGCGGTGGTTTAACATTTCCCAGCGGAGCGAATCTATGGTGTTTTACCGCTCCGGTTCATCCGTTTGTTATGCAGTCATCACCGAGAGTCCAATATGGACGATAATTAAGACTGCGTTGACAATCGCGACGCCTAATCCGAATCGCGTTCTGGCAGGCGACTGTCCTTTCGTCAAACCGTAACTTGCGATGATCGTGAGTATTAATTGGACAGGGATGTTGAGAAATATCAGCTGCACCCAGGTTGATTGAACACGGTCGACGGTGACCGCAAAGAAACCATCATCTCCTTGCAGGAAAATGTACACCAAGAACCAAACAAGAAAACCTTGGACGAACCCCAGGAGGATCATTTCCTCTCGGGAGCGGGAACCATCCGAGTTTTCGGCGCGAGCTAAAATATTCATTCTACTGAAGAGTCATCGTTGCCGACCGACTACTTAAAGGTGAAGATGGCCGAGCCGATGGGTGACGTAAACCACCATAAAGCTGACGATCAAACGTTGATTAGACCAGAGTAGGTTTAAATTGTCAAAAAAATTGGCAATCAGCAAACTTCATCAAGGCCCAAACCGAGATGCTTTGACGGATTCGCGTGCATCGTATTGTTAATCGAATAATCGAGTTCAATTTGGAGAACTGTTGCTTACCCCAAATCCGTATTTATGAATAACTATTACGGTGAAGTATATCAGTAGGGCGACCGAACCGCACACGAAACCACCCACCACCGCAGCAAATGACAAATTCGCGACAGATCTCCAGCCACCTCCTTTTAAAATTTGTACGGAGTCGGTGACAAACGTCTGGTAATAAGCAAAGCCCAACATAAGTCCGCTGCAAGATAGAGCCGATGCCATCGCAACTCCTGCAGCAAGTCCATGACTGCTTGCCTCCGAGTAACGAGCGATCAGCGCCAAACAGGCGGGCAGTATTGTGCAGGATACGAGAAACGTAACTGGAGATAAATACAAACTGCAGAGCGCAAACACGCCGACAACTGCAGTTAGCAAGAACAATAGGCGTAACGAGAAATTCACAATGAAGAAGGTCTGCTCGAAATGCTCCGGATAACGTTTTCGGATAACGTTTTCGGATAACGTTTTCGGATAACGTTTTCGGATAACCAAGTTGGGAGAAAGCAATGTTGAGCGAAGCGAACGCGCGGGTCAATCCGACTCCAATTCATCTGTTTGTTATCTGTTTTTGGGATTTACTGGTGATGTTTCAGTCGAATTCGGA
>JAPKBL010000262.1 GCA_028823415.1 Mariniblastus sp.
CAGAGCACATGCCGTTGCCGATATTCATACAGAATAATCGATTCGCCTTCACGGCATCATGGCCCTTGGGTTCTTGTCCAAAGCTTTCCAAAGCAGGCAACGTCAATAAACAACCCGCTGACTTCAACACATCTCGCCGGTCCATAGGAACACCTTTTCCGTTTTTGAATCGATCTCACACGCTGTCACTCCCAGCAATGAGCAATTTGGACATAAAATTTGCAAGAAAACCAGAGCATTCAATTAAAAACTAGAATAATAGCGTTTCCAAACGACTCAGTCAGTGGGATCTCGGCCTAGAGACGATAAGTTATGCCCAAACATGGCGATCTATGGCGAATCAGTCCCTTCAGCCTTGGCATCTCATCCTCGCGACTTGAACCTGTGGGCGCGCGTCGAATTCTGCGCTGAGATTTCGCAGAGATCTTGATCTAAATCATGTGAGCAAGGTTCACTATCTTCCTGTAGGGTTGAACTATTTCTATTCATTCCTAACTCAGCCCAGTCAAGCGTCCCGTTCCGTCGACGAAATGGGCGCGCTCGAGGCCCATGCCCTGCATCAGCCTGACGTGCAGATTGGACAACGGCGTCCCGTCCTTCTCGTATACCAGGTGCTGGTTTTTGTCGGACTGTACTGCCCGAATTTTTCAAAGATCGGTTTGAACTGCGATTTCAACTTGTCTTTTGCGCTAGCGCCCGCCGCAACGATGACCCGGAGACCGTAGCTTTAGCGGACCGTCTTGGGACCGTCTTGGGACCGGTCCAGCTGTTGCGTTCTGCCGGAGGCGCTTAGTTCGCGCCTTTGTCAGAGGGCATCGATTGATGCTCGGCAATGAATGCCTTCGACAATTTCCCGACGAGCGCAGCGTTTTGATCGGCGAGGTTTTTCGTTTCGCCTCGGTCAGCGTACATGTCGTAAAGTTGAGGTTCGGAGCCATCGTACTCGCAGAGGAATTTCCACTCTCCGTCTCGCATGGCGAGATCCGGCAGATCCTTCACTCCGTAGAAGGGATCTCGATCGGGCGGGCGGCGAAAGAAAATCGGACTCTGACGTGATCCGCCTTTACCTAAAAGCGTGCCGGGGAGCGATTCACCATCGAAATCCACTCCATCGGGCCCGGGTGAGTTGGTGAGGTTCAGCAGCGTCGGCACCAGATCGATCGCCAAGAATACTGACTGCCGGTCAACGTGGTTGTTCTTCTCAAGCAGTCCTGGTCCCCAAGCCACGAGGGAACAACGAATGCCGCCTTCATAGAGTTGCGTCTTGAAACCGCGAAACGGTCCCGCCGAAATCGCGGAAGATGGCACTGGGAGAAACGTGATTGCGACCAGCACGAGAGAAGCAAGCGAGCTCATTGTTTTGTCCGTCTCTTGGTCTCTTCCTCTGTTCTTTTTTACAGTTGTATTTTGTCGTCATGAACCGATTGGAATTTAGTGAAGGATTTTTGTCATCACGTTTCCATGCACGTCGGTCAGTCGCATGTCGCGCCCCCCGTAACGGTAGGTCAGCTTTTCATGATCCATGCCAAGTTGGTGCAACACCGTGG
>JAPKBL010000073.1 GCA_028823415.1 Mariniblastus sp.
ATTCAAGGGGATCAATTCAAGGGGATCAATTCAAGGGGATCAATAATGCGGAGGCACCTCATCCTCCGCCTTTCGTTCCGAATCAGATTCCGAACTAACGCGAAGACGACTCTCCAAACGTTCAATGACAATCCTCATTTTTTCTAATCGCTGAGCATTCTCCAGTACCACTTCGTTAAGTGATTCGTAATCATTTTGCAGGTGCATCATCGAACTTTCAAGTTCAGTAATGCGTTTTCTATCCTTCTCACTTTGATCCATACTATTTTAAATCCCCTCGAGCGGGTTGATTGCTCGAAACCCTAATCTTGTGACTGATTCTATTACTTCGCTCAACTTAGGCTCCCCCCAAATGGTTGCCGATCCCGCCTTTAAATCAACAGATACATCTCTTACACCCTCGACCTGCTTCAATGCAGTTTCGATACGGTGCACGCATCCACTGCATGTCATCCCCATGATAACTAGCGTCATTTCTTCCACATCACCTTCAGCCAATCGATTTTTTGTGAAGTATCTACGCAAGTCCGACACCATAAACTTGCCCACTAAAATCAAAAGTAAAACCCCGCTAGCTAATTCCCAGGCCGACAGAGCATGATGGTCAATGATAATATTATGACTGACATCGGATAATAAAAACCCATCAAACAACCAGGCGACTCCGATGCTGCCAACCAAAATTGCAAACAAATAAATAACAACCGATTTCAGTCCGAATCGACCGTAAATGACTCCAATCGTAGAAATATTCGTAGCCGGTCCCGCCATTAAAAAAACTAACGCCGCCGCTGGGGAAAGACCGCTCGACACCAATGCCGCGGCGATCGGAACCGACGCCGTAGCACACACATAAAGCGGAATCGACAGTAGCAACACGACAAGTATTGAAGGAAACCAACCTAAAGATTCAAGGTTTTGCACCCAAACGGCAGGAAGATACGCATTGATGAATGCCGAAACTAAAACGCCAACAACCAGCCAAACCCAAATCGATCGGAGGATCTCGATACTCGACTCCCCAAAACGCTCAAACCATCGCTCCGCCTCCTTTGGCCCTCCAACGTGCTCTGGGGGGAGGGCCCGCGATCTGTCGACAGTTTTTGACGGTGAACCACCTTCCGGCTCAACAAAATCCAATAAACAACCACCGACCAGACCAGTAATCGCCGCCGCAATCATCTTGACGATGGCAAAGGGCCAGCCAAAAAAAGAAACGCTCACCAAAACCGAATCGATTCCGGTTTGCGGTGTGCTAATCAAAAAACCAAGGGCCGCGCCTTTGCTCGCTCCTTGTTGACGCAAACCAATACCGGCCGGAATGACACCGCATGAGCAAAGCGGCAGAGGAACGCCAAGCAAAACGGCCCTGAGAACTCCTGAATAGCCGTGAAACCGCCTTCGAATCCAATCACTCGGAAGCAGGGCACCCATCAGCCCAGAAATTAACATGCCCAGCAGAAGCCACGGAGCAAGCCTCGCCCAAATTGTCCAACAGTCTAAAAGCATACTTCTATTTTAGCGGGTTATCTATCATCACCTAGGTAAGCCAGCATGAAACCGCTATCGCTGCAATCAGATGTCCCAACTCGATTCCAAGGAATCGCGGCGCCCACCACGCGATCGACTCGAATTAAATGAAAAAACACTAATTTATCGAGTTTTGGAGACCTCGCCTCCAATCGAGCCAAATCCAAGAGACGACAATGTCGATAAATTTGGAGAGCCATGAACCGGTATAAATACCTCAGACTTGTGTTTTAAATCAGCCGTCAGCCGTTAAACTTATTCTGCAAACATAGATTCCAATGAACGCAAACCCAAGTCCTGCCCCTCTTGACCACAGAGTCTCACCAGGGGCATCACACGCTCCAACGGCTGGCAATAGCAGGATCGCCGCTGCCTATCGAAATTCTTCAACGGAAACTTTTTTCATTTCGAATTACATGAAACCGAAATCCCCAACAGTTAACGATGAAACTGAACAAACCCTAGATAAGGTCGCTGCGGAAATCCACGGCTCTCTCGTATTTCCACAATCCTCCCGCACAGCACCCATTCCCGAGTTTGACTCTTTGGTTGACCTAATTCTTCGATTAAAAGCCATCGTCTATCCTGGGTTCCGCTCAAACGAGTCTTCCAGTGAAAAAGTACTGGTCGGCTTAAGATCTCAAATCGACGAAACCCACCAACTTATTTCTCGGCAAATCGCCATTGCAATCGCTCGTCATTTTGAAGCTTGCGAAGACATGACCTACCAGGATTGTGGCGGCATTTCATCGGGCAAGCTCTCGATGCCCGATAACATTATGGATTTTAGTCAGCGAATATCGACCGAGTATATTCTAAAAATGCCGCAAATCCGCGCCTCATTGCTGACAGACGTGAAGGCAGCTTACGTCGGCGACCCCGCCTGTAAGAATTACGATGAAGTCATCCTTTGCTACCCCGGGCTAAGTGCAATTACCGTCCACCGACTCGCACACGAACTGTACAAATTAAACGTCCCATTCATCCCACGAATGATGGCAGAATGGGTGCATGGAGAAACGGGTGTCGACATCCATCCTGGCGCCACGATTGGCAATCACTTTTTCATTGACCACGGCACGGGAGTCGTGATTGGCGAAACCTGCATCATTGGCGAACACGTCAAGATTTATCAAGGTGTCACGTTAGGTGCATTGAGCTTTCCACAGGACGAAATGGGTCAATTAGTTCGCGATTCAAAACGCCACCCAACCATCGAAGATAATGTCGTGATCTACGCAAATGCGACTGTTTTAGGCGGTAATACCGTCGTGGGGCAAGATTCTGTCATCGGCTCAAGTGTTTGGCTGACCGAGAGCGTTGCACCTTCGACGACGGTCACCATGGAAAAGCCAAAATTGAAGATCCGTAATCAGGTAGATAGCTAACTCAGACGCGACCCACGATCCCGTCCGCCGCGATTTAATAGGTTGATATTGTCTGTGAGCAAGAGTCGTGAGACAATTAGCGTCAAATGAGTGAGCGCTATTTGAATCGGCGCTATTTGAATCAACGCTATTTGAATCGGCTCTATTTGAATCGGCGCTACTCGAACACTTTTAATCATGTCCTCAATTGTTATCTCTCTGGATTCTGAAATGACGGATGCCATTTCCCCGACCACGACTGAACGACTTCGGCAATGCTGGCTACATGTCCATGTACCCAAAGCCGGCGGCTCGACATTACGACAATTGATGAATCGAAACTTCGGGAAAGGGTTTTATAATTCCAATTCGCTATTGGAAACCAAACAATACACCCGGGACGACGTGAGTGAAATCATACGCTGCCACCCTGGGGTCCAATGCTTGAGCGACCACAAGCTCTCGCTCGACCTCCCCTTTGAACATGAACACGCCGAAGTTTTTGCACTCAGCTATGTTCGAAATCCGGTGGATCGATTTATCTCAAGATATTTTTTCCATCGACATTTCGAAGAAGTCAATTGCATTGCCCAACGAATGAGCTTTCGGGAATTTGCAATCGCTGAATTGGTGCAACAAGAAGTTCACCCTCAAACCAATAGCCAAATCTACTTTCTCAATGGAGGTAAGTCGTTCGACTCCATGGAAGTCATTGACCGGGCCATCGCCACGGGGAGGGCCTTTGTGTTCCCAATCGAACGATTTGACGAATCTTGCATTTGCCTTGAACAGTTATATCCGACCGTTTTCTCCGATCTCTCTTACGTGCGTGCGAACGTCTCCAAACGGGATGCTGACATTTCTCAAACGGATCGAGATTTCGCGTATCGCTACCTCAAAATGGACGACACGGTTTTCGAACGAGCAAATCGATTTCTCGAAAACACACTCAAACAAGCTTTTCCTTCAGAGGATCTTCGAAATTCGGCCCTAGCCAGTTTCAAGGATCGGTGTGCTCGACGATTCCACAATTTTTATCCGCCCGTGGCTCCCGGCGAACCGGTGCCGCCTATCGGAACGATTCCTAAATTCATGGCACCAACAAAACCGTCCCAACAACAACCTCATGACCCCGATCATCCCGACGAGAAGATTGAGTCCAAGCCGACCGTGGCAACGCTTCCCACTCAGCCCACGGAATAAAGACCGCGAGGCGGACGGTAATTCCCAACGGACGCGGGGAAATCCCAACGCAGTCGTCTCCGCGTGAAATTTGGAATCGCCTAAAACCCCAACCCCTTGGTCTTTGTTTGAACGCGGCAAATCCGATCACTTGAAGTGATGAACAAAGTGGATCCATCGCCGCCAAAAGCACAGTTCGCTGTTGGCTTGCCCATCATTAATCGCCCCAACAGTTTCCCTGCTGGCGAGATCACGAGAATCCCACCCGGCCCCGAGGCCCACAGGTTCCCCCGAACGTCGACACACATCCCATCAGGCATGCCGGGATCCCCTTGATTTGCGTATTTAAGGCTGTTGAAAATTGTCTTCCCGTTTGCATCGGTCGTCCCATCCGGCTTGATTGAGTAAGCGTTATAGATCGGGGCAGGGCGGTGCGATTGGGCGACGTACAACGTCTTTTCATCCGGTGATAATGCAATCCCATTGGGACGCTCGAGCTCTTTTGTCAAAAGCGTTACCTTACCGTCGACACTAACTCGATACACACCACAATAATCAATCTCACGCTTGGCCTCATCTCGCAAACCATACGGCGGGTCGGTGAAGTAAATTGCGCCGCTGGAATGAATGACCAGATCGTTAGGGCTGTTAAACCGCTTGCCCTCGAATTTGTCGGCTAAAGTCGTTTTCGAACCATCCGATTCAACACGATAGACCCGTCGATTACCGTGGTCACAAACGACCAGCCTACCCTCGGCGTCGGTCATTAAACCATTTGAGCCAGGCTCTTTCTCACCATTCTTCCCCTCGTAGCCACTTGGATCCATAAAAATCGAATGACCGTTTTTCGGACTCCAACAATGAATTTTATTCTTGGGCACATCGGAAAAGAGTAAGACACCTTTGTCTTTTATCCAGACGGGGCCTTCCGACCATTGATATCCAGTGGTCAGAACTTCAATCGGACTCTTTGGCTCAATCAAATCTCTAAATGCGGGATCAAGCACTTCGATACTTCCCACTGTCTCTCGATTAGCAGAAGCCTCCTGCCCTTGGAGAGGTAAAGAAATCCACAAACAAGCCAACGCCCACACGCCGATTGAGAAACGCAACATCGAACCACCTCGCCAATAAAACAAATTTTAATAACAACAGTCTAGCGATTCAGTTGAGGCGTAGCATTCTTCCAATAGTTTTTTTCCCATTTTCAAGCTGCCCACCCACGCTAGACGCTATTGGATACGCCAGCAACGCGGCTAGACCTAAA
This sequence comes from Mariniblastus sp., assembly GCA_028823415.1. Taxonomy (GTDB): domain Bacteria; phylum Planctomycetota; class Planctomycetia; order Pirellulales; family Pirellulaceae; genus Mariniblastus. Next base: position 5,347 of record JAPKBL010000073.1, read on the forward strand.
AAAAACACCGCACGCAAATAGAATCACCGCGATAAAACTCAGCAAACTCAACCAAGCGCCAACCCAAAAAGACTTAGGTTGATAGCGAAACTCGACGATGAATTCGCCGCCTTGATGAAACGGTAATAAAAATACATTTTCAAATCCGGCGATCGGCTCCGGCAAATACTCCGCAGCAACTAATAAATCGGGAAATTCCACTCGCTTACGACCGACATCCCGGACCTTTACGTTCCAGCCTCGAATGGGGGGGGCGTAAAATCCTAAAATGCGAGCCCGATCCGTTTCTACTTTGGCAACAAAACGATTACTGCTGTACTGAGCTATCTCAATCGTAGGACGAGTCGCGGCGGCGTCCCAATCCATCAATTTTAAATCGCCGTGCAAAACGGGAGCCAGAACCGAAGGGGGAGTGTACGGCTCAGGCTCTAGATCAAACATCCATGCCACAGGCAGCGCTGACAGCTCGCCCGCGGGGGAGGGGATCGCATTAATCGCCGCATCCCCATGGCTCGCGCGTTCGATTAATCCGTGAACTCGCGAATCCTGTATCCACCCAGCTTCCTTGGGATCGACGTTCCCAGAAACCACACTCTCCCAGCGATCAACTAAGCCCTGATAAGATTGCGGCCAAATCGAACTAAAGCTGCCTAGTAGGACGACGTTCTCTCCCAGATGCTGCTTTGGAAACATTGTGCGTCGCTGCCAATTTACCACCTGTTCAAGGCGATCTTCAGCACTGACATTGGCCCATGCAGCAGGAGGCAAAGAACCAATCTCACTGCGATAAATCCTGAGAGGCTCAACTCCCGCTCGTTGCCGCAAGTCCCTTAGGCCATCGAGACATTGCACTTCACCCTCGAACGCCGAAACAGGAACGGCCGAAACCAACCAATGATTCGCGAGCGAGATTTCGCCAATCGACACCAGGAGCACCGCCCCGAGGAGCCAGTGAGCTGGGCATTTACGAAGCCTACCCACCGAGCTGAATAAAATTCCAAGGAATAACAATATCGCAACAATACCAGTATGGAGCATCGCTGTTTTAATTTCGACAAGGGCTCCCTGTGAGTCTAAAGGGCCAAACAGTGGATCCGACATGGCCCATGGAATCCAGTCACCATTCCATTGATTAACCAGAATCCATCCGGCAAAACTGAGGGCTGCAAAAACCAAACTGATCAGCGCCACGCCACGTGTTCGCAAGTTGTGGAAATTCATCGCGGCCAAACCAACAATTGCAAAACTTGCAATCACAAACAACTTAGCTGGATAACGAAACAAAAAATATTTTGGTAATGTCATTACCATCCACCAATAAACACCTCCCACTTGAGGCCCAAGAGAGCTTCGAAAGCCTGGATCAGGGTGACATTCGTTGATCAGCCAGACGAGACCGTACCAACCAAACGAACCAAGCGTGAATACTAAAAACACCCACGAAAGCCAAACTTGTTTTTTCCTTGGCCCCCAAAATCGCAAACTGAGAATCCCTAAAATAAAAACGGTCAATCCAGCGTAGAGCGACGGCCCCCACATCCGATCGGCTCCTGCGAGACTATCGGTCCACCGACGATTGACAGGAAATGGTCTTCCAGAAACATTTGGCCAAACCATTTCGATCAAAGACCAGGGGGGCTGGCTAAATTGATAGGCGTGTCCTGCGACACCGTCGGGATCTCCCAGGAATGATTGAACTTCAAAACGAGGGGCAGTCTGGCTGAATTCACTTCCAACCGCCTGATAAAAATTCAAGACTTGAGGTGTTTTCGATCGCTCGCTCAACTGCGACCATTCCATCGTTGGCAACAACTGAATGGCCGAAAGAGCACTGGTAATCACGATCAAAGCTGCCATTAACATCAACGCCCGCAACCAATTCAAGCGCTTCTCAAGATCGGGACTCTCTTGCTTGCGAAAACACTCAATCCCAAGCGTCACAGCCGATATCAACCCGACGTGATAGACCATTTGCGGATCCCCACCCAGAATCATCATCGCGCAAATCACTGCCAAACCGACCACCCACTTTAGGCGTTGGGTTTGCACCATTTGCAAAACACAAATCATCGCCCACGGAAACCATGCCGCACTGACCAGATAAATCACATTGGTCACCTGAAACAACACGACTCCACCAAAAGGATAAGCGAAAGCCGCAAGCGTCGCACCAGCCTTCCGTGCGCCAAGCAAACGAGCAAATCCAAAAGCGCCTGCCGCGGCTAACGGAATGTGCATCGCTAGATAAATTCCGTATCGAGACGGATAACTCAAAAAACGACAGAAAAAAACTAGCTTGCCAGGATAAAAAAGACTCGATGATCCATCCCCGACCACCGGCATTCCGAAATTGCAAAACGGATTCCAGAGTGGGATTTCGCCAGCGGCCCACTGAGCATCAATCCACTCAAACAGCGGATAATAAAGATAAGCGGAATCGCGAAATCCTACGACTTCCTGCCCCACCATCATCGGACCGAAAAACCAGATCCAGATCCCGCCAATTAAGAGCGCAGGCCAAAACCGAAACAGGTAATTTTTTAGTTTTGTCACAAGAGGATTCACGGCTCTATCCTAGCCCCTCACAACGGCCAAGATAACCGCTCGGTGCCGCTTCCAATCGAATTCCATCTACAAAAACCAATTCCAAATGAAATAATTGATGGCCTCCCGGAATAGATTACAATCCCCACCGAGGGTTAAACTATTTAAGGTTTTTCAATACTAGATTGAGGTGAAGGGTGACTGGCTACATTTTAATGGGTGCATTCGTGTTAATCGTGCTTGGGATTGCCGTGCACGATCTGACGCAAAAAAAACACCCGATACTCCGCAACTTCCCTGTGCTTGGCCACGGGCGTTACCTGCTCGAAGAACTCGGCCCGAAAATACGTCAATACATTGTCGCGGGAAACAACGAAGAACGCCCCTTCACACGCGACCAAAGACACTGGATTTATCGCTCGGCAAGCAAGGGAAACAATTACTTTGGTTTTGGAACCGACAACGACCTAGAACAAACGTCCGGTTACATGATCGTTAAACAATCGACGTTTCCCATTCACGACATCCAACCTGAAGACCCCAAATACGATCCGCAGTATCGCATTCCTGTTGCAAAGATTTTAGGTGGCCCTCGAAATCGAAGACTCGCTTTTCGACCAAATTCAGTCATCAATGTCTCTGCGATGAGCTACGGATCGCTATCAGCTCCGGCAGTCCAAGCAATTAATCGAGGATGCGCAATAGCCGATTGCCTTCAAAACACGGGCGAAGGTGGCATTGCCCCGCACCACGATTGTGGTGGAGGATTAATTTGGCAATTGGGTACCGGATATTATGGAGCGAGGCGAGCCGACGGCGGCTTCGATGAAAATAAATTTACCGACACCTGCAATCAATTTCAGGTTAAGGCGATTGAAATCAAATTAAGCCAAGGTGCTAAACCCGGCCGAGGGGGGGTCCTGCCTGGCAGTAAGGTCACCGCTGAGATCGCGAATATTCGTGGAATTGAAATTGGAAAAAGCTGCCTCTCACCGAACTCGCACTTTGAATTTTCCAACGCAGATGAGCTCCTTGACTTTGTTGAACGGCTCGCCGAAAAATCAGGTCTACCGGTTGGGATTAAGTCTGCAGTTGGAGAACTCGATTTCTGGAAGGAGCTGGCCAAACTGATGGAGACGCGCACGCGGGGGGTCGACTTTATTTGCATCGACGGCGGTGAAGGGGGTAGCGGTGCCGCACCTCTGACTTTTTCCGATCATGTTTCCCTGCCTTTTAAACTTGGTTTTTCTCGTGTTTTTCGAGAATTCGCCCAATGCGATCTGCACGAAAACATCACCTTTATCGGGGCCGGGAAATTAGGATTCCCGCACGAATCCCTCGCGGCGATGGCCATGGGATGCGACATGATTAATATCGCCAGAGAAGCCATGCTTGCCATCGGCTGCATTCAAGCTCAGATTTGCCATACGGGAAAATGTCCCACGGGGGTGGCAACTCAAAACGCATGGCTCATGCGCGGTCTCGATCCAACTGACAAATCGGTTAAGCTTGCCAATTTCATTCTCACTCTGAGAAAAGAAATCCTTCAACTGAGCCATGCCTGCGGAGTGGAACACCCCGGACTCATCACAACCAATAGCTTCGAGATCCTGAATGAAGGGTTCCAGTCGCGAAACCTCGGTGAGTGTTTCCAACTGCAAGATACGCCAACTGTCCCCTCCGTGCAGGATCGCTCGTTAATCATCGAACTCATGAATAATCTGCCGGCCATCAAAAACCATTAACCTTCTCACGAATTTGACTCAGTTCATATTTGATTCGTGGTATTTAACAGTAACGCACTTATGATAGCCTCTCCTGAATTAGCGGTAGCAATTAAAGCCGCCCGAAAAGCCGAACAGATTCTCTCGTCCTATTTCTCCGACCTTGCCTCGGCAGAAATTCGTACTAAATATACGAACGAAGAATTTCAAGGCATCGTCACCAAAGCCGATATCGAAGCAGAACGGGCGATTGTAAATGAAATTCAAAAAGAATTCCCCAACCACCACTTCCTTGCTGAGGAAGAACATTCACGAACACTCGAGAGCGAACATCTATGGGTGATTGATCCCCTCGATGGGACCAATAATTTTGCCCACGGCATTCCTCATTTTGCCGTATCGGTCGCCTACTATCGACAGGGAAACGCACAATGTGGCGTGATCTTGAACCCCACCACCGGCGATCTTTTCACAACCCAGCGTGGGCAGGGTTCGTACTGGAATGCCAATCCGGTTTCCGTCAATCAGCACTCGTCTCTTGAAAACACGATGATTGCGGTTGGATTTTATTATGATCGCGGCGCAATGATGAAGGCCACACTCAATGCCGTCGAAGCGCTCTTTCTCAAAAAGATCCACGGCATTCGCCGGTTCGGGACAGCCGCACTGGATCTGGTGCAAGTCGGCCTCGGGCGGTTCGGCGGGTACTTCGAATACGAACTCTCGCCTTGGGATTTTGCGGCCGCTCGATTATTTGTCGAAGAGGCAGGGGGCACCGTTACCGACTGCAAGGGAAACCACCTCCCCTTGGCCAAGACCTCCGTCCTGGCAACCAATTCTGCACTTCATTCAGAGATCCTGGAAATCGTCTCCCAATACGCTGATTTCCAACGCGCCCCAAGCTAAATTCTCGTTTCTTGGCGCCGCTATCGATCCTAATTTATAATTCAGTTAAGAAAGCCCTCTAGAAAGCCCTTTATCGAAAGTAGAATATCAATTTCAGGATTAGAAATTTCAATTGCAAAAAAAACATGATTGCAATCGACGTTGCCCAAACCTACTCGTTTCCATTGATCAATGAGGAATGCCACCGATGACAAAATACTTAATTGCCTTTATTCTTACGCTGGCAATCGTTCAATCCGCCATCGCCCAGTCAGAGCCACAGGACCCTCATGACTCATCGCGATGGCAGCCGGCAATCGCCAAATTTGAGGCCGCAGATCAGGAAAAAATGCCGCCCAAAAATGCCATTCTCTTTGTGGGCAGCTCAAGCATCCGCCTGTGGGATTTAAACAAGTCATTCCCCGACTTGGTGACGATCAACCGCGGATTCGGTGGGTCGCAGCTTGCCGACTCCGTTCACTTCCTCGACCGAATTGTTCTTAACTACCAACCTCAATCGATTGTGATGTATGCCGGCGATAATGACATCAAAGCTGGAAAGTCACCCCAACGCGTGTTTGCCGATTTTGCAGAATTCGTGGCCATCGTTCGAAAAAAACTGCCCGCGACGAAAATCCACTACGTCGCCATTAAACCCAGCATCTCACGCTGGCAGCTTGTAACACAAATGCGAGAAACCAACGGGCTCATTGAGTCCTACTGCGATGCCGACGAATTGCTTTTCTTCGTCGATATCGACACGCCCATGATGGGAGCCAACAAGAAACCCAGACCGGGGTTGTTCGCCAAAGATGGACTCCACTTGAACGTTCCTGGGTACATCTTATGGAACAAAATACTGAGAGAGAGCTTTCTCCAGTCAGGCTGCATTGAAAACGCTAAAACCCATTCCCAATAACCGCAGCTTAGGGCTTACGATTTTGCCGCGATGCGAATCTTCGCCTGAGCCTGAGCGATCGCTTTTTGTTTCATCTCAGCCAGTACCGGTGTCGACGCAGACTCTGCCTCGGCCGCCTTAAGAGCCGCTTTCGCGGCAGCGACATCGATCTCTTCAACGCCCATACTCTGGGCGGTCAAAACAGAAACGACATTGTTCTCTACCTGGACGTTACCGCCCTCGACGTAGTATCTCGATTCCTCGGAACCAACGCGGGCCCGAAGTTCGCCTGGCCCCAGTCTGCCAATCATCGGAGCATGACCCGGCAAAACACCAGCTTCGCCATCGTACAGTGTCAGTGTGACGGCATCGACCAGCTGATCAAGCGTTGTTTTTTCAGGTGTGACGATTACAAGTTGTATCTGTGCCATAACATTGCTCTAAATACGCACGAAAACTTTTTTAAAAGCCGGACTAAATCTGCCGCAAAATCAAACCAATCTAAAATTAAGCCAGTCCGGAGGGACCGGCAAATCTTCAGACTATTTGGCCATTTTCTTGGCTTGTGCTTCTGCCTGCTCAATCGAGCCGACGTACATAAACGCGTTCTCTGGAAGATGATCCCATTTTCCATCGCAAAGTTCCTCGAAGCTACGGATCGTGTCCTCAAGCGACGTGAACTCACCCGACTTACCCGTGAACACCTCCGCAACAAAGAACGGCTGGGAGAGGAATCTCTCAATTCGTCGAGCTCGGTGAACGATCAACTTGTCTTCTTCGGAAAGCTCGTCGACGCCCAAAATTGCAATGATGTCCTGAAGCTCACGATATCGCTGCAGCGTTGTTTGTACGCGTCGAGCAATTGCGTAATGACGATCACCAACGTAGGCGGGATCAAGGATTCGAGAAGAGGAAGCCAACGGATCAACCGCTGGGTAAATACCCTTTTCCGAAATCGATCGCTCGAGATAGAGAAACGCATCCAACTGTCCAAATGCAGTCGCGGGAGCCGGATCCGTCGGATCATCAGCAGGCACGTAAACCGCCTGAACCGAAGTGATCGCACCCTTGTTCGTGGATGCAATACGCTCTTGTAACGCACCCATTTCAGTCGCCAGCGTTGGCTGGTAACCCACCGCAGAAGGCATCCGCCCAAGCAACGCCGAGACCTCTGATCCTGCCTGTGAGAATCGGAAAATATTATCGACAAATAACAGTGTGTCTTTTCCGGACTGATCGCGGAAGTGTTCCGCCATTGTCAAAGCCGACAATGCAACACGAAGTCGTGCACCGGGCGGCTCATTCATCTGGCCAAACACCATCGCCGTTTTCTCAATCACCATTTGACCTGTCGAGCCAATCGGTGTTTCTTGCATCTCTAACCAAAGGTCGGTTCCTTCACGAGTTCGCTCGCCAACCCCCGCAAACACCGAATAACCACCATGGTTAGCGGCAATACGAGCAATCAGCTCAGTGAGAATAACGGTTTTCCCAAGACCCGCACCACCGAACAAACCCGCCTTACCACCACGAACAAATGGCGTCAGCAAGTCAATCACTTTAATACCCGTCTCGAACAACTCGGTACTTGTGGATAACTCATCAATACCCGGGGCGGCTCGGTGAATCGAGCGTCGCTCTTCGGTCCCAACAGGACCACGACCATCGACCGTTTCGCCAAGCATGTTGAATACCCGTCCCAGTGTTTCCTCGCCCACAGGCACAGAAACAGGAGCACCGGTGTCAACACAATCTGAACCGCGTCGCAATCCTTCGGTCGACCCCAAAGCGACACAACGAACGCGTCCGCCGCCCAAGTGTTTTGAAATTTCGCCGTACAGCCTTCGTTGCTGTCCGCCCGCATCAATCTCAGCGGTTACCGCATTGTAGATCGCCGGCATGGCCGATTCACTAAATTCAGCATCAAAGGTCGAACCGATCACCTGGGTGATTTTACCGATATTTGCCATAGGATTATCTTCAGTTAACAGTGTTCAATTTTCAGTTTGATTTATCTTCTATACTCAGCGAATCGAGGGAACGACTCACATCCTCTTCATCTAGCCTTCTAACGCCTCAACACCACCAATGACTTCCATGATCTCACCCGTAATCTGAGATTGTCGGGCACGATTGTAGGTCCTTGAAAGCATCTTGATCATGTCATTCGCATTCTCAGTGGCACTCTTCATCGCAACCATCCGAGCAACTTGCTCACTTACAGCGGCATCGAGGAAACACTTGAACAACTTGATCTTAAAACTCGTGGGAACGACTTCTTCCAAAATACTCTCCGCCGAAGGTACGAACTCATAAATTGACGTTTTGCCAGTTCCTTCAGGAGCGCTGTCCTCGACTTCAGGACCTTCAATTTTCCCCAACGGCAGCAGAGTCTCGTTTATGATTTCCTGCCTCGCTACAGAAATGAACCTTGTGTAGGTCACGTCAAGACGATCCAAAGTTCCCGCGGCATAGGCCCGAAGGTAACGATCAGCAATCTTCTCGACTTCAGCGTAGAGTGGTTGGTCGTCAAAATTTGTAAACGATTCGGCCACTGCCATTTCACGGAACTTAAAACCTGAAATCCCACGTTTGCCACTTACCTCAAGGCTCACGTTCTCGATTTCACCCGAAAGCGACTCGAGCGTCTTCGCACCCAGCCGAATTGCGTTTCCGTTGTAACCGCCACAAAGACCACGATTTCCAGTCAACACAAGCAGTGTCGCATTCTTGGTTTCCTCAGGCGCTTCGAGCAACGGATGCGAAACCTCAAGACCCGCACGAGCCAAATCGGCGACCACAGAAGTGATACGTTTTGTGTAATCACTTGCCGATGTCGCACGATCCATCGCTTTTTTGAATCTTGCAGTCGCAATTAACTCCATCGTTCTCGTAATTTTCTTAATATTACGGATGGATTTGCGACGTTTATCAAGTGCTCGGGCGTTGGCCATTTATTTTTATGGGAAATTTTCAGGCAATCCGCAGCTCAGAATCGAGCTCGATTTCATACCTTTCGTTTCCGTCCTTCCTTCATGCCTTACTTCTTGGTAACCAGGGATTAACTCAAATCACTCGCCAGGAGCAATTGGAGGATCTCTCCACTACTTAAACGATTGATTAAATTCGTCGATGGCAGCGACCACCATTATGGTGACCTCATTGTCAGCCTTCTTCATCACGGCGCTGACATCTTTGTTTTCGTTTAGGCTGTCCCAGACATTTTGTTTCTTTGTGTGGATGTGCTCGAGGAATTCTTCTTCCCAACGGCGAATGTCCGCGACAGGAACCCCGTCCAACTTCCCGGAAGTACCGGCGTAAATCACTAAAATCTGATCACATACATGAAGTGGTTTGTATTGAGGTTGCTTCAGCAACTCAACCATTCGGTATCCACGATCCAAGTCGGCTTGTGTCGCCGCATCGAGATCCGTTCCCAACTGGGCGAAAGCTTCCAAAGCCCGGAACGCTGCAAGCTGCAGGCGTAATCCACCGGCCACGTTCTTCATCGCCGCAACCTGAGCATTACCGCCAACCCTAGAAACCGAGATCCCGGCGTTCATCGCAGGACGAACACCCGAAAAGAACAAATCCGGTTGAAGGTAAATCTGGCCATCGGTGATCGAAATCACATTCGTTGGAATGTAGGCGGAAACCTCGCCTTCCTGAGTTTCAATAATCGGCAACGATGTGATGGAGCCGCCACCCAATGCGTCACTGAGTTTGACACTACGCTCAAGCAGACGCGAGTGACAATAAAACACGTCACCAGGATAAGCTTCACGACCTGGAGGACGACGCATCAACAACGAAAGCTCACGATAAGCAACCGCTTGTTTTGAAAGGTCATCATAAACAACCAAACAGTGCCCGCCGTCGTACATGAAAGCCTCCGCCATCGCAGTCCCGGCATACGGGGCAATGTACTGCATCGGAGCAGGTGAACTGGCACCGGAAACGATTACCGTGGTGTAATCCATCGCTCCATGCTCTTCAAGCTCTTTAATGACACCGGCAACCGACGAATCTTTTTGACCCACGGCAATGTAAAAACACTTTACGCCAGTCCCTTTTTGATTAATGATCGCGTCAATGCCAACTGCCGTCTTGCCGGTCTTTCGATCGCCAATGATCAGCTCACGCTGTCCGCGCCCTACCGGGGTCATCGCGTCAACCGCTTTGATTCCTGTCGGCATCGACTCGGTCACAGGTTTTCGCTCAGCAACGCCCGCTGCAATGATTTCGACCGGCCGTGTCGCGTCCGAATTAATCGGCCCTTTTCCGTCGAGAGGATTCCCCAGCGGATCCACGACGCGTCCGACAACCGCCTCACCAACGGGTACTGAGAGCAACGTCCCCAGAGATTTGACCTGATCGCCTTCGGTAATCTTGAGGTAATCACCCAGAATGATAATACCGACTGAGTTCTCTTCGAGATTGAACGCAAGTCCGATGATTCCCCCTGGGAACTCAACCATCTCACCTGCGGCAACGTTCGTTAGACCATGAACACGAGCAATTCCGTCACCGACTTCCAGCACGGTTCCGACTTCGCGAACATCAATCTCGCTCTCAAAGTTAGTGATTTCCTGTTGAATCACCGAAGCGATTTCGTCAGCACTGATTTTCATTGATTTCCTCGTTATTTTTAAAAGACAACCTCTCGGCCATCCTTGCTTCAACCAATTGAAGTTTGTTTTGTTTTTAAAGTCCTAGGATCCACTCAGTCGTCTAATCCGACGTTGTAAAACGATCCAATTTTTCCCGAATGGCATCCGAAGCACGCTTCACAGCACGCGACCGAACCTGAGCCAACTGATTCATAACGCTGCCGTCATAAACCGTGTCACCCACGCGAACCACAATCCCGCCAAGTATTTCAGGATCGACTAACACCTGAAGACTGACATTCTTGCCCAGTGTCTCAGACAACTGCTTAGTAATTCGCTCAACCGCCTCGCCGCCCATTGGAGACGCCGATGTCACGATCGCTTGAACACGACCCGACATCTCATCACGCAAAGTTTTCGCCGAAGCTGAAATTGCCCCGAGACAGTCAAAACGACCCTTGCCACTCACGACCTTAAGGAAGTGAAGCAAGCCCTTTTCGACTTTTCCCGCGAACGCTTTATCAAGCAAATCTATCTTAGCATTCGCACCGATCCTTGGAGACTCCAAGGCATCTCGCAACCCGGCAACTCCATTGATCGCGTCGACGACATCGTCAAGTTCCTCGACCAACTGATCGACATTTCCGGCATCCGCGCCAAACGCAAGGAGCGCCCGCGCGTACACATCGCCCAACTGCTGTTGGTCGCTGTCAAAAACCGTCGGTTGTTTCGCTTCTACCATCGAAAGTGACTACCTAATCAGTCGTTGATTGATCTAAACGGCAATTATGCCCCGGTGGTGAACTGCTTAAGTGATTTCTCAATCAAATCAGCGTGATCCGATTCGTTAAGCGATCGACCGACAATACTGCCAGCAAGACTTACCGCAGAATTCACACTCGATTCCGCCAAATCCCGGACCGCAGCGGTCTTGGCCGCTTCAATTTCGGCCAGCGCCCGCTCGCGAGTCTTCTGAGCCTCCGCAGCAGCTTCCTCCATGATCTTGTCCTTGGCGCCGCTTGCTGTCGACTTTGCCTCGGCAATCAATGCCGACGCCTCTCCGTCTGCACCAGCCATCTTTTCCTGATAAGCGGTGAGCTGAGCTTCCGCCTGCTCTTTAGCAATACGGGCAGCCTCAATGTCATCCACCATCCGCTTTTCACGCGCATCCAAACCCTCAACAATGGGCGTCCAAGCGAACTTGAACAGCACTGCTAAAAGCCCAATAAAGATCAGGAGGGAGAAAATTAGCGTGTCGACTCTCAGCTCCAACGGAGGGCTCGCAGCCCCAGAAGCAATCAAGCCTGCTAGACTTTGGTTCAACATCATCACTCTTCACCAAGTAAGAAAATCAAACTGAACAATCCACCTCAGGTTCGCTCAAAAACACACAATCGGCTTCTGAGTCAATTCCCAAGATTTAGAATACAAGACAAAGAAGAATGGCAGCAAATGCAGCACCTTCAATCAGAGCGGCAAAAATAATACCCGCGCTCTGAATTTGTGATGCCATCTCCGGTTGCCGTGCCATGCTCTCACATGCAGCACCACCGATTTTTCCAATACCAAGACCAGCACCGACAACGGCCAATCCGGCACCAACCGCCAAGAACTTCCACTCAGCGGCTTGGGCTTGCCCCAATAATAACTCGCCAGCAATACCACCTTCTTGTGCGAAAGTTGGCGAACAGAAGAGGACCCCCCCCATAACGAACACTAACGCAAACAAAATCCTATACATTCAAAAGTTCTCCAAATTCAAAGAGCAACAAATTTTTCTAAAATATTCAAATCAGTGAGGATGAATCGCCGCACCGATAAACAACGAAGTCAAAAACGCAAAAACATAGGCCTGAATAAAGGCCACCAACAATTCGAGAATACTCACCGCAATCGTTGCAACAATTACCGCCGGCCCGACGCCCCAAATCAACGGGGTATGCCAGGTTACGCCAATAAATGCAACAAACACGCCAACGACCAAGTGACCAGCAAACATGTTTGCGAACAATCGAACCGCCAACACAGCATGCTTGATCAACAAGCCAAAAACCTCAATCCCCCAAATCATCGGAATGAGGATTATCTTTAAAACAGGATTGATGTCGAGGTGGGGTGCCTGAGCTTTTAAGAAACCTGCAAAACCCATCTTCTTGATGCCCGTTGACATCACGACAAAAAACACGGATATCGCCAACGCCGCCGTCACCGAAATCGAACCAGTGGCCGCCCCCAACCCAGGGACCATGCCCAACAGATTCAAGGTGAGCACAAAGAAGAATATCGTCCAGATGAACGGCAAAAACCGTTTAGCGTCCGCAGAACCAATCCCCGGCATAGCAACTTCATCACGGATATAACAAACCATGACATCAATCACATTCCAAAACCGACCGACCGGGCGATTACCGCTCTTGATCCGCCTCGCATAAGGAATAAAGACCGCCGCCACAATCAAGGCCCCAATCAACTCCAACACCACAAACTTGGTTGGCTGAAAAGTGACCGGGCCAATAAAATCATTTTTTTGATACGCCCAAACCGAACCGTTTTCGCCCATCATCGGACTCTCATCGGTATACGGCGAAATCTGAGGGATAGACAACTTGCCCTTCATCATCCCTTCGCCCCAAGGCGGAAAGGCCGGCAACTCAAAGTGATCAGAATCCTGAACGTGCCCAATCAGATTATCTGGACCAAGATAATACCCCATCGCGAGGTCAATATCATCGTTCCAGTCAGCAGTCGAAACGGCATCTCCCTCGTGACCGTGACCATCTTCTTCGTGATCGTGGACACCCGCCTCAGAATCATGCCCAGACTCGTTCGACCCAGTGTGGTCATCCGTAGAAGAACCGACCTCACTATGACCCTCTTGGGCCGTATCTTGTTCGTCGCCCTGAGGACTAACGACCGAGCGTAAGCTGTTTTTTTTCATCGAGCAGCAACTGCCTATTAATTTCTATTTTGACTTGCGCCAAACCAGTTTATCCAGAAATTTCATCTTCGCCAGCACCAGCGGAACCAAGTTTCTTCAGGCTAACCTGAACGTCCGCAACCATACCCACGAAATAAAAGCAAATTATATAAAAAACCAAACTCATATCGAGCGGTGGATTTCGCAAATAGATTCCCCAAACCGCAACCAACCCAGGAATGCTGACCCTGATGGCCATTTGCATTGCCATCCGCGCCAACAATAACTCATGCCCCCGGGGATACTCACTCGCGACATGTGCGGCGAGCGTCGAAACGAGACACACCCCAAATGCCAAAAAGCCCGTGTTGATATCGGCCTCTAAAAACCAGCCTACCGAAATCACCACAACTGCAGCCAACGCCTCAACGATCGCAAGAAATAGCAACCGAACAAACATCGACTGTAAGGCCAATCGCTGCAACATTACGGCCCCTAATTCTGTTGAGATTCTTCTTCGGAATCGACTTCCAAGACTCGCCCCACATCGACAGGCCCCGACACCAGAAGCATTAACTGCCTAACGGCAACTCCCATCCCCAGCACCAACCCCAGAAGGGTGAAAATCAACACGGAACCAACCTTTTGATCAATCCAGACACCCACCAAACCGGGAACGATCATCATGATACTGATGGACATTACCTCCGAAGCCTTAGAAAAAGACTTCGCCGTGGGAGATCGGTCATCAACCGTGTTAACCAACGTTTTTGACCTGCGACGATTGGAAGATTGGCTTGTTTTTTCCGAGTGAAAAACCCTTGAAAGGTAATGTAATCACTGGCATCTCGCCCTACAAGCCCGCACCCAGAAAGATTGAGAAAATTTTCACAATGTCGACACAAGCCTTTTAACGCCAAGGTGTTACAAGAAAAAATCGATCGCGAGAAGGTGCGAAAGTAATTTACCTCACCATAGAAACACCTCCTTGGATTCAGCGGTGTCCCTGCGCCAAAAACGTAAGCCTTTAGGATTAAACCACTTAGGCTAACCTCAAAAGCAACGAAAACGCGTGTAGGGCCGTCAAAACGTTTGCATTTTGGTCGTTTTTCAACTAGAATAAAGCACGGCGATGAGGACGTTTCTACATGGTGGGCGGATTTAAAGACTTCAGCGTTAAACGCTGTCGCTTTTTCTCCCCCTTCAGCTTGTTGAAAGCGTTCCAACGCCAAGGACCCGTGACCTTTTCGATTTGAATCGCGTTGCGCGGGCCGGCGGCCGCAAGGGATACGGCCGATTACCAATTAACTTCCTTCTTCGGATTGGACTCCGCAAAGCCGGAATTATGTATTGGGCACCTCCAATACACACATTCGACGCCCCTCTGGGCAGCGTCGAGGAGTACGAAACTTGATTACTGCAGCGAACCTAGAGTCCCAAAAATCCAAAGAACTCGCCCAAATGGCCAAAGAAAAGGGCGTTTCTGGTTGGCATTCGATGCGAAAGGACCAACTGGTTAAGGCACTTTTAAAAGTCGCGAAACAAAAAGCGAAAGCCAAATCTGGGTCGGCTAGTAAAAAACCGACGACCGCCAAGGCCGTTTCCAAGCCAAACCGGATCACGAAATCCGCCACCGAGAACAAAAAACCAAAGCAATCTGATTCCGCGATCGCAAAAAAGATCCGGAACGAGCGTGAACGACAGGAAAACCTGAAAAACCTCTCGTCCGCCGTGGGCATGTCCAGACGCAACACCCCGCCCGAAAAGGATCGCGTGATCCTAATCGTTCGAGATGCATTTTGGCTGCAGGCGTACTGGGAAGTCACCCGGTCGACAGTCCAACGAGCCAAAGTTGCCTTGACGGGGCTGTGGCACAATGCCAAACCGGTCCTGCGACTTCTGGAAATCACCAGTGACGGTAACACCAACTCTGTCGAAAAAGTCGTTCAAGAAATTGAAATTCACAGCGGTGTGAACAATTGGTACGTCAACATTACCGAACCCAGCAAAAACTACCGCATCGCAATCGGCTACACGGCCCCTGGTGAAAAATTCCACCTGATTTCAAAAAGCAATCAGGTCTGCCCCCCTCCTGGCAGTTCCCGCGAGGGAGAACACTGGACGGACATCACCAATGACGTAGAAAAATACTACGCATTGAGCGGGGGTCACGATCCAAGAACCGTCTCAGCGGATTTACAAGAAGTTTTTGAAGAAAAAGCCCAACAACCAATGCACGCTCCAGCCTTTGAAAGATTGGGATCAGGCGTTAACGCCAATGGACAGCGGTTTAACTTCCAAGTCGACGCACACATGATCGTGCACGGCGCAACCGACCCACGAGCGTCGGTAACGGTGGCCGGGGAACCGATTCGACTGCAACCCGATGGATCCTTTGCCTTGCGATTAGAACTTCCCGATCGCCGACAGGTCCTCCCCGTAGTCGCCTCCAGTCGCGACGGCACTCACCAACGAACCACCGTACTCGCGGTTGAGCGAAACACCAAAGTAATGGAACCCATTACCAACGACAACAAAAAGTAACATTGAGGCGCTGCGTCGCCACTTGTTTTTTGAACACTTTTTTTGAACACCAATAGCCACCGGCGAAACCTCTCGCCAGCGGCTTTTTGTATTCTAGGGCAATCGAGAGTTCGCCAACAAAGAGTTCTTCCCCCTGCACAATCGCCGGTTCGACAACTGACGAACAGACTCGCTAAAATCAGAAATCGGAACACGGGACGCTGACTCGATTTGAAAAATAAAGAAATCGATCCGTACAAAAGACGTCGATAACCGCAGAAAACAGCAGGCTCATGACAACGATTCGAGATGATTGCGAGAACAGAATCCCACCGGGACAGCAATTGGTGGCACCGGGGAAATGGCCAGTCATCGGCGAACGATTACCGGCAGACCCCAACAAACCGTGGTCCCTTCAGATCAACGGGGAGGTAGGCAATCCTTTCTCGTTAAGCCTTGAAGAATTGCGATCGCTTCCGCAAACTAAGCGAACCATGGACATCCATTGCGTTACTCGTTGGTCAATGTTGGACATGACATTTTCAGGAGTATTACTCGAAGATCTGCTCACCAAGGCCGGAGTAAAATCGAATGCGAGATTCGTCTCGTTCCTCGCAAGATCAAAACAGAATCACGCCACCTCCCTGGACCTCGAAACAGCGATTGACCTAAAGACCCTGATTGCGACTGAGGTTAACGGAGAACCGATCGACATCTCTCACGGCGGGCCGATTCGCAATATTGTTGAAATGCGGTACTTCTACAAAAGCGTAAAATGGCTGGAAAAAATTGAATTACTGACCGAGGACCGACTGGGATTCTGGGAAGCCGAGTCAGGCTATCACAATCAGGCCGATCCCTGGAAAGAACAACGATACATGGCCCCGACGATCGATCGACGCACTTCTTTAAAACTGATTGAAACTCGAAATTTCTCCAACCAGAATCTGCGCAGTATCGACGCCTCCCAACGCAACCTCGCGAGACTCAACGCCATTGAGGCTTCGTTAAGAGATGCCGACTTTTCCGGAACGGATCTCTCAGGTGCTGATTTCACCAACGCGAACCTTTCAAACGCTCATTTCCACAATGCGAACCTCTCAAATGCGATTTTAGTGGACGCCGATTTGGAAGGAGCAGATTTTTCAGGGGCCGATTTGCGGGGTGCCAATTTTTCCGGTGCTTCACTGATCGGCGCCTCGTTTTTTACACGCAGGCAGGGAATTATCGTCGGCGCAAAAATAGATCGAACGACCCAGTTCCCTCCCTCAGTGATCGCTCCCTTGTTCTCAGAACAACTTCATTATGTGAACAATGCGTTGGAATAACAGTTGAACTTGAGGATTCTGGATTAACGAAAATGCTCTCGGGTTGCCCGGAACATTCTTTGCCATTCCAATGCCTATACTCAACGTAGAACGATCCACGACTTGCTGTTGCAACACAGAGCTCTGGACAATCATCCCCGGGGAATTCACCCCAGCTTTCTGGAGAAATCAATGTCGTCAGACGCAAGAACCGAGCAAATGAAGACGCTCTCGCCAAAACGAAACACATCCAATGCATCCAATGCAACGGAACTGGCAGCGGAACAGTTGAAACACTTTCATATCGAACCGGATACCGAATACGGGCAGACGCTCTCGAAAATTGTCGAACGCATGTACGAGTCCCAGGGCGATATCTCGCATCTCTGGAAACTCACGCTGGAGTCGATGAATTCGCTCGATCAGACTGACCGAATACAGCGGTTTAATGCGAAAAAGTTCCTTTCCTTCCAACTCGCAAAAATCCTCGATACGCTCCAGCATCCGTTTCGAAAGAGCTACCAGTCCTTAGGCTATAAATCGGAAACCATGGCTGCCAAAGGGCCATATCCCGTTTTCGACAATGTCACTGCACTCTTCTCCGCAACGCCGGTGATCACCCGCACCGCAACGTACATCTACGCTTGTGCCGAATGGATTGAAGATGCCTTCCGCGGCAAAGAACTCATGCTGGAGATCTATTCGCGACTCCTTAACCCGACCAGCGTCTGCCTTGCCAATCACATCGTTGATCTCGAAGCAGGCGATTACGCCCCCGAGTACATGGCCTGGAACTTCAATAGCGGCATGGCTGCGATCGATTCGGCGTTAGCCCATCTATTGGGACGCGACGATATCTTAATCACAAGTCGGAATATCTACGGAGGAGCCTACCAACTGATCCACGACTGGTACGCCAAAGATGGCAATCTCGAAATTTCAGTCGAGACGTTCGATGGCTACACCGCACAGGAATTTGCTCCATTTCTTGCCTCGGTCCAAGAAAAATATGCAGACCGGATTGCCCTAGGAAGAAAAATCTACGTCTACCTGGAGTCCCCCAGCAATCCCCAGGGGTATGTCCTCGATGTGGCTGGCATTTCTGATATCGCCCACCAACATGACCTTAAAGTCATCCTCGACGCGACCGTTGGTACGCCATTCCTATACCGCCCACTGAACCGCAAGAATCCAGCTGAACGTCCCGACTTTGTGATTCACAGCTACACCAAAGATCTCAGTGGATGTGGCGCTGTGATTGCCGGGTGCGTGATCGGCAAGAACAACGACATGTTTATCCCCAAAGGCCAATCGATGGACGGACGTTCCTGGGATGAAACGATGTTCTGGAATGTCTACTATATCAAAGGGGCCTTCCTCAATGCCGACGCCGCATTCGAAGTGATGCAGGGCATGAAAACGCTGACCGTGAGGATGCTGAGAAAATGTATCAACACGCAAATCCTGGCAGATTTTTTGAATTCGCATGCAAATATTCAGGTCAATTGCAATAGTGTCCAGAGTGACGCTAATTCAAAACTAAGAGAAGAAAATCTCTATCTTGGACTTCCCGCCCCGCTGTTCACCTTTGATATGGGGGATATCCAACGAGAAGCGTTTCAACGGTTCTTTGACTCTCTTTCACCGACCTTCGGTCACATGATCAGCCTCGGACAGTCCAACACGATTGTCAGCTGCCCCTCGCTGACGACGCATTCGGAATTGAACGAAGACGCACTCAATGACGCGGGCTTAACACCCACCACCGTTCGCTGTGCTGTTGGCGACGAGGATCCAATCGACTTAATTAGGCACTTTGTTCACGCCGCGCGAGGTACAATCGACCTCGCCCGCCCCGGCTACTCCGATGGATTTATGAACGAGGCCGACACTCGTGAGATGATCCGCACAAGATACACGGCCGCCCATTCTGCCCACGTTGAGTCACAACTCGAGCGGTCCGGGGGAGATCCCTGGTTTTAATCACCGATTGGTTTTAATCACCGATTGGTTTTAATCACTGATTGCTTGTAATTTACGGTTCGCCAAAACCGGAAATTCACCGAATTAGAGCTGGCGATTGCCTGCTAACAGTTGTCTAATTTAATTAGTTGATTTGAAACGTAAAATGACGTTTTGGGTGAACGACGAAATACCAGATTTCGTACCACGGCCGGCCTCCGGTCGTGTGAGAAACTAAATTGTCCCCAACCGCTTTAATCAGAGGATTGCGATGTCTCCCAATGAGAACCCGGAAGAACTTACATCCTTAATCCACGTTCCCACCGAATCCGAGGCCGCACCGATTGTCGAAGCCCTCAAAGCGGCTGGCATCTCCGCGACGATGACCGGTGGTTTCACCGCGGGGTTCATCGCCGAAGCACCCGGGGACATCTCGATTCAAATTTTCAAAAGAGACGAAGCTGCCGCCGCTGAAGTCCTCCGACAATTCAAAGCTGACAACGCGTCGATCGACTGGGATCAAGTAGACGTCGGCGAACCGGAAGACGAGTAATTCAACTTGCCCAAGAGGCAATCCAGAGTCACCCGCATCGGGAAAATAACGCGAACTTATTCGCTGAATTTCCGGACAATGATCGACGCATTGTGCCCGCCAAACCCAAAACTATTACTCATTGCATAAGTAATTTCGCGTTGCTTAGGAACGTTGGGCGTATAATCGAGGTCGCAATCCGGATCAGGATTGGTAAGGTTAATCGTCGGCGGCACGATCCCTTCAAGAATCGCCTTGATTGAGACGATCAGTTCGATTCCGCCACTAGCTCCCAGGGAATGCCCCAACTGGCTCTTGGTACTACTGATACTTAAACCGTACGCATGCTCCCCAAAAATCGTCTTAACCGCACGAGTTTCTGCCTTGTCCCCTAGCGGTGTACTGGTTCCGTGTGCATTGATGTAGTCAATCTGCCCCGGATCTAACTCGGCATCTTGCAACGCCATTTTCATGGCCATCGCGGCGCCGGTCCCAGTATCGTCAGGAGAGGTAATATGGCCAGCGTCACACGAAGTTCCGAAACCGACGACCTCGGCAAGAATATTAGCACCACGCGCCTTGGCGTGCTCAAGCTCTTCAAAAATGAGAACCCCGGCACCTTCGGAAAACACAAACCCATCTCGACCTGCATCGAATGGACGACTCACCGTCGCCGGGTCTTCCTTGGAATAAGAAAGGGCCTTCATGTTGGCAAACGCTGACATCGCCAAGCGACTCAGGGCCGCCTCGGTTCCCCCTGTTACGACGAGGTCGCAGACGTTGGACCGAACCAACTCCCACGCGTTTCCCATTGCATTGGTGGCACTAGCGCACGCCGTGGCGACGCTGTAATTCGGACCCCGCAATCCATGACGGATTGCAATATTTCCACCACCGGCATTCAGCATCAATTTGGGAATTGTCATAGGGGACACGCGACTCGGTCCCTTTTTGACCAACCGGGTCATCTGCTCGGAAATCGTTGTCATCCCGCCTATTCCGGAGCCTAAAATACACCCATACCGAGCCGCATTTTCACTACCAACCGGATCAAACATCGAATGCGTAAAAGCTCGTTGGGCAGCGACCATCGCAAACTGGGAATAACGGTCGATTTTATTGGCTTCTTTTTGGCCAATTATATCGTTAGCGTTCCAATCGTAGACATCGCCGCCAATTTGTACCTTGATGTCGTCAACTTCAAACAGCTTTATACGATGGATGCCACTCTCACCGTTCAAAATCCTGTTCCAACAATCGTCTACATCACAACTGAGCGAATTGACTAATCCCCATCCAGTAATGACCACACGTCGTCCCATGAAACTAACCCCAAATTCCCTACTGTTATCTTCGTTGTAAAAATCAACCATTCAGATCTGGCGTGTTTGGCTAACTCAAAGGGCGTTCCCAAGAGTTCGCAATTAACGGCGAATG
>JAPKBL010000184.1 GCA_028823415.1 Mariniblastus sp.
CAGCAGTAAATCGTGCACTACACAGCTTCCACGCAAGTAAAAAGCAAAACAAATGCACGGCGACTGCCGCCACTAAGAAACTCAATCGCAATACTGGGGCCGTTTCGTGGAAGTCATTAACGACAGCATATACAACCACCCACGTTATTACGATCTCGTCTTCGGAGCTGACTGCGCTGCCGAGACGCGTTTCATTGGTGAGGTCAATCAAAAGTACCTCAACAATCGAGCGACCCGGCTGTTCGAACCCGCTTGTGGCACTGGCAGATTGATGTTCAGCCTGGCCAAACGCGGGTTTGAAGTCGAGGGAATTGACTTAAACCCCAAGGCGATCGAATTTAGTAACCGTCGATCCGATCGCCATGGGTATCCGCAGACCGCCTTTGTCGCCGACATGGCTAGCTTCCGCGCAAAACGAAAATGGGACCTGGCGTTCAATACGGTGAACAGCTTTCGCCATCTCACCGATACAGCATCCACTCTGTCTCATCTCCAATGCATGGCCGAGCAAACCAAACGGGGGGGAATTTACTTAATCGGATTTCATTTAACACCCCAAACCGTGGAACCGACGGACTGGGAGTCATGGTCTGCCCGCCGCGGAAACCTTTCCGTGATTACGAAAATGTGGACGATCGACCGCTCGCCCCGCGAACGACTGGAAACCTTTGGAATGCACTTCGATGTCTACACACCCACACGACTTTTTCGAATCAGTGACGAATTAAGAATGCGAAGCTATACGTCGCTCCAGTTCGCCTCGTTGATTAAGAAATCGGGCCGCTGGGAAATTGTCGGCACCTACGATTTCACTTACGACATCAATCAGCCCATCACCGTTGACCCATCCAGTGAGGACGTCGTTTACATCCTGAAAAAGAAACAAAATTGAAAACGAAAACGCTGCCATTTTATCTTTCAATCGTTGGAACCTTTAACGACTGCCAAGCTGAAGAACTCGCTCTTTGGAACGAGTATTTTTCGTTTTTGCATTACCGTTTTTTGGATTGACCTGTTTTTTTTGAATCTTTGCCTTTAAACGCTGGCTACGCAAACGACGGCGTTCGGACTTGGTGAACCGCTGCTGCTGAACTGTTGTTGAAAACTTGCTGGGTTGCGTTATTTTTGACTTCCCAGAAATGTGCTTCGCTTTCCTAGCACTTGCCGCTTCACTCGTCACTGACGTCAGCGGAGCGAAAGTATCGCTTGATAGCATTGCAATTTGGGTAACAGAAGCACGCCTGCCGTCGCTTCCATGTAAGTATCCCAGCAAACCAATCTGAAACACCATTAGCGAAGCGGCAACCGGTACCGCCAATCGACTCCAGTGTCGAAACAGAAAAAACAAGATCGCCATAACTGATAATGTCCCGAGCACCTTGCCAGCCAAAAACAAGGAGACGCAGTCAGGTTCGAGACTGATCAGCCAGGCACAGAAAGGATTTTGTTCATCAATCACTTGCCGATACTGGTAAACCAAAAACGCATCGTAGAGAGAAACTAAGCCAATCAACACGACGATTGATGAGTATATCTTTTTAAGACAGACAGAACTTTCAGTCCAACTTTTTATCTTAAATTGACCGACCGGCAATGCACGGCTATTCACTGAGGACATCATTGCTTTTTACTTTCCGAAGGAAACGAGAACCCCAAATCGAACTGCCCACCGAGAGCAATAGCAGAGCCTCGCAACTAAACGCCCGCACATAACAAATCGATGAACCCAACTATTGACGTTAAGGGAAATCGCGACTCGCGGTTACGGCGTTATTTTAAATTTTGGAAAGTGGTACAAGAGAGATGCGACAACCCTCAATTTAATTGAACCAATTTAAAATAAATTTCAATCGAATTCGATGTAGATTCAGTAGACCCTCGACAACACCCCTCTCAAAACCCAAAATGGGTCACACTTAAATCGCACCTTCAGCGTGAGGCGTCCTCATTTACCCAACCTCACCTTGGTCAGTTTAGGTGGTGCATCACCTCGATTAAAAGAAACCCATAAGGGCTAGCTCGGACGAAACAAGACTCAGTTTATTAAGTCCAGTCGCGGACGAGTCCAAGCGTTTCGCATAAACTAGCAGCCCTATCCGCCTCGCTGCGAACGCCGCATTCGGCCAGGCTGACTCGGACGCAGTTCTTCTCTGGACAAATCACCGTCTGAATTTTTATCTAATGTTTTCAAAGACTCCGGTGCCGCTTCGATTTCGGCGACCGACAATTTTCCATCTTTGTTTAGATCCAGCGCCTCGATAGCCGGCATGAACATATTTCCTCGCCGGGCCGCCATCGGACTCGCTTGATTGCTACTCTCGCCTGACGGTTCCTCTCCGAGTTCAGCACGAATTGCCGTCCGAAGCTCATCCGGCTTGAACCCAGACGGACCTCGTCCTCCGGCGTAGACAACCCTTCCTTCTTTTCCAATCAAATACAACCGGTCGGGATGAGCCGCGTAATCCGCTCCTGTCTTGTCATCTATCTTGTCGAGAAGCGTCGGCATTTTAATACCTAATTGTTCTACAAAATCTTTGGCAACCTGATTACGTTCCGCTGTCGAAACTGGTTCTTCCACAATGGCGTTGTACATCGGCCGGTCACCATCAATTGCATGGGCCTCCCGGCAGTAAATCATAAAAAACTGAACTTCTGCTCCATACTCTTCAAACAACTTGTCCAGCTGACCAGCCGAACGAACAAATGGCGGTCACGAACAACTACCAAAAATAAGAGCGACCGGCTTGCTGCCTTGGAAACTAGCAAGCTCGACAGTTTTCGATGGTTCATTCACGTAAGCAAGGTTGAACCCAGGCGCCTTATCTCCCTTCGCTGGCGGCGCAACGTCCGAAGAATTCTGTGACCGTTTCTGCCTACTCCTGGACGACGGCTTGCGTGAATTTACTCCACCCCAATCCTTGGGTGAAATGACTCCATCACGGTTTGTATCGAGTCGCTGGAATTTCTCAGCCCCGCGAGAGTATTCAGCCTCGGTAAGCTGATCGTCTCCATTTGCATCATATTTGTCTTGCAAATAATCCCAAGCCTCAGTACCACTGCGGGACCTATTCTGCTGCCCCTGTACTGAGTTGCCCCCAAGGACGATACCCACAAGAACTAAAGATAAACCTGTTATTGTTAGACGACGTTTCATGTTTCCACCCGTTGAAAATTGACAGCACGGGTCGCCAATGACCCGCAAGCGATAAACGGACGCTCCTAATAGACACGCATTGGCGCGAGATCCAAGACAGGAAAAAGTTAGACTCGGAAAAATTCCGTCAATCTCGCCACCCCCTCCTCTCACCTCCATCCGCTGGCAAAGCGGTCAAACACCGATCCAAAGGACTTGGGGCTAATTTTCTGGACTTCAAAAAATCACTTCGCGCTTCAACGCCACGACGATCAGTTTGATTTAAATTAGCGCAAAAAAAGAGGCGAGTTAGCCAACCCGCCTCTTTCTTTAAATTATCTCGTCCGCTCAAAAATTAATCGAGGAACCCAACTAATTCTTGTGAACGGCTTGGCTGCTGGAGTTTCCTCACTGCCTTCGCCTCAATCTGGCGAATACGCTCGCGGGTCACCTTGAAAATGTGCCCCACTTCTTCCAGCGTGTAACTGTATCCATCGCCGAGCCCGTAACGAAGCTTGATGATCTCGCGTTCGCGGTAGCTGAGCGTCTTCAGGACGTCTTGTATCCGCCCACGAAGCATTTCCTGCGACGCACCGATAGATGGACTCTCCGCATCACCGTCCGGTAGAAGGTCACCGAAATGACTATCCTCGCTATTGCCAACAGGCCGATCAAGACTGATCGGATAGCGGCTCATCGCAAGCACACGCCGTGCTTCATCAATGGTTGTCTCGCTTCGTCGAGCGACCTCTTCGAGCGTTGGCTCACGACCGAGCTCTTGAAGTAGCTGACGTGAAACGGTTCGAACGCGTGACATCGTCTCGACCATGTGAACTGGAATCCGAATCGTTCGACTCTGATCTGCAACAGCACGGGTGATCGCTTGGCGAATCCACCATGTCGCATAAGTGCAAAACTTAAATCCACGACGGTATTCAAATTTGTCGACCGCACGCATTAATCCAGCGTTCCCCTCTTGAATCAAGTCCAAGAAGCTCAAGCCTCGATTACGATATTTTTTTGCAATGGAAACGACCAGTCGCAAGTTACCCTCGGACAGTTCTCGCTTCGCTTTTTGGTATTTGGTGTAAATATCGCGTAGATACTTAACACGATTTCGAAGGCTTGTCGGCGATTCCTGACATGCCAGCAAAATAGTTCGCATTTCCTGGATCCAAGCCTCACGCTCCATCGCAGGTTTCCGCAATTTCTTGTGCTGCTTAATCTTCTCCATCAGCTCGTCAACGCGAGCGCTAAAATCTTCAATCGTGCGAATCATTAATTCGATACGTTGGGTTCGCAGACCGAGTTCTTCGATCAACCGAACCGCCCGGCGGCGACGCCGAGCAAGATTTTTCCAAGCCGTTTTACGCCGAGCTTGAGTATGAGATTTCGAAAACGCGGTGAGAAAATCGTGACGGTTTCGCTTAAGCAAAACTGAAAGCGTGTTGAGGTTGTGAGGAATTCGGCCAAGGATCTGCTCTTTTTCGAGCCGATCGGTCACCGAAACCTGAACCGTTCGATCGAACGGCAGCTCTCCACGGTGTACTCTCACGAGTGTTTTGTAGGCGTAACGAATGACATAATCGCATTCAAGCAATTTCGTTCGAAACTCACGTCGAGTCTCTTCGATCCGTTTCGCCAGAGTGATTTCTTCGGTTCGAGTTAGAAGTGGAATCTCGCCCATTTGCGTTAGATACATCCGAACCGGGTCATCAGACCATGATTCGGATTCGTCCACGCCTGCCGCGAGTTCTTCGCCATCTCCTTTGGACATGGCCGTGTCAGACGGGGCTACGGGACTCGCTTCAACTACTTCTTCAAATCGCTTGGGTGCGACACGCGTGCGTGTTGCATCATCATCTTCTAGCAGTGCATCGTACAATTTAGCACTCCTGCGCAAAAGTTTTTAAAAATATTTCCATTGTGAGGCGGAAGCGGTTAATCACAATCTCGACCTGTGGCAGGTCAAAATGCATACTGTGATGGATCCAAGTTTGCCTTCACACCGAATCTAAAAAGGTTACTATTTGGTTCGTGTGAAACCGTCGCAAAGGATAATTTTTGGTAAGTTCCAAGCAGCAAAAGGGGTTGGCAATCAGCAAGTGCTGATTAAACCGTTCGTCGGAGTTAATCTCAAAATCGTTGTGGAGAAATCGCAACATACCGCGAACCCCGTCAACATCTCTTGATTGTTTCCCTATCCGCATCGTTTTGGATTAACTTGCTTGTGGATTAACTTACCTACTCCGCGAGTAGAAAAATCCTCTCGGCCTCAATCGAAGCCAGTCAATCGAAGCCAGTCAATCAAAACGAATCAACAGCCCTGTCCCATTTCCTGTTTGCGTAAATCTTTACCAAATTCCCGCACCGGTTTCGACCAGTTAACCTGGCCGGTTGGATTCAATATCACTCATTTATTAAGGAGCCGCGTCGCTCTAAAAAGACGCTAGACCTTGGGTGGACTGTGGATACAGCAGAGTCTCGAATCGCAGTTGTACAATTGTAACTGTCGGATAAACATAGTCCAGCTAAAAAAGCATTCAATATCCCGATTTTTATACGCCAATCGTCTCTATGTGATAACTTCTTCCGGTTCCATCGGTAGATTGTGTTGAAATTGGATGATTCGAAAAGGCTACCCGCACCTCCGCTATTGGAAAACAATCCTAACAACCAGAATAGTCGACTCCGGGCAACTTTTTCTCTTCCCCCCAGCCGATTCAATATGAACGACTGAGAAATGAGTCTCGTAGTTGAAATTGTGAAACCCGGAAGGAAATGAGGGGTTAACTGAAAATCCCCCCCTTCACTTGCTATACTGGAAAGCACTCATTGGCTCCACCAGAACCAGTGAGCTTCCCTAGAAAGGACACCCCCAATAGTTAGCCAACTAACTATTAGCAGCCAACCAACTAGAAAAGCCAAGCTGGAACAAAATGCCGCCCACATACCAACTGCCCTGTGATCACTGTAGCCATCTCTTCGAGGTCAGCCCTAAACAAGCGGGGCAAGAACTGACCTGCTCAGAATGCAGCGGGACAACCGAGGCTCCAATGCTTCGAAAAATGAGGCTTTTAGAGACGGTGGAAGAAGAAACAGGAAAAAAGGTTAGAAAAACTGAGGCTAAAAGTGTTGATTTTAACATGTTTTTTTCAATTGGCCTGTTCGCGGCAGTGCTCTTAGGCGGTTTGGGTTTGCTTTGCTATTTCTATGCCGGAAGCCTCGAAACCATAATCGATCGCGAACTTGCTACCGAACAACACAACGAGATTGTCGACCAATTAAAGCCGGCCGAGGTTGTAACTTACTACAACGAACTGAGAATCGAGGATGGATTGGGAGACTGGTACGAGCCGAATTACGTTCGATACAACACACAATCCACGATCCTGACAATCTTTTCCTACGTTCTGATGGGTCTCGGGGGTGCTTCCCTTGTTTGCGCGTTGAGCGTTGCCGCGTTGATCGCCTCCAAGCGTTAATACTCAATACTCAATACTCAATACTCAATACTCAATACTCAATACTCAATACT
>JAPKBL010000185.1 GCA_028823415.1 Mariniblastus sp.
AATCAGCGAAGACGAAATCAGCGAAGACGAAATCAGCGAAGACGAAAGCAACGAAGAATCAGATGCAAGTGACGCCAACGAAACGGCGACCCCAAAAGAAGATAAAACCCGACCAACGCCTTAATTTTAGATGACTTCCGCTCAGGCGAACCTGACCGGATTTTACCAACCTATTCTGGCTGTTCAGTAAAACAACAAGACAAGATCTGAAATGCACGAAACTAGACCTGCAAAAATCACTTCCCCGATCACGACACTCAACGGCGGGCAACTCCCAACCGCGACAGTGGCCTTGATCGTTGGTGCGATCGGAATCGGCATAGCGATCATGCTGTCTTTGGGTACCGAATGGGGTCTGAAGCGATTCATGTTCACCTACCTGACAAGTTTTTGTTTCGTGCTTTCGATCTCTGTGGGTTGCCTGTTTTTCGTCACGATCATGCACCTCACCCGCGCCGGCTGGAGCGTCACCGTTCGACGCATCGCAGAACTCTACGCGATGTGCGCGTTAGGACTGGGAATTTTGTTCCTGCCGATTCTGGCAACTGTGGTAAGCGGTAGTGACATGATTTACAGCTGGAATCAGGGAGGTTGGACAATGCACGATCTGACGTCCGCAGAACAAGTGAAATTGGAAATTGTGGCCAATCGGCCTCCCTTGGAGCAAATGAAGTATCAGTTTTTGAATCAGAACTTTTTCACGGTTCGTGTCATCGCCTACTTTCTTGCCTGGGGCGGGATGGCATGGTTCTTTTTAAGTAATTCGTTGAAGCAGGATAAATCGGGAGACAAAAATCTGACCTCTCGGATGCAAGCATTTTCAGCGCCGTTAATGATCCTGTTTGCGGTAACGGTTGTGTTCTCTTCCTTTGATATGGAGATGTCACTTTCCGCGCTTTGGTTCAGTACGATGTTCCCCGTTTACTTTTTTGCCGGAGCCTTTCTGAGTGGCCTCTGTACGATCCTTTTGACAGGACTCTGGCTTCAAAGGACCGGACGGGTCACCGATGAAATTACAATCGACCATTACCACGACCTCGGCAAACTGATGCAGGGTTTCATTGTCTTCTGGGGCTACATTGCCTTTAGCCAGTTCCTCTTGATTTGGTACGCCAATATTCCTGAAGAGACTTTCTGGTACAACCTTCGAATCAATCAACCGGGGTGGATGACACTCTCAATCTTACTGCTCGTGGGCCACCTGTTCATCCCGTTTTTCCTCTTGATGGGGCGTGGGCTACGACGCAATCGAAAGATGCTGGCGTTTTCAGCAATCTTTATTCTAGCAATGCACTGGGTCGATCATTATTGGCTGATCATGCCGCAGATGAATCCCGAAGCGAACCTTTACACCCTGACCGGAATGGGGATCGTGATTGATCTCGCTTGCATGGTCGGAGTGATTGCCGTTTACATTGCCATGTTCTGCATGATCGCGGGTAATCGTTCACTCGTGCCACTGAAAGATCCGCGCCTTGGCGAAGCATTGAACCACGAAGTTCATTAATCGTTCATTGATCCATTAGAAAATCAAAACAACATACAAAACGTAAAGAAAAACGATGTCCGATTCAAATACAACCCACGAAGCACCGAGCTATGACGATGTTAACACGCCTGTAATCGTTCTGGTCGGTGCAATCAGTGCCTTGGCTACCTTGCTGACAATTATGTTTGTACAGGGGTTATGTTACCACTGGCAAAACAGTTTTCTTATTAGGAAGGCGTCTGGCGTTGAGGCAATGCCAGCCGTAATCCAGATCATTGAGCAGAAAGAAGAGCTCATCAAGGCGCCGGTTCCAATTTCGCTCGCCATGGAAGAAGTCGTCTCCAAGTACGGCAAATAAACCAATACCCACACCGCTGCTTACCAAGTTTTTAAAAACATGATCTTCAAGCCAAATTATCGAATCGCTCTAACCCTTGCCGCGTGCTTCGCCGTGGTCACTTGGGGTGGACGTGCATTTGGCCAAACGTCCGAAGATAAACCATTCAAAACACTCGCCGAGCCAACTCAAGGATCTGACCCTTACGGGATCAATGAGAAGCCAAGAGTCGCCCAGAATATCGGCGTCGATTCTCAAACAGGCGAATTCATTGTTCGTGATATATCGTTCCACGACGAAGAAAACCGATTCGTTCAAATTGGCAAGTATTTTGATGGCAAGCGACCGGTGATGCTATCATTCAACTACTCCGACTGCCCAAAACTCTGCAGCGTTCAGTTGGAAAACATGACCGACACTTTGCGGGACATCAAATTCAAAGTTGACGAAGATTTTCAGATGGTTTCCTTGAGCATTGACCCCAATGAGCAGACGTCCAGGGCAAAACAATCAAAAGCGAAATACGTCAAAAGATATAGCCAGTTTGATCGCAAGAATTCCCAGGACGGCTGGCACTTTCTGACCGGCGACGAAAATGACATCCAATTGATAACTGACATTTGTGGTTTTCGCTACAAGTACATCCGCGAGCAAAAGTTATATTCCCACCCACCGGTGTTCATCCTGATTTCTCCCGAGGGAAAAATCGTTCGTTACATTCACGGTTTGAACTACGATGCAAAGACGATTGAGCAGGCATTGGTGGAGTCGGCGGAGGGGAAGATAGGATCTCCGATCAACATTCTGAATTATGGATTGGGATGTTTTACTTTTAATGAATCAACGGGTCGTTACACCTTTCAGGCGATGGCGATCATGAGAATCGGTGGCGCACTAACGGCGATTTTACTCGTGGGTACTTTGGTTCCTTACTGGCTTTTCCGGCGGGGTGCGAAAAAAGGCGAATCGGATGATTTGCTGACAACTGGCGGATAAACACGGCGAGACGAAAACGGTCCAATTACGATCTTCAAACGATCACACTGAGAGATAGACAACTACAATGAATTGGCAATTACCTTTAATGCTTGCTCAGACAAACGATAGCACGCTGGAAGAATTACGAATACGCACCGAAGCGATTAGCATGCCAGGAACGGCAGTTCCCGATTCATCGCTAATTCGCGAAGGTACGTCGAATCCTTTCGCAACGGAGTATTGGTTCCCAACTCAAGCTTCATCGTTTGCAGGTGAGATCGATTTCCTGTACATGGCGATCTTTTGGATATCGCTGGTCTTCTTTGTCGCAATCGTAGGCTCAATGACTTACTTCTGCATCAAGTACCGCAGGAAAGACGGGGTGATTGCCCCAGAACCGAGTTCGTCCCACAACACGGCCATCGAAATTCTCTGGTCAGTTCTCCCGAGTATCATCCTGGTATGGATCTTTTACGTCGGCGCTGAAACGTGGTTCGAAATGCGAATTCCCAAAGAAAACTCCGAAGAGATTCAGGTAACAGCGAAACAATTCGGCTGGCTATTTACTTACGAAGACGGAGATCAAACCAATGAACTCCATTTGGTGAGAGACAAGCCCGTTCAGCTGATCATGCAGTCCGAAGATGTTCTCCACAGCTTTTTCGTCGCTGCCTTCCGACAAAAAATGGATATCGTTCCCGGACGTTACACGTATGCCTTCCTTGAACCGATCAAAGAAGGGATTTATCGATTGTCTTGCAACGAGTATTGCGGTACCGGGCACTCGAAAATGAGAACTGCCTGCATTGTTCACGTATCCGAAGAGGATCGAAAAAATAATACCAAGTGGATTGAAGCGGAGAAGTCGCCGTTCGAAAACGGACAGCGTATCTACCAAATCCATTGTTCCGGTTGTCACAAGGTCGACGGCGAGGCTGCCACCGGCCCAGCCTTAAACTTGATCTGGGGCGCTGACGAGAAGATGATTGATGGGACAACAGAAAAGGTCGACGCAAATTACGTCTTGAATTCAATTTGGTTTCCAGAAAAACACATTGTCGCAGGCTATGGTCCGGTTTCAAAAATGAATTCCTTCAAAGGAATTCTGGATCAGAAGGACGTCAATTACGTCATCGCCTACTTGAAAGAACTTAAAAATCCAACTGGGGATGCGAAGTAGGAATTGATCAATTCATTGAATTGATTCGTTAACTTACAACTCAACGGCAAGCCAAACCAGCTTGCTGAAACTAAGGCTAATAAAATGGTAGATGCAAGCACACGGCACAAACTATTCGGTACTCCCGAAACAAACTTTCTGAACTGCTCTAAAGGCTGGAAGTCTTGGGCGTTTACGCTCGACCACAAACGCATCGGTATCATGTACCTCATCGGCGTGACGATTGCCCTGTTTCTGGCGGGCGTTTTCGCATTAGTCCTGAGATCTCATCTGTTCACGTTTGATAGCAAGATGCTAACGGACGCCATGTACAATCAGATGTTCACTTTGCACGGTGCAGTGATGGTGTTCTCGTTCATCATTCCGAGTATTCCAGCGGCTTTGGGAAACATCGTGCTGCCAATGATGCTCGGAGCAAAAGACGTTGCCTTTCCAAGAATGAACCTGGCAAGCTTTTATCTTTGGATCATCGGTACCGGTTGCCTCCTGGCGGCCATTCTTTTCGGCAATGGTCTAGACACCGGATGGACGTTCTACACGCCTTACAGTATCGACACGGACACCGGCGTGATCTACGCGACCTTCGGCGCATTCATCCTTGGTTTCAGCTCGATTTTCACGGGTTTGAATTTTCTCGTCACCGTCAACACGATGCGCGCCAAGGGACAGGGATGGTTCAAGCTTCCGCTATTCGTTTGGTCGCTTTATGCCACGGCAATCATTCAAGTTCTGGCGACACCTGTTCTCGGCATTACGCTCTTGATGTTGATTGCAGAAAAAACATTGCACATCGGTATTTTCGATCCGAAGTACGGCGGTGATCCAGTTCTGTTCCAGCACTTTTTCTGGTTCTATTCACATCCGGCCGTCTACATCATGATCCTTCCGGCGATGGGCGTTATCAGCGAGTTGATTTCGGTTTACAGCCAGAAACGGATTTTCGGTTATTCATTCATTGCCTTCTCAAGCGTCGCGATTGCGTTACTCGGTTTTCTCGTCTGGGGACATCACATGTTCACCAGCGGCCAGTCGCAAGTTGTGACGTTGATCTTCAGTGCGATCACATTCACCGTGGCGATTCCGTCAGCCGTGAAAGTGTTTAACTGGTTGGCAACGCTCTACAAAGGTTCGATCCTGCTAAACACGCCAATGTGTTACGCTTTGTCATTTATCTTTCTCTTTGGAATCGGCGGACTGACAGGCCTGTTCCTTGGTGCACTTTCAACCGACATTCACCTTCACGACACCTACTTCGTTGTCGCTCACTTTCACTTCGTAATGGTTGGCGGAACATTGACCGCGTTGCTCGGCGGTGTCTTCCATTGGTGGCCAAAGATTTGGGGGCGGATGTACAACGACTTCCTTGGGCGCGTCGGTTGCTTCCTGGTTTTCTCCGGATTTAACCTGACTTTCTTCCCGCAGTTTGTAATGGGATCACGCGGAATGCCTCGACGATACGCCTCATACGATCCGGAGTTTCAGGCGTTCCACCAGCTTTCAACCCTTGGCGCCTTTGTGCTCGGAATCGGCATCCTGCTGTCGTTTGTTGTTTTGGTTTATGCCGCCATTAGGGGACCGCGTTGCAGTAGCAATCCGTTCCGTGCTGCCTCGCTGGAGTGGCAATCGAGTTCACCTCCTGACTTTCACAACTTCATTCAAACACCTGTCCTGACTGATCCTTATGATTTTGAGTCACAGGTCTACGATGAAGAACTTGATACTTACATTCCCCGCGAATTTGCAGATCCAAATAAAGTCCCAGCCCGCACGGAACCTGTTCATCACTAATCGGATTGCTTGTTTGACTTTAAATCAAAGACTGCAATTTTTTCAAAATAACTCTCAACGCTTTTTTAAAATTAATTAGCCAAAACTTCCGGAGCCGGAAATGGCCGTTGCCGATTCACACGACACTCACGACGACCACCATGATCTTTATGATCACGGTGAATTTATTGCCCATCACTTTGACTCAGCCGAACAACAGTTCGATTCAGGAAAGCTAGGTATTTGGTTATTCCTGGTTACCGAGATTCTGTTCTTCAGCGGTCTGTTTGTGGCTTACACTTTATATCGCAGCAACCACCCCGAAGTGTTTGAGCAGGCGCATGTCTTCCTCAATAAGTATCTCGGTGGCTTGAACACGATTGTGTTGTTGTTCAGCAGCCTAACGATGGCGCTGGGTGTTCGCTCGGCTCAATTGGGCCGTAACAAAAACTGCTCGGTTTACATCCTCATCACGATGGTTTGTGCAACGATGTTCCTCGGCGTGAAGGCCGTTGAATATAGCCATAAATGGGATATGGGTATTTCGGTGCGAAGTATGTTTGATCTGTCTTACGCCCATCCGGCCGCAACGACGGAAGTTGGAAAATCGCTGGGAATCTCCGACTATCTGGTTTATCTATGTGTTGTTCCGGCGTTGCTTTTGGTCGGATTCATTGTTGCCAGCGCGATCTGCAAATTGGTAAACAAAAACATGCTTGCCAAATTTATGGTCGCCTTAGCGATCACGGTTAGCGGCTACTTTTTGGGCGTTGGCGTTGGTTTGATTTTCATGAGCGCCACCGAAGGGGAAACGGGCAGCTCGCATGCGTCGGTCATCGCTGAACAGCCGCTCATGCTATTGGCCTCAACGCAAGAGGAGCATGCAGAATCTGAGGATCACGA
>JAPKBL010000186.1 GCA_028823415.1 Mariniblastus sp.
GCTGACGTTGATCGACGAACACAGCCGCGAATGTTTGACGATCGACGTCAAACGCGACAAGCCCTTCTTCATCTACGTGTCCCATTACGCGCCACACTGGCCGCTGCAGGCAAAGGAGGAGGACATTGCTCCGTATCGCGATCTGTACAAGAAGCATGAGCGGGCTACGTTGATGGATGCCAGGCTGAAACCCGCTTCCAATTGCTTGACAACGACCTAAATCGTGTCCACAATTCATGGCTTGAGGAGTAAAACCCCTATCAAGATCAGTAAGAACGATTTGCCGAGTCACTCGCCGAGAAATTGCTCACTTATTCGACCGGTCGATCATAACCTTCAGAGAGCACGGTGAGATCAACCAGGTCGCGGGTCAATGTGCAAAAAGCGTCTACAGAATGCGAGACCTGATCATAGGTGTCGCCACAAGTAACACTTTTCCTAAGCGGTGAAGCGGAAACGTCGGTCGCAAGAGACATCCAGCGTATTTTTACCGGTTCGCGAGCTGGCTTTTTTTTGAAGGAGCCACATTCATGTCGGAGCAACCAGGGGTACCACCTCTAAGCTAAACTTTGAGAATACCAATGACAACGATTGAACGTCGCAGTTTTCTAGGGGGAATCGGCGTATCAATCGCCCTACCCGCTTTCGATTCATTACCGGTGCCAGCCGCAATTGATACGCCCCAATCGGCAAAACGGTTCGTCTGCGTGTCTCCCAACTACGGAATGAATCCCAGTGGATTCTTTCCGGAACAAACCGGTGCGGACTACGTGATGCCAAAGTTGCTTAAGCCGTTGGAACCGCATCGTCGTGACCTGACCATCTTCACTAGTCTGGATCATCCCGGAGTTGGCGGCGGTCACGGATGTTCCAATACGCTGCTCAACGGTGTCGAGTTAAAGGACGTTAAAGATAGGCCGCAGCGTTTACATTCACTGGACCAGTTTCTGGCTGAGAAGCTCGGCGAGACGACGCGTTTCCCGTCCTTGCTGTTGGGGTCCGGCGGCGCTTCCTGGTCGCGAGCTGGAATCAAATTGCCCACCGACGGCGACCCAGCGCGGGTTTTCGCAAATCTGTTCATTGATGAAAACGCGAAAGTGAAAAAGGCGACTCGGCAGTTCCTAGACGAAGACGCGAGCATTCTCGACGTCGTACGACAGGATGCCAGACGTCTTAATACTCGCCTCGCGAAGGCCGACAAGGATAAGCTTGACCAGTATTTGACCTCCATTCGTGGTGTCGAAATCAAGTTGAAACGGCAGGCGGGCTGGATCGATGTTGCCAAACCCAAGGCCAGCGATGATGTCATTCGCCGTGGCGACGATAATGATCTGATAGTGGATCTTGAATATCCGTACAACACATCGGTGATGTACGACTTGATGGTCCTGGCGCTGCAAACGAATTCGACGAATGTTATTTGCTACGGACATCCCGGCGGCAACCGAATGTTTCCTTTTGACGGGATCACGCTGGGCTATCACTCGCTGACGCACCACGGTAAACGCCCTGAACTACTCAGGGAGCTGGCGATCATTGAGACGTTTTATGCGGCCCAGTTTTCTCGGTTCCTGAAAAAGCTGAAAGAGACGCCCGATTCCAATGGTCAGTCGCTGCTGGAGTCGACTGTCGTAATGTTTGGCAGTGGAATGGGCAATGCGAGCGCTCACTCAAGCCGCAACCTTCCGATCATGGTTGCAGGCGGTGGCTTCAAACACGGATGCCATCATCGTTTTGAACGCAACGGCCGCGATGGACGACCTTTGTCGGACTTGTTCGTCACGATCCTGCAACAATTGGGAATCGAGAAGGACAAGTTTTCTACGAACACCGGAAACCTGAACCATCTGCTGACATGAAACGTGCGAAAATCGAAATGAATGGAACTTCCTGTCCTTTGCGTCTTTGCGTCTCTGCGCGAAAACCCGCGTTCAGAAGCCTCGCGCAAAGGCGCGGAGACCCAGAGCGTTTTTTGCGGGCGGGCGTCCAGGCAACCATGTGGTGCTTGATTCTGATGTTGTTCCATAGTTCCGTGTTCGCTGATGGGCCAACGCCCGAACGAGATGGGTTGAAGCCCTTTCTGAATACATATTGCATCCGATGTCATGGCCCGACGGAGCAAAAAGCCGATCGTCGTTTCGACGAATTAACCGAAAGCATTGCGAGCGGCAAGGCGCTAGCCGCAGGTATTGATTCCAACAAGGCCGAACTGCTTCAAGAGATCCTTGATCAATTAAACCTTGGTGAGATGCCGCCGGAAGACGAACAACAGCCGACCAAGGCCGAACTGAAGATGGTTGTAACCCACCTGACGACTGCACTTGCAAAGGCCCGCGAAGCCGCGCGGGAAAACATTGGCAAAGTCGTGATGCGTCGGCTGAATCGTGCCGAGTATCGCAACACGATTCGAGACCTGTTCCAACTGAAAATGGTCGACTTCGACCCCACGATCACGTTTCCCGCGGACGATCCTACGGACGGGTTCGACAACGTCGGCGAAGGGCTGGTTACATCGGATTACCTCTTGCACAACTACCTCGAAGCCGCCCGTTACGTGGCGGACAAAGCGATTCGACCGGGCGCCCAACCAAAGATGATTCACTATCAATTGGGAGGTGAAGCGGGACCCGTCTCGCCCGAAAAGGAGGTTCCAAGCGATGACGGTATCGACAAGGCTGCGCGCGCAGAAGCGGGGCGATTGTTTATCAAGTTTCGTCAGCCGTTGGGATTGCGACCACTCGATAAGAAAAAAGGAGTCCCGGCAGATGGCGAGTATGTCATTCGATTTTCTGCCCAAGCGATTCGGCGGCATTCCCGCTACAAGGATGAGGACCTGCGCTACAATTCGAAGGAGCCGATGAGGCTTTCCATTTCCATCGATTCAAAGGAGCTGGGTGCAACCGCTCATCGGATCATTGGCGAATACGAAATCCCCGATGACAAGGTGATCGAAATTGAACATCGAGTTTGGTTGGAGAAAGGATTCACCTTTCACGTGCATTGGGCAAATGGCCCCAACGGATCGTTCAAACGCATCCTTCGCAAGGTTTTGCCCAAGTACAACAAGGACGCTCTTTTCCCGATCCGCAATCCACCAGAGATGTATGTGGGCTCGGGTCCCGAACTCCAGGTTCATACTTTGGGGATCGAAGGTCCGTTCTACGACGCTTGGCCGCCGCCAGGATTCGCTCGATTCTTTCCTGATCCACCCAAGAAGCCAGACGCGGGCTACCTGGATGACTCATTGATGCGAGTCGCCTCCGCAGCTTTTCGGCGCCCTATCCGTCGCGACGAACTGGAGCCGTACTTCAAATTGTCTCGGCAGTATCTCGCCGATCACGGTGACTTTTGGAAATCCGCAAAGTTCGGCGTGAGGGCGATCCTGACGTCGCCTAATTTCTTGTATCTTGCTGAAACGGCGCCATCCGATTCTAAGAAGTGGAGAGTGAGCGATCATGAATTGGCGACGAGACTCTCCTACTTTCTTTGGAGTTCGATGCCCGACGATGAACTTCGCGCGGCCGCAGATCGTGGCGAGCTGAGCGCTCCAAACGTCTTGCGAAAACAAGTCGAGCGAATGCTTTTGGATTCGAAGTCTTCCGCACTTTCCGAAAACTTCGTATTTCAATGGCTTGATCTGCGAAAACTGGGCGAAATGCCGCCTGATCCGGAAAAGAACCGAGCTTACTACGAAGACGATCTTGAAAATGCAATGCGTGAGGAGACACGTCGATATTTCCTCCATATTCTGAACGAAAACCGCAGCATTCTTGAGTTTGTTGATTCAGACTACACTTTCGTGAATCCGGCACTCGCACAGCATTACGGTCTTTCGCAGACCCTCTTCAACGAACGCTTCGCAAAGGTTACCCTGCGCCCGGAAGATCATCGCGGAGGCCTACTTGGGCATGCCAGCATTTTGACCGCGACCTCCAACGGCGTCGAAACTCAACCCGTGCTTCGAGGGGTTTGGGTTTTGGAAAACCTCTTGGGAACGCCGCCCAACCCACCGCCGCCCGATGTTGAGCCGATCGAACCGGACACCCGCGGCGTCTCAACGATCCGGCAATTGATGGAGAAGCAC
Source organism: Mariniblastus sp. (assembly GCA_028823415.1). GTDB lineage: Bacteria > Planctomycetota > Planctomycetia > Pirellulales > Pirellulaceae > Mariniblastus. The sequence goes on from JAPKBL010000186.1 coordinate 4,085, forward strand.
CGCAACAATCCGACTTGCTACGAGTGTCATCGGAAGATCGATCCGATTGGACTATCAATGGAAAACTTCGATCACGTTGGTGCTTGGCGTGACCGTTACAGCAAAACTTTGCCGATCAATTCCGCTGGCGAACTCCCAGATGGAACAACGATCCCCGGTCCAAGTGGCATCAAGAAGTTCTTACTCGATCGACCTGAGCAATTCACTCGTTGCCTGACTAAAAAACTGCTGGTCTACGCGCTTGGTCGCCGATTGAGTTTCGCCGATCGAAAGGACATCGACCAAATCGTTGGTTCAATGCCGAAACATGAACACGGATTGCGGGAACTGATTCAGCAAATCGTCGCAAGCGAAACGTTTGGAAGCAAGTGATTGCTGAGCGCAAGGCGCCGGAAGCCACCAAAACTCGCGGCTAGAGCCTTGCGGCACACAAAACAGAAACCTGGATCCTCAATGAAATATTTTTTTCTGCTTCTCACCTTGCCATTCTTTCACCTTGTCACCCAGTCATCACTCCACGCCGACGACCGACCCAATATCATTTTGATCATGGTTGACGACATGGGCCGCGACTGGGTGAGCTGCTACGGCGCGGAACATCAGACACCCAACATCGACCGACTCGCCAAACAGGGGGTGCGCTACGAGACCGCATGGTGCATGCCGATCTGCACGCCGACTCGAGTCACGTTGCTGACCGGACAGTATCCGTTTCGGCATGGCTGGACTCGGCATTACGACGTTCCGCGTTGGGGTGGTGAAGGATTGAGTTCGGAACGCTTCACGACGTTCGCGCGGGTGCTTCGTGAAGCGGGTTATTCCACGGCGATCGGTGGCAAGTGGCAGATCAATCATTTGGGCAAGCAACCCCAGGCACTCAAGCAGCATGGCTTTGACGAGCACTGCGTTTGGATGGGCGTCGAAACCGGGCAACCAGAAACCGAGAAGCGGTATTGGGACGGTCACATCATGACCAACGGCCGGCGTGAGACAGTCGAGTACGGACCGGACACGATCAATTCATTTCTGATCGATTTCATCAAACGAAAAAAGGGCGGCCCGTTCTTCGTTTACTATCCGATGCTTCTGACTCATGGACCTCACACGACGACGCCCGAGAACAAAGGCGAATCTCCGGAAGGCAAACCTGCTCTGTTTGCGGGCAACGTCACCTATATGGACCAACTCGTGGGCAAGCTGATTAACGCGGTCGACAAAGCCGGTTTGCGGGACAATACCATGATTGTTTTTACGGGAGACAACGGTTCGGCGGCAGCGGGCATTCTGAATGACATACCGTATGCCAAAGGCCAAGGTCGACTGGCGGACTACGGCGCCCACGTACCGCTGGTTGTGCGAGCCCCGTTTCTTTTAACCGGCCGTCGCGTTTCCAAAGACCTTGTCGACTTCACTGACTTTTACCCAACGTTTCTGGAATTGGCAAAAGCAAAAACGCCTGACGGCGTGACGCTGGATGGCAAGTCAATCGTCCCCAGCCTCCGTGGCAGCGAAGATCCTTTTGAGAAACGCAGCTGGATTTACTCGCAACTCGGGGACTTTCGCATGGTGCGCGACTGGCACCACATCGTCGACAGTCAAAATGGCTTTCACGACTTGGGAAAAGACCCACTTCAACAATCGAAGGTCAACCCGCTTGATAAAATTGCACCAGGACGCCGTCAGCGACTCCAGATGATCCTTGATCGGTTCCCTCAGGACGGGGAAGCGCCATTTCCAGAATTTGGAGTTAGGCATAAACCTTCAAATCAGTGACGTACAACGCATAGACGCGCGATTCGCGTTCAAAAATAGAATCCGATGTTGAGATTGAAACGCGTGTTCCAGTCATCATCATCAGCGGCCATGTCGCTGCCGGCGAAAGGTTGATTTTTGGCGGAGACAAAATCGATACTGCCATACAGACTACCGGCGGTCAATCCGATCCCGGTCGCATTCATGATCGTATCTTCGGTCAAGTCACCGGATTTGTCGCTCATGAAGTTGAGAAACAAACATGAAACGGGGACAGGGTAGACAGGTCTAATTAACCAGAACGATGGGTATGCAAGGAATTTTTTTCTTCACCGCTTTTTAACCGCACACCTTTTTCGAATTCCAGTTATTGGCGTCTTGGGGACTCGTTTTCGGACGGCCTCCCATTCGGCCTCGGGCTGCCGCCAACCCCGCCTTGGTTCGTTCCTGAATCAATCGCCGTTCAAATTGGGCCAATGCCGAGAAGATGTTGAAGATCAACTCTCCCGAAGCGCTGGTCGTATCAATTGCACCTTCGCTGAGAGACCGGAATCCAATGCCGCGTTCGCGCAGGTCTTCAACCAGCGTGATCAAGTGACGCATCGATCGTCCCAGTCGGTCAAGTCGCCAAACAACCAGGATGTCACTTGGCTGAAGGATTTGCATGCAGTTTCCAAGACCCGGGCTCGATCTGGTGTTTTCTCGGTTCCGGTTCCGCTCCGCCTGGGCGCCTCGATCGTAAACCGGTCACTCAAACCAAATCGCTGCGGTATAAAGGCCCGGCCGCTTAC
>JAPKBL010000263.1 GCA_028823415.1 Mariniblastus sp.
GCCAATCCATGCGGTCGTAGAAATCCAACCCTCCATGGCGAAGCCCAAATTGGACTCCCGCGGCCAATCCATAAAATACCAAAATCCCTAGTATATTGATATTCTTCATACTTCCCTTGTTCCGTCATTATTTAAGATGAATCTACATATCATCCCACAAAAAAAACCTCGATTAAATTCACTAACTCTCCGATTAGGTTATAAAACCTAATTAGATTAATGTATTAAATATCAATTGCACAGTGATTCTTCCCTCTTAATTTTTTACCATGAAAACAGACCTTGAGAAACAAATTTACCAGCCCCAGTGTATTGGGGCAAGAAAAGGTGTCAGGAGCCTATTTGGTAGTTTGCGTAAACTTCTTGGGGCGTCCCCGTGGCCTCAGTGTCAATTCCAAGCCCTGATCTTTTGCAGTTCTTGCGACCCATTTTTCAGTTCCGTAAGGACAACCGCGTTGGATGCAGTTTTGCAATCCGACTTTCTCTTGTTTTGTGATCGCCTCATTAACCCGATCGATCCAACGCGGCAGCCTTTTGACCGGCCAAGTTGATAGCTTGATCACCGAGTCACCACCACACACAAGAAGGCCCGCTACGAGTCGTCGAAAAGCATCAGATTTCCTTCCGGCGGTGCAACAATCATGATCGCGACGACGCAGATTATTCGATCCATGCCAAGATAACTATCACCGCCATTGTTGCCTTTCCCTCCGATGTAGTGAATCTTCCCCCGGTGGTCCTGCATCAATGCCAGGTACCAGCGCCATTCTTTAAGGAATCTCTGATAAGCCGCCTTGTCGTGTCGCCACAATGCCGCCGGTGCTAACATCATTCCCAGAGTACCTACGGCATGAGCCTCCCGCGTTCGGGCACGATGCTCGTCGAGGTATATGGAAAACGTTTCGAACAATTCCGGTTCCTGGCCTGCGATATCCATTCCCAACGCCATCGAAGCTGTGCGTAACGACGCGTCCGCTGTTCCCGTTTTCCAGACACTCCAATATCGAATTCCACCGTCGGGATCGACGGACTTTTTGATCTGGTCAAGACTGAGTTCCCAGCTTGTTTTGTCAATCGGGACGCCAGCTTTCGCACCCATTGCCCAAGCCAAGTGGGACAGCGTGTTGATTACGTTGAAGCCTTTGCCGCCGTAACCCGTCGACACGTCATGCCCAAACAGCCCGTTCTCGTTCATTCGCTGTTGCAACGTTTTGCAAATGACCTCAAGCGTTTGTTTGTCGTGGCGTCCCGGTTTTCCGTCGCACATTTCGACCAACGCAACCGCCGTCCCAGTCAAGGCCCAATTGCCAAGCGAAGCGGGCCCCTGTTTCATCGGATCGTCCGGTACCCAACATCGACCATTGGGGCCCCGCAACCAGACTCGGCACTTGTTGAGCAATTCCTTGTCCTTCGCGTCGTTCAATGCCTTGAGCGCTACGACCACCCAAGCTGTCAGCACGCGATCCCCCGTCAAGCCCCAGGCCGGCGCATCCCAATAGCTTCCCTTAACGCATGTTTTTCTCAGATGTG
>JAPKBL010000187.1 GCA_028823415.1 Mariniblastus sp.
TAATCGATAGTCTATTTAATCGATAGTCTATTTAATCGATATTTTGCTTGATCTGAGTTTCATCGGGGCTTGGCGATGGACAGCCTTCGGCAGGGATGTCTACTTTTGCCGTCCAAAGAATTGCGTTGAGAGCAACTTTTCTAAAATTGTCGTCTTGCCAGCTTTCATGATTGTGAGCTCCCGTGAATCCAAATCCCCGCCCGCCATCGGGGCGTTGATAAGCCCAGGCAACGTGTTGCGGTTCTCCGTTGGCGACCGCTGACCGAACCGTAGGATTGCCGCTGCGATCGCCGTCGGGGCGGCGGAGCGTTTCAGGCGGCGGAAGATCAGATAGGATCGGTGTGACACCTTCCATATTGTCGCGGAAGCGCATGTGGTAATACCATTCGTCGTCAACACTGAAGGGTCCAACGCCGTTGCTTATGGGGTGCTTGGGGAATTGGGTGAAATTTGGTTTCCAGTGAGGGTTGACTGACCAGTTAAGATCGCAGAACCCTCCCATCCAATCTAAGAATTTCTCACCAGCTTCCCCTTTCTCTGCTTCGGTAGCCCAGTGAATCATGACAACACCTGTGCCTTTTTTCATGAGTTCGTCAAATTCATCGAGATGAGATTTTAGTACATGGCCACGATGACCGGTGCTGAAAATGACAATCGTTGCGGCATCTTCTAGAATGGACGGGTCCTTTGGGTATCCGTAGTGAGGGACGAGTTGAGCGTCGACGTTTAAGCCGGAGTCATTGAGTGCTTTGGCAAGGATCATGTTGCCAGCGCGGTGTTCGTGCTTCATTTTCCCATGACTCGGTTTCCCTGAGATGAAGATGATTTTTGTTTTTTCGCTTTTTGCTGGAAGTGGCTGGCTCTTAATTTTCACTTCGTTCCAATAAGCATATTCGTTATGCCAGTCATTGGCTCTATTTTCGATTGACAATTTAATCGTCTGTCCGGCAAATTCGGTGAGATCGACGGAGATTTTGAGCCACTCGTTTGTTCCGACTGACTTACTGCTAACCAGTTTTTGTTTAAGTAGTTTTTCGTTGGCCAACACGCGGAGTTGCCAATCGCCATGCGGATGATGACTGACTTGAAGGTTTAGTACAGTGGCTTGATTGGCTGGTACCTTAAATTCGCGGTATAAATCGCAAGGAGTTTTTCGGTCCAGCGGGTGTGTTTGGATGGAGGTGCGGTTGCGGAAAATATCGTTACGCACCACACCTCCCTTGCCAACATTGCGAACCTTGAATCCTGGAGCTACGGCTTGCAGCATGCGCTGCCATTCGGGTTTGGTTTTTGTAAGTTTGGATCGTTTCTTCCGAACCGGTTCACTGTTTTGGCTCACCAATCGTCTGGCAACAAACTCTTGCAGGACGGGGATTTTTCCAGCTGTTACTAGTTCCAAGGCCTCTTTAGGGTGTTTCACAACCATTGGTTCAATGCCAAACCAATACATTCTTGGGAGGTTATTGTCGGCAATATCCTCAGAATGAGCGACTAGGCCCTGTAGGATTGGCCAACGCTGTTTGAAAGGTAGCCGTTGCACTGCGGCAGAAAGATATAGGCGGACGATTGGCGATGGATCGCTGTGGGCCATCGAAGCGAGGCGGTCAATGATAGTATTGGTGAGACTGGGCGAGTCTGAGTCGGTTGAATTAGCAAAGGCGTGGATCGAACTATCGTCACCCAAAAATTGAATGGCCCAACCACGTACGTACTGATCTTGATGAGTAAGAAGTTGAAGTAGTCTAGCTTCGGGTAATCCGCCGGTGACCTGCAGCGCCCACAGTGCACGGAGCCGCTTGGGAGAACTACGGGCTGTTTCGAAATTTTTCGCTAACGCAGCGTGAACCGCTGGTCGATCAAGGTTCTCTGAGGCTGAGCGGTAATGTAAAAGGGTTCTTGCCTGGCGAACAAACCAATCGTTGGAATGGTTTTGAAGATCAACCAATTCCAGATCGGACATCTCGCCTAAATCTGGGCAGGTAACTGGTTTGGCATTCTCGGGCATGATCCTGTAAACGCGGCCGCTGTTTGGGAAATTAACGGCATTGCCACAAACGTCCGTATCGTGCCAGTCGAGAATGTAGACGCCACCTTCGGGCCCAATTTCAACGCTGAATCCCACCCACGCGAGGTCATTGGTCGGCATAAAGTCATCGCCATGTTGTCCAATGAAACTTGAACCGGCCGGTTTCATGACGTCGGTGAGCACTGCGTGTTCGTGGATATTGCACATGAAGAGGCGATTGCGATATTCTTTGGGAAATGTATCGGCGAGATAAAAACGTGCGCCGCCATGCGCAGACAGGTGGGTGTGGTCGCGAATGGTTTTTATGTCGTCATAAATATGCGGATTCACATGAGGTTTGCTTTGTTTGTGATAAACACCCCCTTGGACGATATGGAATAAATGAGGGATGACACAGCAGGTTGCGAAACCCTGGCCATGTTGATTGAAATCAAACCCCCAAGGGTTGGAGAGCCCGCGGGCATAGACTTCGAATTTGTGCTTTACGGGATGGTATCTCCAGATTCCCCCGTCAATAAATTGTCGCTCGTTTTCGGGGGCATCGGGAAGACCGACTTTGGATTCTGTGAAAACGCCATGGCATCCATACAGCCATCCATCCGGTCCCCAAATGAAACTGTTGAGCGTTTCATGCCGGTCATTGATTCCCCAGCCGTCGAGTAGGACTTCCGGTGGTCCATCGGGCTGGTCGTCGCCATTAGCATCCGGGATAAAAGTCAAATTGGGGGGAGAGCCGACAAAGACTCCGCCAAAGCCGCAGGCGATTCCAGAAGTAAAAGTCAGTTTGTCCGTGAATGTTTTTTTGGTGTCGAAGGTTCCGTCGCCATCAGTATCTTCGAGAATCTGGATTCGGCTGACCTGCTCATCGGTATGCTTTCGGCGGGTCTGGTAATTAAAGTTTTCCGCGACCCATAATCTGCCCCGATCGTCGAAGCAGAATGCAATCGGTTCCGCAATGTCAGGTTCAGCAGCAAAAACGGAAACATCAAATCCGTCCGGAATCGCCATTTGGGCGACGGCCTGGTTGGGCTTCAAAAACGGAGCATCACTGGTTTTGTGTTGTTTCTGAGGAAGACGATTTTTGGAATCTGACGGAGTGTCTTGCGCGTAGGCTGAGCTGGCTACAAAACAAAAGCTGAGCAGCACTGCGAATTTGAATGTCATCGGATGAATAAGATGTATGCTCATTTAGCCATTTCCACTTGTTCGGTCGTTTGTAGGTATTTGATGAGGTCTCTCACTTCTTGCGGTTTCATTTGATCCAATTGCCCCTCCGGCATCATTGATTTTTTAGATACCTTCCGAGTTTCGATGTCAGCTTTGGCAATGACCACTCTGGGCTGTTCGACACTTTTTAGAACGACTCTTGTCGCGTCTTCTTCAGTGATCACGCCATTGATTAATCGACCGTCGACGGTATGGATCAAGACCATCTGGTAACTCTCAGGGACGTCGTAACTTGGAGCAACACTGTTAAGCAAGATGTAGTCGAGGTTGGCTCGATTAGATCCCGTTAGATCAGGGCCTATTTTTGCGCCATCGTCATATAAGACATGGCAGGAGGCACAAGATTTTTTAAATACCAAGCGGCCGCGTGAGGCATTGGCGTTTTCAAGAGCAGAACCCGAAACCATACGTTTGTATTTTGCAATTATCTTGATCCTGTCCGTCGTGACCGGTTTGACGTCGCCGTAGTAGTCAACAAAAGATTGGCCAAGGATTTCATTTAGTGATCTTGCGACGTGAACTGGAATGTCTGTCCGAGGAATTGTATTCGCCTTGAGGGCAGCGAGAAGCTGTTCGGCGTAAAATTGACGGCTGGCCAAAGTTTCAATTACGGCACGTCGTTGTTCTTCTGAGAATTTACTATATCGTTTCGTCAGCACTGCCGGGCCGGTGGCATTTTCTACCGCAGCATAGCCTCGAATGGCATCGAGGCATAACTTGGGTTCTTCTAATAGGAATTCGAGTAAATTGGATGCTTCCTCGTTTTGTTGGTTCAGCAATGACCGCAGGGCTTGTCGTCGGGACTGGAGGGACGCGTTCTTATCTCGGACCGTCTTGAGGGCAAATTGCTTAGCATCGGCATCGCCAAAAACTTGTGCTAGTTGGAGTGCGAGGTTGCGGATTTCAGGGTTGGCATGTTGAGAGAGTTTCGCGTTAAGTGAGGCCCAGTTTTCTGGCGCAGTGACCCCGCGGCGCCCCTCGAGACCACTGATTATGCCACGCATCAACGATTCTTGTATCTTTGGGTCGTCAGTTTGATTCAATGTTTCAACCAACAGTTGAAGCACTTGGGTTTCGTCATCAGCCAGGACTGGTGAAGATGGATTGAAGGCGCAAAGGGAAATGACTGCGATGAGACAGCGTAACCAGTGGATAGCGATAAATGTTGGCATCGTCATTCTGAGATTAAGCAAGATGAACAAGGAGAAAGGAATCGAGATGGCTAACGGTAATGGCTTAGAGAGTGAATTTCGGGAGCTTCACGAGGGAGCCACCGTCTAATGCTGATTCATGCGCACAAAGACCAACACAGGTCCAATTAGCACTGGTGGTAGCATTGGGCCAAGGATCTCGATTGTCAAGCAGTGCCGAGACCATTTCGTGCACCATGTGGGGGTGGGAACCACCGTGTCCGCCGCCCTGAACAAAGGAAAGATGGTCGGCGTCATGTATTTCCTGTGGAAGCGTAAATTTCCGAATTGCTTCGGGAAGCAAGTGGGCGAAATCCGGGACCTCGATTTTTTCGGGAATTTTTGGTTCAGGCTTTTTCGCAGTATGGATGACGTGAGGTTCGTTTTCAATCAACGTCCATTCAAAACTTTTTTTGGTTCCATAGACGTCAAAACTCTCACGATATTGTCGGGCAACATCGTAGAGGCATCGCCAAACATGAGCCGTCAGATCACTGTCTTTATATTTAATGTGACATGATTCGACTGCGAACCGATTACCAGATTTTTCTGCGATGTCCTCGCGAACGCTTCCTGAACCAAAACAGCTAACGTATTCAGCCACGCCATTTACCAAAGCAAGGCAAGGGCTGACGACGTGTGTTGCGTAGTGCATCGGGATCATTCGTTGCCAATACTCTGGCCATCCATCCATGTCTTGCGGATGCGATGCTGCAACGTGTTGAATTTCTCCGAGTTCGCCTTTTTCGTACATCTCTTTGATGAAGAGAAACTCGCGACTGTAGACTACCGTCTCAGCCATCATGTATTTTAAACCTGTCTCGTTAACTTTTTCGACAATCTGTCGACATTCGTCGATCGTAGTCGCCATTGGGACAGTGCACATTACATGTTTGCCGGCATCGAGTGCTCGCAGCGACATCCATGCGTGGTCTGCGATGGGACTGTTGATGTGAACAAAGTCGACTTCCGGATCCGCAAGGACTGCATCGTAATCCGTGTATCGTTTTTCAATCCCAAATTGATCTGCCATTTTATTTAATGCCCCCTCGTCGCGGCGGCAAAGAGCGAGCACCGTTGTGTGTGGGTGGTTTTGATAAATTGGAATAAATTCAGCCCCGAACCCTAGGCCAATCATGGCAACATTTACGTTCTGTGTCATTCGAGTTTCCGCTAGTTACTGTGAGTAGGAGGTGAATATCGACATCGTTGCGACGAAACATCTGGTGCTTGTTGCTCCGCGATGAGTTGAGCCTATTCTATCCAAATTTTGCTGCGATAAAAGTTTTCTCAATCTATGAACTAAAAAAAATAGCAACAGAGGGTCAGTTGAACGGATTCAATTGACTCTCGTTGGTTTTTCGTCTTCCTTTTCCTGCTTTCGACATTTTTGCGTAATCGAAGTGAGTTCTGTTCGAAGTAGATTCTGTTTTGCTTCTATCTGTAGTAACTCAATGCCCGAATTGCATTGGTTCTGTGACCGCCATTGGCTCGTTGCTCTTGCCCGGGTGCTAAAGTGCTGCTACAAGCCGATTGAAAAACCTCTTTGCATCGCCGAATCGGGGACGCAGATACTAGCGATTAGACTGGGGAGTTTTGTGGCGAAAAGCAAGAAGCAACGAAGGCAAAAATCGGTGTCCCAGAAAGTGGTGAACATCGGGACCAGTGGGGTTTTGATGCCTAAGGCTGCAAAAGACTTTTTAGGGCATCGAATCATTGCAAGCTTGATCATGCTTGCTGTCCCTTTACTTTTGTTTTCTGGGGTTGTCTCGGTCGAATTCCGAAATGGGAGACCTCATTTAAGCTTTAACAAAGACAAGGCGGCTCAGGTTGAGAAGCGCGCGAGAGAACGATTAGAGGATTTCCGCGGAGATCAAAGCCCCGCTTTAGCTGGAAATGCAACGGAAGCGGTCAAGTCGTTTGTGGATCAGCAAAAATCAAATTTGGATTTACAGGAAAAAGATCCCAGCGGCATTACGGGGAATATTGACAAACATATCGATTCAATTCGTCAGGCGGACGGGAGAAGCGCAATCCCGGCCGTTTTGCCTAATTTCAACGACTTGAAATCGCCTGAGCCAGAAGGCTCCGGTGGCCCATTTTCAAAATTAATGGGTCGATTCGAGGGGTTTCGTTGATGGAA
>JAPKBL010000264.1 GCA_028823415.1 Mariniblastus sp.
TGGTTTTTCGATAGCTTCGCGCGTGATAGAAATGGACTATTTATTCCGCAAAGCAACCGGGCAACCGAACGGCTGCTTTCCAAGGCTTCGGGATGTTCAGCAACCAATCCCCTCACGCGATCCATTGTCTCTACAGAAATTCGCAGGTCATCCAATAGCGGAGGTAACTCAAACGGCCCTTCTCCAATACAAAACGAACACTCGCCGCAGGGTTGATCCAAAGCTTGCCCGAAATACTCGGAAAGCACTCCTGCCTGGCAAGTTTTGGCCGTAGCGAGTTCCACCACCTGCATAATCCGCCGAGCTTCACTTGTCTCTCGCTCCACACCTGAATCGTGGAAAGAATCCACAAGTGTTTCAACCGGTTCCAGCGGTTTCAGTTTGCGGTATCCATGCACCAGACCAGTCGATCGCAATTCTATCCAGCCTTGTTCAGCAAAATAATCCAAAGCGGCAATCACGCGTGAGCGATCGCAACCCAGTTTTTCTACGACCTCTACAAGCTCTAAATGATGCCACACTTTCTTTTTCCGGCCACACGCCATCAGTTGTCTTGCAAACTCCCGTCGCTCTCCCTCGAAATTCGAAAGCCACTGATCAGCCGGTTGATTTTCTTTATAAGAGTAGGAATCGTAACGGGCTGCCGTTGCCTCCAAATAGCCCTGCAACTCCAGATTGGTAAGCAGCGTTTTAACAACCAGCGATTTGATATTACAGGAATTCCCTAACTTGATTTGACTTATAAAGAATGCCTCCGGCTGACTAGCCAATGTCTCAATAAATTTCAAGATTGAAGCGCGAGTTGGAGTATCACCATAGGTAAAGTTTTCAAGGACGATTCGATCGTCTGGGTTAAGCAGCAGCTCGCATCGGGAAACTTCGCCGTCCCGCCCCGCTCGCCCGATTTCCTGAGAATAATTTTCAAGGGATTTCGGTGGATTGAAGTGATACACATAACGAATGTTTGACTTATCAATCCCCATCCCAAACGCAATGGTGGCAACCACAATCCCATCGTCACCGGACATAAACCATTCCTGCGTTTCCATTCGCTGATCGGTCTCCATGCCCGCATGGTAGGCACGAGCGTTTAAACCAGCATCACGACAGACACTGGCGATTTCGGTCGCCGTTTTTTGGAGCGAAACGTAGACAATCGTGGCTCCCGGTGGCGAGTCTTTCAATCGTTCGACCAAAGCACTAGTCTGATTTTCACTTTCTACAATCTGTGATCGGATGTGGAGATTGGGTCGAAAGAATTCATTACAAATGGAATTTTGCGGCTCAATCTGAAACGTCTTACAAATATCCTCTCGCACCTCTGGCGTAGCTGTGGCGGTTAATGCGAGCACCCGCTCAACATTCAGGCTCTCCGCAATCCGGGCCAGCTTCAGATAGTCTGGGCGGAAATTGTGCCCCCACTGACTAATGCAGTGGGCTTCATCAATGGCGAATAACGAAATCTTCAATCCTTTTAGCGAAGCGCGGAATCGCTCATTAAAAAATCGCTCAGGCGCTA
>JAPKBL010000074.1 GCA_028823415.1 Mariniblastus sp.
CTCAGTTTTTGGAACCTCAGTTTTTGGAACCTCAGTTTTTGGAACCTCAGTTTTTGGAACCTCAGTTTTTTCCTGACCGCCCTCGGGCACGTCTGCTGGTTTTTCAGTTTCGGTTTGCACCTTGGCAGCGGCTTCTGATTTTGCTGGTTCTTGGTAAGTCACCATAAAGGACGAAGCAACGCTGGCCAGTGGAGCCAAACCACCAGCTTCCCAGTTCATTCCGGTTTTGACTGGTTTTTCAGTTTCCGGGTCAGCGGGTTTTTCTGACGTTGAAGAAGGCTTGGTGTCTTCGGGTGCGTTAACCAATTCGACGTGGTTAAGCATTAAACGACCCTTAAACACACGCGAGAGGATATCTGCGAGTTCCTCAAACTTTTCTCCGGAACCCTCGTAAGCCGGCAAGTTGCTGTCCACTCGGAAGACTGTGTTCTCGGCGTGTCGGTCGGACTTTGCAAATCCAGTTACCGAAAATTCGACAGCCTCGTCGTTATGAGTTTCATTTAGGTTCTGCAATTCGGTGCGAAGGTCTTCGACATTTTGTGCATCGTTAAAGACCATTCGCACGGTAGAGCCACCGCGTAAATCGTGGTCCAAAATTTTCGGGCCTAAGAAGAATACGCTGCTCAGACCACCAACGATCAAGGCGAAGGACATGATTCCAGTGATGCTCACTTTGCTCAAAAAGTCGAATTGCTTGCGCTGGAGGATTCGTGTCATGTTTAATTGGGTAAGCCATCGCTTCCGCTCGAAGATGTCAAAGATCAATCGAGACACGTAGATCGCAGTAAACATGCTCATCAAAATGCCGAGAATCAATGTGACTGAGAATCCTTTAATTTGCTCGGTGCCGATTACGTACAAGACGACCGCAGTAATCAAAGTTGTGACGTTTGCGTCAATGATGGTTGTGGTGGCTTTGTCAAAACCGTTGCGAATCGCCATTCTTAGGGCAGCACCACGGTCGAGTTCTTCGCGGATACGTTCAAAAATAAGCACGTTTGCATCCACGGACATACCCACGGTGAGTACCAGACCCGCAAGTCCGGTAAGCGTGAATGGCTGGTTAATCGCCATGATTAACGCGAGGATGAGAACGAGGTTCAGTAATAAGGCCGTGGTCGCGACAATTCCAGCGAACCGGTAATACAACATCATGAAGACCAAGACGAGAATTAGCGAACAGCCGATCGCAAAGAATCCTTGTTCGAGGAGCTGTTTTCCGAGGTTGGATTCAATAAAGTCTCGGCTGATTGGCGACTTGTTTAAAGCGACATCGAGCTTACCACTTTCCAGGGTAATGATGAGTTCAGCGACTTCCTCCGGAGTAAATTCACCGGTGATTCGGCCATTTTTATAAATTGCAGACTGAATATTAGGCGCTGAGTGAAGTTGGCCGTCGAGGACGACTCCCATTGGCCGGTCAATGTTCATCCGGGTCAGCATGCCCATTTTGGAGCTACCGACTTCGGTTGTTTTAAAGGCGACGCTTCCCCGACCCCGTTCGTCCATCGCGGAGCTGACGTTTGAAAGGTGTTCCCCTTCGACATTTTGATCGTCGTCGGGTTGAATCACTAAAATTTGTGGCGTGCGAACACCCTGATCAGCGCACCATTTTGCGAATTGCGCTCCAAGCAGATCCGAGTCGGACCCGATCGGGGCTGGCATCGTCGAAAGATCGAGTATGCTCCCGGACGCTTTATCGCGAACGAGATCGTTCCGTTGGGGGACAAATTTGAATGGCACGATTTTGGTGGGGGAATCGTCTGGCTGAACGACTCGGGCGAGGGCGACCCAAACTGCAACGGTTTTCATTTTTCCGTCGACTTCGTCTTGGACCTTCCGGCTGCGATTGCCGGCAGCTGCTTGGGCCTTGGCTGCGTCTCGCTGGAGTTTGAATGCCTGCTGATCGCGAGCCAAAATCCTGAACTCTAATTTCCCTGCTTCGACCAGACGTTTCCAAATACCGTCAGCTTCGGTCGGTTCCACCGTAGGAATGGTGACTTCGATTTTGTCAGATCCCAGAGGGCGAATCATGATTTCCTTCGTGCCCGATGGGTTCACCCGTCGAACAAGTGCAGGAATAATGTCGGCTGCCTCGGGGCGTTTTCCGGTGCCATCCTCATCGAGAAACGCATCGAGGTTGAGCGATCCAATCATGTTGATACCGCCTCGAAGATCAACACCTAGTTTGGGTGGCCATTTGGCCCAAATCATTAGCACAGCGATGAGAACAGCAATCAAAACGATTGACATTCTTCCCTGATACTCGGCAACCTTTAGGCCCGAAGAGATTGATTTTGCGGCGAAGTAGCCGGCAACCACTGCAGCAATTAGCAATAGAAAAACAAACACTCCCGATTCGTAAAAGGGAACACTGTTTTCAGCGGCTTGAGCCGCATTTTGTGCTAAAAGGGAAGCGTTGGAGATGAACTCTAACATCCGAGGATTCCTAAAGTATAAATTGGTAGAGGATTCGCGTTATTTCTCAAAAGCAAAACTCTCAAACGATTGATGTATTTGAGAGTAGGCTTACTTGCATCAACTTTCTTTTGCGTCTTCGTCTGTTATTACGCGAACGATTGATTTTGCCAGAACCTGTATTTTTGAGTTACTTGCTTCGTCGATTCGCAGGGTGACGTACTCAGCATCCGAACGGTGGTTGACGACGGTCCCCAGAATGCCACCCGCTGTTACGACTTTGTCGTTCTTTTTTAGTTTAGCCAGCAAATCTGAAGTTTTGGCTTGGGCTTTGTTTTTGGGGCGAGCCATCATGATGAAGTAAACTAGCATCACGGCCATCAGTGCTGGGAACATCCAGTTGTCGAAGAGGCCTGGGGCTTTGTCCTCCACTCCCCCGGCCCCATCGGGCGAAGGTGTGCTTTGGGGTTGGGCTTGCGCTTGTGCAAGAAAATACCAGCAAGTGTTGTATAAATTTACCATTAGACCTTACTCGTTCCCCGATTGCCTTGAATCAGCTGTTCCTATGCTGGAACCTCTGATCACCCGTTGGTATCGATCAATCACGGTGGAAAGAAAACAAAAAAACAAAAAGAACCAAGTGCAATGAAATCCTGCCAAGTGTAACTCCGCAGTATGTTCGAGCTGTTTTATGGCTCAGAAAACTATCTTGGAGGTTGTTCTTCTCTTAGCACTTCACTCTTTTTTCAAGCCGATAATGATAAAACGATGCCCGCTTATCAACAAGGCCAAGTCGGGGGTCAAAGCCACGAATAAGCTTGATTTTATAGGCTAAAACGGTTGGAATGGCTCGAATGTCATTCTTTGTTCAATTTCTATCATCGCGGAGCAGGTTGAGCGACAGAAATCGTGCGAATAAACACGAATCAGCGGCTCGATGTTGGGTGCCACCCGGACATGTGTTGCTGATGAAAATCGAGAAAACAGTCGTTCGCGATCGCTTCTCTCGCTTTTTGCATGAGCTGCTGATAATAGGCTAAGTTATGGAGAGAGAGCAGGATCGGGCCCAGCATTTCTTTCGCCTTGAAGAGATGGCGCAGATAGGCACGGCTAAGGTGAGAGTATGGCGTTTCAATGTCCGCTTGCAGCGGGCGCGGATCCTTTTCGTGGATTGCATTGCGGATCTTGACTTTGCCCTGGTCGGTAAATGCCATGGCGTTTCGCCCGTTCCTTGTCGGCATGACACAGTCGAACATATCGACTCCGCGTTTGACGCCCTCGATCAAATCTTCGGGAGTTCCAACCCCCATCAGATACCTTGGTTTTTGAGCGGGCAAAACTGGGCAAGTTACATCGAGCATGGCATACATTTCACTCGGCGGTTCGCCGACACTTAATCCCCCAATGGCATAACCCGGGAAATCGAGATCGATCAGTTGCTCGGCGCATTGAATTCGCAGTTTCGGTTCGAGTCCGCCTTGGACGATCGCAAACTGAACCTGTGAATCCAAGTTGTGGGAGTCTTGGGATCGTTTAGCCCAGCGAATGGTGCGTTCCATCGCGTCGGTGATCGTATCGATATCGTTGGGTAGCTCGATCACATGGTCAAGCACCATCGCAATGTCAGCTCCGAGCTCCTGTTGGATTTGGACACTTCTTTCAGGCGTCAGTTCCATTTTCGAGCCGTCAATATGTGAGCGGAATGTGGCACCCTGTTCCGTAATCTTCGTCAACTGAGCGAGGCTGAAGAGTTGAAAGCCACCGCTGTCGGTAAGCATTGGGCCATCCCAACCCATGAATTTTGGAAGGCCACCAAACTCTTGAATTAGTTCAGATCCGGGGCGGAGGGCGAGGTGGTAGGTGTTGCCGAGAATGATTTGTGCGCCGGTCGATTTTACTAATCCCGTGGTCAGGCCTTTGACAGTAGCACATGTTCCGACGGGCATAAAAGTGGGTAAGTCGATGGTGCCTCGAGGCGTGGTTAGCTTACTGAGTCTAGCGCCGCAGTGTTTGTCCGTATGCAGGACTTCAAATTGAAACCCGTCTTTGTTCATGGCGTGCCTTCCGCATTAACACGATTGGAGTGGGCTCGCACTTGATCCTGAGGGGTTGTTCAAACTGCGAAAAAAAAGACCCGCGATTGTCGCGGGTCAGATGTTTTTAATAGCTTTCATTTACCGCTGGGGTTACTCACCACGAAGGCTCAAGTTCACCTGAACCAGCTTTTCTCGGACTTCGGTGAGACTGGTCACGCCAAAGTTCTTGCATTCGAGCAAGTCATCTTGCGATTTTCTGACAAGTTCACCGATCGTTGCGAGTCCCAATCGGGTCATGCATTTTCGAGCACGAACGGAAAGATTGAGGTCAGACATCGGTCGATCGAGAAGCATTTGTTCTTCTGGACTGTATTGGCTGGTATCGACGGGTTCAGCGGTTTCGTCTTTTTGATGAGCAAATTGCCCGATCATCAAGCCTTTATTCGTCATCATTTCGCGAATTTCAACAAGCGACGTTTCTCCAAAGTTCTTGCTGTTGAGCAATTCCATTTCGGAAACTTTGCAAAGGTCGCCCAGAGTAAGGATTCCCATTTTCTGGAGGCAGTTTCGACTCCGCACCGAAAGCTCAAATTGAGCAATTGGAATGCTCATCACGCCGGCAATTTGCTGGCGAACTTTCTCGCGATCGTGATCATAATGCTCGTCCATCGAGGCCACGGAGTCATTGCGATAGAGCAACGCTCGATCGTGGGTGGGATAGGATTCGAGAATTCGGTCGTAGCATCGAGTCGCCCGCTCGTATTGATCGTGATCTTCGTAGATCAATCCAAGGTTTAAGAGAGCGCCAACATTCGTTGGGAATGAGGCAGCGGCACGCTGATAAAGCTCGATGGCTCGCTCGTCATTGCCTCGACGATCGTTTTCCAAAGCCAGTCCGAAAAGTGCTCCGGGGTGTGCGTCTTCTAGTTCGACGGCCCGTTCATAAAGTTTGCAAACTTCATCGGGATTGTCGCTCATCGCCGCAATGGTCGCTCCTCGTTGGTAGAGGTACTCTGCGGTTTGTTCAATTGGTCCGAACATATTGTCGAGAATCGACATCGCACCGGAGAGGTCTTTTGAGAGACGCTTGGTTTCAGCGACCGCAATCTGACAGTGATCCCCGTTGTATCCGGTTGTTTGTGCTAATTCGTAGCACTCAATCGCTTTATCCCAGTTGTGTAACGCGAACTGGCTTTTGCCCTTGTAGAAATAAGCCAATGCACCACCGTCTGCGTTATCAAGGGTCACAATGGCAGTTTCGTAGTTGCCAATCATGTACTGGCAAACGCCAAGCCGAACCGAAGTCGCCGGTGTTCTTTCAAGCTGCGACTCGAGCACGCCCGTCACTTCTTTCAAGTTCGGGAATTGCGAGTAGTCGTTGCAGACTTTCGTGAGAATGAAGGTGATTTCATTGGGACCAAACGAACTGTTGGACAGCAGGATGTCTTTTAATTCGATTTCCGGAACCTGAGCCATTAAATAACCTCGTTTAAGCGACAGATGTCAAAGGGCAAACCGAGATTTGTTAAATCATCGGGGAATTAAGAATAGCGGACATCGGAACATGTGCACCGGTCCTGATTTCAAGCCGCGTATTTTGGCATTTTTACAAAGAAAAGGCAACTGCCATTCCTCGGTTTAAATAATTGGCCAGATTACAGTGGTGGGCTGTGATGCTGAAAACACAAGGAAAATCACATGTTGGTGGCTTGGGCCGACCGCAAAGCGACGTTGCTCGGTGAATTCTCTTTGTTTTTAAGAAAAACACACCCAAAGGTTGTCGGCAAACGAAGTTTGATCAATGCAACCAAACATCGCCAAAACAAGCTAATTCTCCGAATTGCCTGGCGGAAGCGGCTGGGAAATCAAAATGGCGTCGCAGTTGAAGGGCTTAAATACGAAGTTGGGCCTTTTTTCGTCTCGGCAGAAGCCAGCATTGACATTTTCTCAGCAGAGAAGAGCCACCGGTGGGAGTCGAACCCACAACCCCCGCATTACGAATGCGGTGCTCTGCCAATTAAAGCTACGGCGGCTTGGTTTTTTAACGATTAAAACTGTCTGGGCTGGCCTTTCCAGCCGATGGCGTTAACGCGACGTTAACTTTCAGTAAAAAGTGCCGATCGTTGTCGCGACCGGCTGACACCGCAATCGTTTGCAATGCCAGTTTCTGATTCTACCCGTACCAAGCCGGATAAGCCAAGTCCCGATTTCCCACTAACGGCGTCTGGGAACGGGCAATGGATTCGCCGGTTCAATGGCAAGGTTTATTGCTTTGGGGTGTGGGCTGATCCTGCCGCAACATTGGCTGTCTCCCCGTCTGCAATCGTGATTTTTTGGATTTTAAAATTTAGCGGTCAGCCTTTGAGCGCATAATTCAGGCACGCGAGTGGAACAGTCATCTCGCGCGAAGGCTCTGTTTGTTTAGAAAAGACAGAACGCCACTTGAGGCTTATTGCGTGCTTACTCAAAGAGGCACAGTTCGGGCATCGTTGAAGCCTTGGCGTGCAGCGTAAAGCAAACTGCTGGTAGGCAGGCCGCCCAAGTTACTCATGCTGGTGGAGATTGAGTTGAAGTTCTCAGTTGGTTTTCTCAAGGCTTAATAAGAAAACAATTAAGCTTAGGCCGATCAGGGCTGTCGAGATAGCGAACTCAGGCCCCCAGGTCATTGGGAAAGAAAATAGCGCTGCAATAAAGAGCCAACTAAATAGTTTTTTCAAAGAGAATTGGATGGTTCTGCTTTCACACTTATTGTTTTTTGCGTTTAATTTGAAAGCTCTATTTAGCCAGCGTGCTGGGAGCCCTCTCCGTTAACTGCCTCATTGAATTGTTTTTTCAATTTAAATTGATAGGCAATTAGTAAAAGCAGCGTCAGGATGGCACAGACAATGAAAACTCGATTCGAGGGGACGTTTAGTTGTTTGAGTCCGATGAACAGGAAGTTGCCCAAAATGATGCCGACAAAGGACAGACAGTTCCATAGTCCAAGAACTTGCCCTCGTTTTTCGTCACCGGCGAGTTGTTGTACCATCGTCTGTAACGGCACCATGACAAATCCAGCCATGAATCCACCGGCGGCAAGCAAAGCGGTGACAGCTACGAAACTGTTGGGGATTAGGCCAAGTGCCAAAAATGGAATGGAGGTCCCAATGGCCCCCAGTGGAATCAACGCTGGACGAATGCGATGTCCGGAAATCCAGCCGGCAACGTAATCTCCAATCCCAGTGGAAATGCCCAAAAGGGCCATCAGCAATGCCGTCCTGGTTGCCGTGATGCCTAGCAGTTCCTTGTAGTCCGCAATAATCAAAATCGCAATACCCGCGACGACTAGATAAAAATAAGCCCAGACCAATATGACTGATTTTAGTGTTGTTCCTGAAAGTTCTTTCCACGTTGAAAAGTAACTATCGAAGAGACGGTAGCTAATCTTGAGATTCGGATTCTGGGCTGGGAGCTTGGGAATGCCGTAGGATGCAAGCGTACCGAGCACACCAATAATTAGAATGACGATCCCGGGAATCCATCGCATCGCCGTTTCTGGGTCTTGGGGTGCATAGGCATCGTACAACGGTCCGCCGACGGCACTACCGAAAATAATCGCGACGTAAGTGAACATGTTGATTGTGCCGTTGGCGCGGCTTAGTTTTTCTTTCGGCATAATTTCTGGCAAGATGCCGAATTTTGCCGGTGAAAAAAAAGTACTCTGGATCGCAATGATGACCAACGCGGCCAAGACTAGCCAGACGTTACCAATCCAGAGTCCGAGCATCGCGACGAAAGCAATCAGTATCTCAGACCATTTCGATAAAATGCTGACCTGGCGCTTACTGAATTTATCTGAAAATTGTCCAGCAAATCCGGATAGTAAAACGAATGGAATTGCTAAACATAATGAGGCCCAACCTTGTCCGCCTTCGCCGAGTTGATTGCCCCAAATGCCACCCGCGGCTAAACCAAATATTAAAACCTGTTTGAGAATGTTGTCGTTCGCGGCGCCAAGAAATTGAGTGACGTTTAAGAAATAGAAACCACGACTGCTGGATTTTGTCACGTCAACCGCTCCGAAAAAGTGTCGCATCTTGGGCTAATTTTGGATTGAGAGTCATGAGTCTAATCCTTTTGGAATTTTTTTGATAGAGAAAACCAATGAGCGCTCGAGACTCAATGGGGAGAGGATTTTGGATACCAGTTCCGAGCAGGAAGCCAAGTGAAACAACGAAAGTCTGGTCGCTGAAATACAAGATCGAGGGTTCATTGAGATTCTCATCGAGCAGGAACCGCCCGTTGTTTTGGTTGGGCCAGCTAATTTATCCTCGCCCCGGGCAGTGTTTTTTGACCGCCGAGTTAGTGGGGATGGGCGTCAATGGATGTTGTTTTGATTGATGTGTATCCAGTTGTGTTTCGTCACCAAGGTGGCTGGCTAATCGGCTTCGGTGCAACGGCACTCTTAAACGCGCACCTGTGTTTAGGGGCAATAAGTTTGTACGCGATCTATTCGTAAATTGGAAAAAACGTATTGAAGGCAATTTCGCAAAAGTGGCCTGGGTCATTGTAACGCTGGTTTGAATTTAACGCAGAGATCGCTGCCATTTCATCTTCGGCTAACACGAATTCGTAGACTCCAAAATTTTCTTGAAGTCGATCAAGAGTCGAGGTTTTGGGGACGATCGCTGTTCCTCTTTGTATGCCCCATCTCAATACAATCTGAGCGGGTGTTCTCTGGTGTGAACTTGCAATTTTAACAATAGCAGGGTTGGTAAGGAGCGATTGGTCCGGCGAAGCCATGCCGATCGAATAATACGATTCCGCCCCAAGGGGAGAAAACCCTGTGACAGCAATCTCTTCCTGCCGGCAATATTTCAAGAGTTTTTCTTGAGTCAATCGAGGGTGCAGTTCCACCTGCAGAACCGACGGTCGGATGTTGGCATACGAAAGCAGATCTCGGATTAAAGAGCAGTTAAAATTGCAAATGCCAATGTTCTTTACCAGGCCCCGGGTTACGAGATCTTCCATCGCTTCCCATGTTTCACGAATCGGGATTGGGTCAATTTCAATTTGGGGGGTCGCCGCTGCCGGATCGAAAAACCATTCCGGTGGATAACGGTGATCGAAGGGAACGAATTTTGAGGCAATGGGGAAGTGGATTAGGTAAAGATCAAGATACTCAAGCTGGAGGTCTTGGAGCGACTTTTCGAGTGCCGGACGAACATGCTCTGCAGCGTGGTAGGTGTTCCAGAGCTTGGAGGTAATCCAAAGGTCTTCGCGATCGCAAAGCCCAGACGTCAGCGCGGCTTGAATTCCCTCCCCGACTTGTGGCTCGTTGCCATAATCACAAGCGCAGTCGAAGTGGCGATAGCCGATCTTGATCGCCTCTTGAACCAATCCTGGCAGGATCGGTTTTTCGACTTTCCACATGCCTAAACCAAGGGATGGGATTTTAGATCCGTTATTTAAAGTAAGCAGATTATTCACCGCACAGCCTTCACGAGTGTTGTTTTGAGGAGCCGAGATTGTCGTGAGATCTATCGCTTTGGTCAACCGGCGTTGGTCGTCTGGGAGTTCGGTCTCCGCGCGGCGCTGTCTGTTGTGTGGGGGAAGCGTCCCTCAACCTTTTTGCGATATGGCGGAGACGATATGAATGCCCGTCTTAAGAATTGGCGGCCAGGAATTACGTTTACGCTAATTTCTTGCGACGGCGGGCGATCGTAACTAGCCCGAAGGCCGCAAGGAGTGAAATCGCTGACGGCTCGGGGACAGCCGTGATTGAAAATTCAAATGTCCGGCCGTTGGAGAAGATGATGCCATCTAGTTTTTCTGAAGCGGAGGTCACAAAATCATCTAGGCTAGGATCGTAATCGCCAAAATCAAATTGTGTTGTTCCTACCGAAGACAGGAGTAAATCAAATTTTCCCAATAGGATTGTGGGACCCTGCGGATAACCATCGGAAGCGAAATCGATATCGATTCCGGCAAGGTTTAATTGTGTACTCGTAAAGCTGGCGTCGGTCGTGGTGTCGAACGCTGTATCAACCGAGTTGCTTGTCACTGTTGCGGCCGTTCCTGAGACGGCAGCGTAATCGGCCTTTAATCCGAAACCAATTAAGAAGTTGTCGGTCATTTCGGTGTTAGGACTGGTTTCCTCTACCGAGACGAACATGGTTACCGTTTCACCGGTGTTCGCGAAAAACTCAGTGCCCGATGTTGAGCCGTCTGAGAAAGTGACCACGATATCTGCACCTGCATTTGCCGAGAACAAAAACAGGCCAGTAAGCAAAACAATTAATTGAGTTTTCATGCGGATGAGTAGGGCGTGGGGAGGTTCCTAGTTTACTCAAGCGTGGAATGATTTCGTTGCTGGGCAGTAGTTTTGATAGACCAAGACCGTCGGTCATCTTTGCCTATGATAATCTAATCCGATAGCGAGACTAGCAGCGTGGACGATTTTTCAATAACTGCGTTCTCGTCTTACTCTTGCAATATTCACAATTCTCGATCTTCGCCGGTTCTTATTTTTCTTTAGTCTGGCGTTCCTGGGAGAACACTTTGCCAGTGGGATGCAAGGGGAGCGTTGCCTGCCACTGCGTCAACTGTTGGAGGAGGCGTTTTGTAGTCTCCGGGTTCTTGGAGGCAAGGTCTTTCTCTTCTTTAAAGTCCGCACCAATATCGTAGAGCTCGTAATGAGACATGTCTCGATTGGATACCAATTTCCATTGTTGATCGACAATGGCCCAGCTGACCCAATGGTTGGGTGAGCCCTTCCGTGGAGGCCAAGTGGCCTGCATTTTCCAGAACAAGGGCTTTTTTCGCGTTGCTGTACGGTGGCCCATCAGGGTGTTGGTTTGACTCAGGCCGTCAGCAACGTAATTTTCAGGAAGGCTGGCATTCGCGATTTCACAAAACGTTGGAAGTAAGTCTACCGCTGAGATTAGTGAGGTCGAATCGATTTTTCCAGCGGGGACTTTGCCGGGCCATCGGGCGATAAAAGGTACGCCAACCCCGCCTTCGAAGAGCGAAGATTTGTAACCTTTGCGTCCGCCGGTTGTCCCTTTGGCGGCCGCGATTCCAAAGCCAGCTCCCGTCGCAGTATCGTGTTGCAGCCCCAGTGGCGTGGGGCGTGAAGCACGTGCAGGGCCGTTGTCAGAACTGAAAATGACCAGCGTGTTATCCGTTAATTTTAACCGATCCAAAGCATCGAGGATTTCACCGACTCGGTCATCGGCATGCGACAGAACGGAAGCGTAAATGTTGTCAGTTTCTTTTAGCTCTTTAAATCGCCAGCGATATTTTGGCACCGTGTGAAACGGGGTGTGGGGCTCATGCAGCCAGAGGTTGATGAAGAAGGGTTTTCCGGCGGCAGTCGATTGTTCAATAAAGGCGATTGCATTTTCTGAATCTTCGTGGACGGGCATCTGTTCACCAGCACAGTTGAATGCACCGTAATCGTCATACCCATATTCTGACGGAAGCGGCGAATCGGGAATCATGTTGTTGGAGAGGTGCCATTTCCCATAGTGAGCTGTCGCATACCCGGATTTCTGAAGAAGTCGCGGAAGTAATGTGCTGTCCGGGGAAAGCCAGTCCGGCATGTTTCGTTTTTCATTACTGGGAACCCATGCAAAATGTCCGTCGATGTTGTAGCGGGCCGGGAAATGGCCTGTCATTACCGCCGTTCGACTCGGCGAGCAAACCCCGCTGGCAACGGTAAATCGATGAAAGTCTGTACCTTCACTCGCCAGTCGATCGATGTTGGGAGTTTTCACATAGGGGTGGCCGTGGCAACTCAAATCCCCCCATCCCCAATCGTCAGCGAAAATAAATAAAATGTTGGGTCGAGTGTCTGCAGCAGTTTGTGCTGCAGCATGTTTGGCCAATGCATTCAGAGAGCAGATGAATGCGGCACTAATGGCCAAGGCATTGGATATTTTTGAAGTTTTGAAAGGCAAAATAAACTCGTAAAATAGTTAGGTTGAGATTGTCGAGGTACTAGGGGCGGTTCAATTCTGGATTCCAGGGAGTCTGCCCGTCTTTCGGTTGTAAGAATTTAGCATCGACGGAGCGGTACCAGTCGTGCAATTCAGTCCGCATACTTTTGACCAGATCGGGCATTTCACTGGAAAGATCTGTTTGTTCGCTAATGTCTTTTTTTAAATCGAACAGGTGGACGCGTCCATCTTCGTATCGCTCTACCAACTTGTAGTCGCCCTGCCGAATTGCACCTCCGGGGAAACCGCCTTGATTGCTGTAGTGCGGGTAATGCCAAAACAGAGATTTGCGGTTTAAAGGTTTGTCGCCAAGTGCGGGCCGGATGTCGATTCCATCAATTGGATGTTCGAGTTCAATTCCCGCAGCCGCGCTGATGGTGGGGACGAGGTCAATGGAACAAATGGGTTGGTGGCTGATCGAGCCGGCCTGGGTAACTCCGGGATACCGAACGATCCAAGGCTCGCGGATGCCACCTTCATAAACCCAGCCCTTGCCACCGCGAAGTGGAAGGTTGGATGTGGGGGATCCTTCGGATGTTGAGAGGCCACCATTGTCAGATGTAAAGATAACGATCGTGTTTTCAGCTAAGCCAGATTCTTCAAGTTGGTCTAATACGTTACCGACGGCTTCGTCCATGGCTTCCACCATCGCCGCATAGACGGCATGTTTTTGCAGAATTCGAACCTTGCGAGGCTTGTTGCCGATTACTTGTTCTTCGGGGGCAAATTCTTCGCCATTAATTGCCGATGCTTTTTTGTTGTATTTTTTGACGAGTTCAGGACGTCCCATCAAGGGTGTGTGTACGGAGTAAAACGAAAGGTAGGCGAGGAAAGGTCGATCTTGATTGTCGGCGATAAAACGGGCTGTTTCACGAGCCAATCGGGCGGGTAAATGATCTCCTTCGGGGCTTTCAATTTTGATTTCTGGATTCTTGAAAGGAGCAAAGTATTTGTTTCCTGTATACGGTCCCCCTCGGCTCCAACCCCCAATATTAATGTCGAACCCGCGGTTCTGCGGGTAGTACTGGGGTGTATCACCAAGATGCCATTTGCCAGCAAAAAAGGTCGCATATCCGTTGGCTTTTAAAAGCTGGGCAAGCGTTGTTTCTTCCAGTGGCATTTTGTTGTTGAGCGGGGCAGGACGAAATTTTCCGGCTCGTTTTCCGGAAAAGAAATTGGTGGCTGCCACGCGAGTCGGGTACTTTCCAGTCATGAGACTGTAGCGAGTGGGAGAGCAGACCGGATTAGCCGCGTACCCGTCGGTAAACCGCATTCCGGAATCTGCTAGTTTATCAATCGATGGTGTTTCGTAGAAACAGTCCGGATTGTTCGCGCCAATATCCATGTATCCTAAGTCGTCAACGAGGATCACAACGAAGTTTGGTGCTCGGTCTCCTCGCTGATCGGCAGGAGCGTTGGCTGTAAAAACAGCCAACGCGGCAACTCCAGTTAGGATCAATTTAATTCGCGTCGCGATTTTATTTTTTAGAGCCATGGTCAGCATTCTCTCTGCCATTAAAGTATTTTTCACGAATCCATTTTGGTTGCCAGATGTCCATCCGTCGGTTGCGATTGTCATAGGTTGCTTCTTTGGGTTGCGGATTTTCAACGGACAGCGGCGTAGTGTCCCCGAGTGTTGATCGCCAGGAATTCATCATGCCTGTCAATTGCTGGATTCTATCGTTCTGGTCAGGAGAATCAGCCAAGTTTTTCATTTCATGCGGGTCGGTTTCTAAATCAAATAATAAACGGTGGTTAATCTGAGGGTAAATGTGAAGTTTCCAGCGGCCGTCATTGACCGATCGCTGATTATCCTGGAACGGAAGGAAGATGGAATCTCGTACCTTTTGGGATTCACCGTTGATTAAACTCATAAGACTGAGGGAGTCGATTCCCTCCGGCTGGTCGACACCGGCGAAGTCGCAAATGGTGGCGTAGAGGTCATGGACGTAAGTGAATGACTGATTCGTTTGGCCGCTGTCGATATGAGGGCCACTTATCATGAGCGGGCATTTCATGCTCTGTTCATAAATATTTTGTTTACCTAAAAGCCCATGACTGCCCATCGCGAGTCCGTGGTCGGCGGTATAGATGACGTACGTATTGTCAGCATGTGGGCTGTTCTTAAGCGCTTCGAGGATGCGACCAACTTGCAAATCTAAGTGCGTCACTAAACCGTAATACTCGCACAATTGATCGCTAACAACTTCACGAGTTCGAGGCCAGGGCGCGAGTCCTTCATCGCGACCCATGGTCGATTGCGGAGCGTTTTTGAAGGGATGTTGCGGAAGGAAGTTGGCCGGCAGCGGCGGGCGATTTTGATAATACATTTCCCGAAATTCTTCAGGTGGGTTTCTCGGGTCGTGCGGAGCCGTAAACGCGACATACAGGAAAAATGGATGATCGGTGCCTGCTGACTGGATGAAACTTACGGCCTCATCTGCAAAAACTTCGCTCGAAAAACCTCCCGCGTCGCGAGCAGGGCTTAATTGATTGTCCTTGAAATCCTGAACCTGAAATGCTGCATGGTTCACCATTCCACCCATGTAAACCGATTTGCCGTCAGAGAACGCCTTCTGAAGTGTCGCTTTACCATTGTGCCATTTGCCAACGATAAAAGTTTGGTAGTCCGCTTGTTCTTTCAGCCAGCTCGGCAGCAACGGTAGTTCTGCCCAGTCGGTTGATTTTTTAGCGGTTGGGATACGCATCCAATGCCTGCCGGTCATCAACATCGCCCGACTGGCAACACAGACTGCCCCGCTAAATGAACCGGCGCAATAATTGTTTCGAAAGCTGTAGCCCGAGGCTGCCAGTCGGTCCAGGTTCGGCGTTTTTATTGCGGCGTTTCCGTGCGTCCCGATCGTGTCGGCGCGTTGGTCATCGGCAAACAGTAAGATAATGTTAGGTTTTTCAACCGCCAACGCAGCAGTGACCGGAATTAAAGAAACAAAAACTGGGTAGAGCAGAATTAGTAGAAATGAAAATCTCATGGCGAATAGAAACTCTGTTGAGTTATCTGGAGTGTGAGGGACTGCGGAGATCCACCGGTTTTCGATGAGATCACCCTCATGGTACCGAATCGCATCGGTGTTTTCATCTAATTAACCGGAAATGGGCTATTATTAAAATGCCTGATCTGCAAATCGTGGCCAAGGCCAGTCATAAAAAAAGCGAGCTCATTCGATGAAATTTGAAAAACTAGGCACCGCTGAATCATGCCGACTTCGTTGGTGCGGGTTCGCGCTTGATTCTATTTTTTTGAATCATTACCTGGCTTTTTAGGAGTCTTTTCTGTGGAGCTCCCCGGCTTTTTCTCGGATGATGTCGAGTTGGATTTTGAATCTTTCGAATCCGACTTTTTAGGTTTATCGGCTTCCGCAGATTTTTTATAGGCATCGCTGCGGTAGTCGGTTTCGTAAAATCCGCTTCCCTTAAACATGATGGCAGCACCGATTCCGAATTGGCGAACCGCTTTTTTCTTTCCACATTCAGGGCACTTTTTTACCGGATCATCTGTGATCTTCTGAAATAATTCCCAGGCGTGGTCACAGGCATCG
Organism: Mariniblastus sp.; assembly: GCA_028823415.1. GTDB lineage: Bacteria > Planctomycetota > Planctomycetia > Pirellulales > Pirellulaceae > Mariniblastus. Next base: position 15,991 of record JAPKBL010000074.1, read on the forward strand.
CAAATGTAGTCGTAGGTTGGCATAGGACGGTTACACTCGTTTAGATGGTTCAGAAGTAAAATTGACTCGTTCGAAATGCAACATTAATTTTCGGATGAATCTGGGCCCGTCGAAACAAAAACTTGAGACGGTCGAATAACTCTCTCGTGGAGCTGAAAACCGGATCTTAGATCGGCCGCGACATGGTTTGCCGCGTGCTCCGTGCTGGGCTGCATTTGAATCGCTTGATGTAAGTTAGGGTCAAACGGTTGACCCACCGCATTGATTTTCTTGCAGCCATGATTTTCGAGGCAAGCGGCTATTTGCTGAGAAACTAAATTTACTCCCTCGACTAAACCATCTCCATTGGGTTCTGCTTTATAAGCTTCAATCGCCCGTTGAAGATTGTCAACAGACTCGAGGATCTCGGTCATGAGCGTCAGTGAAGCGTAACGCATCTGATCCTGCATCTCACGGCGGTTGCGGCGGCGGAAGTTCTCGAGATCGGCATGGGCCAAGAGGACTCGTTTCTCTGCGTCAGCCAATTGGGCCTGCAGATTTTCAACGGAAGTCTCTCCACCGCTCTGCGAAGATTCGGCTGCAAAATCTAACGGCTCGTTTGTTCCGGATTGTTCGGATTCAGACGACAGCGATTCAGTTTCGTTTTGGTTTTCTGGTTCAGTGCTCATTGGAGTTCCAAGTGCTCGCTTACTGGGGCTCGCTAAATTGACCCACGGATAGGTTGGGGATAATAAAAATGATGAACGATTAGAAGATTGTAGAATTTCATGCGCCCGCTGTCGGTCGAATCAGTTTTCCGTGGAACCAAAATATTCAGTCAGTCTCTGAAGGAAATTTTTTCGTTCTGGGAGCACTTCGATCTCTTCCAGTTGGGCAAGCTTACGTAACAATTCCTTTTGCTCAGGTGATATTTTTTTCGGTGTCTCGATGTAGGTTTGAACAAGTAGGTCGCCAGTTCGCCCACCTTGAGGGTTGGGCATTCCTCGTCCTGATAATTTGAAGACTTCACCAGACTGAGTCCCGGGCGTGATCTTAAATTTATCAGGTCCATTAAGAGTCGGGACTTCGATTTCGGCACCAAGCGCCGCCTGTGTGTATGAAATTGGCATTTGGAGGATTAGGTTCTCGCCATCGCGATGAAACAGTTTGTGTTGTTTCACACTAATAAAAACGTAGCAGTCCCCTGGTGAGCCTCCGCTAGTACTTGCTTCGCCTTCGCCAGATAGTCGAACACGCATCCCGTCATCCACACCGGCGGGAATAGAGACGTCTAATTCGACCGTCTTGTTGACTTGCCCTTGTCCACGGCAGTTACCACAAGGGTCGACGATAATCTGGCCCGCTCCCCTGCAAACTGGGCAGGTCGTTTGGACTCTGAGGATGCCGGCTGACTGTAAGACTTGTCCACGTCCACCGCATTGTTGGCAGTGTTCAGGTTGACTCCCGGGGGCGCTCCCCGAACCGTCACAAGTATCGCAGGAGTGATTTCTTTTGAATTTGAGTGTCTTGTTGACACCTTTAGCGGCCTCTTCAAGGGCCAACGTAACGTTTGCGCGGACATCGTTTCCCCGCCGCGAACGGCTTCCGCCTCCTCCGAAGAGGTCCCCGAACATTCCACCGCCACCGCCGCCGCCACCGCCACCGCCAAACATCTCACCAAAAGCGGCAAAAATATCTTCTGCAGAACCGAATTGGCTACCACTATTCATGCCAGCATGCCCGTGGCGATCGTAGCGGCCTCTTTTTTCCTGATCGCTTAAAACCTCGTAGGCCTCGGCGGCTTCTTTGAAATTTTGGCTCGCTTCTTCATCTCCCGGATTGCTATCGGGGTGAAATTTTACAGCGAGTTTTCGATAAGCTTTAGCAATCTCGCGATCCGCAGCATCACGCTCGACTCCCAGAACTTCGTAATAATCGCGTTTCGCCATTTTGATTCCTGTGGCTGCATTAGGCCAACTAATCGTCCGCACTGGTCGTTAGACTGCGATCATGCCGATCTGCATCGGACAAAACAGGCAAGTGATTTCTCGACCGGCTCAAGGGTTTTCAATTTGTAAGTGTGTAAAAACGGACCACAAAAATGTGGTCCGTTGGATTTATCTATTTCATATCATTGGGCGAAGTGTGCTGCCCATTGAAGTTTATGTCATCCTACGCGACAACACCTTCAACGCGACGCTTGTTCTTGTCGTCTTCGTCGAAAGTGGAAACCATCGCATCGGTGGTCAGCAAGAGTCCTGCGATACTTGCCGCGTTCGCCAAGGCGGTTCGGACTACCTTGACCGGATCGATCACACCAGCCTTGAGCATGTCAGTGTACTGACCGGTGAAAGCATTGTAGCCGGTATTGTTCGGTTTTCCCGCGACGATATCGGCAACCACTGCTCCATCAATTCCGCCGTTACTGGCGATTTGTCGAATCGGTGAGTCGAGAGCAGCGAGAACAATGTCGACACCGACTTTCTCGTCACCTTTGGCGCCTTTTCGAGATTCGGCGACAGCACTTTTGCACCGCAACAAAGCAACACCACCACCGGGAAGAATTCCTTCTTCGATCGCAGCACGGGTTGAGTGCAGTGCATCTTCGACGCGTGCTTTTTTCTGCTTCATGTCGGCTTCGGTTTCAGCACCTACGCTGACAACAGCAACACCGCCGGTCAGTTTGGCAAGTCGTTCCTGAAGTTTTTCTTTGTCGTAATCGCTATCTGATTGATCGATCTGTCGACGAATTTGATCGATGCGAGCTTCAACATCTTTACGGGTCCCACCACCTTCAACGATGGTGGTGTTGCCTTTGTCGACCGTGATTTTTTTCGCGGTTCCAAGCTGTTCGATCTCAACTTTTTCAAGTTGAATGCCAAGATCTTCACTGATCAGCGTACCACCGGTCAGAGTGGCAATGTCTCCGAGCATCGCCTTACGTCGGTCACCAAAGCCCGGTGCTTTGACGGCACAGACATTGAGCGTTCCGCGAAGTTTATTGACTACGAGCAGGGTCAACGCTTCCGCGTCAACGTCTTCGGCGATGATCATTAACGGGGAACCGCTTTGTCCAACTTTTTCGAGAATTGGAACGAGGTCGCGAATGTTGCTGATTTTCTTTTCGAAGATCAGAACTTTAGCGTTTTCGAATTCGCAATTCATATCGGTTGGATTCGTGATGAAGTAAGGCGAAATATAGCCTTTGTCAAACTGCATACCATCGACATACTCGACAGTGGTTTCAGCAGTCTTGCCTTCTTCGACAGTGATTACACCGTCTTGTCCGACGCGGTGAAGAGCTTCGGCGAGGAGCTCGCCAATTACCATGTCGTTGTTAGCACTAATTGCTCCGACGTTGGCGACTTCCGCCTTGTTGGATACCTTTTTTGACATGCCGACAAGTTGCTCAACCGCGGCGCTGACAGCCCGGTCAATTCCTCGGCGAACGGCGGTTGGGTTTGAGCCCGCAACAATGTTTCGAAGGCCTTCTTTGAAGATGGCTCTCGCGAGAACGGTCGCAGTCGTGGTTCCGTCGCCAGCGAGATCAGAAGTTTTCTGAGCGACTTCGATCACGAGCTTGGCGCCCATGTTTTCGAAACGATCTTCCAACTCGATTTCTTTAGCGACGGTGACTCCGTCTTTTGTAACTGTGGGTCCGCCGAATGATTTGTTGATGATCACGTTGCGGCCTGTCGGTCCCATCGTGATGGCAACCGCATCGGCAAGGATGTCGATGCCGCGTAACATGCGTGCTCGAGCGTGATCTTCAAATAGCAGTTGTTTAGCCATTATAAATTCCTTGTTGTTTTACTTTCTAAGTCAAATCGTTGAATTCCGAGCTACTGCTCAGGCACCCAACGTTAGACGACTTTTGCGAGGATGTCTGATTCACGTAGGATTTTGACATCCTGACCTTCAACTTCGATTTCTGTACCACCGTATTTTCCGTAAATGACTTCGTCGCCGACGCCAACGGATAATTCGCCACGCTCTCCGGATTCGAGAAGCTTGCCTGGACCAACCGCGACGACTGTTCCACGTTGCGGTTTTTCTTGAGCCGCGTCGGGAAGAACAATTCCACCAGCAGTTGTTTCTTCAGCTGCCATTGGTTCAACGACAACACGGTCATCAAGAGGTCGGATAGAAATTTTTGCCATGATAGTTTCCTTTATGTTTTGGTTTCAGTGTGAAACTGATTGTTTGATATTTTTAAATTGGAAGAATGAAGGACTGAAAGCTGCGGCTCAAAGACGCGTTCGCAATTGAGTCACAGCGATGGGAGCAGCAATCGATTACATCATGCCGGGCATTCCGCCCATGCCTCCCATGCCGCCCATTCCGCCCATGCCTGGCATGCCACCCATGCCACCCATGCCGCCGCCCATGTCGCCGCCCATGCCGTGGTCGTGGTGGTGGTCGCCACCACCTTCCTCTTCTTCCACTGGAATTTCAGCGATCAGAGATTCGGTAGTTAGCAGTAGCGCCGCGACGCTGGCTGCATTTTTCAGAGCTGTCGTAACGACTTTGGCTGGGTCGATCACACCGGCGGCGACCAAGTCACAATAGTCACCTTTGTCGGCGTTAAATCCATCGGTTTTCCCCTTCATGCCGCGAACTCGATTGACAACGACGCCGCCATCGAACCCAGCATTTTCGGAGATGCATCGCAAAGGATACTCAAGGACGTTTTGGATGATTTTGACACCAGCAGCTTCGTCGCTGCTGAGATCCTTAAGTTTCTTTAAGCCTTTCTCAGCACGAAGAAGGGCGATTCCACCACCGGGAACAATGCCTTCGGCTAACGCTGCTGCGGTCGCTGATTTGGCGTCCTCGAGTAGATCTTTTCGCTCTTTCATCTCAGTTTCGGTAACGGCGCCAACATTGATTTGGGCGACGCCACCGGCAAGTTTGGCCAATCGTTCCTGAAGTTTTTCACGATCGTAGTCGCTGTCGGTATTCTCGATTTCGCGGCGAATCTGATCGACTCGGTCGCTGATGGCGACCTTCTTGCCACCGCCGCCGACGAACACAGTCTCCTCGGAGGTGATTTTGACTTTCTTGACGCGGCCGAGATCTTTGAGTTGAATGCCTTCGAGGTCAATTCCAAGGTCCTTGAAAATCACCTGTCCGCCGGTGAGTACACCGAGATCTCCCATGATTGCCTTGCGGCGATCGCCGTAACCAGGAGCCTTGACGGCACAGACCTGAAGGATTCCACGCATTTTGTTAACGACCAGAGTGGCCAACGCTTCGCCTTCAACGTCTTCTGCGATGATGAGCAATGGTTTCTTAGCGTTGCTGACTTCTTCAAGAAGTGGAATCAACGCTTTATTGGAAGAGATTTTCTCTTCGAAAATCAAAACGTATGGGTTGTCTAGCTCGACAGTGACATCGTCTTGGTTGGTGACAAAGTGAGGTGAGAGATACCCACGATCAAACTGCATGCCTTCGACGACATCAACATAGGTTTCCGCCCCGCGTCCTTCTTCGACCGTGATCACACCGTCTTTTCCAACTTTCAAAAACGCTTCAGCGAGGACATCGCCGATCGTAGGATCGTTGTTGCCGGCAATAGTTGCGACTTGTTTGATTTCCTTCTTGCTTTTCTCATCGATCGGTTGAGCAAGTTTCTGGATTTCCTTACAAACGGCATCGGTCGCTTTGGAGATGCCACGCGACAATGCCATTGGATCGTACCCAGAGGCGATCATTTTGAGACCTTCCCGGAAGATCGCTTCGGCCAAGATGGTCGCAGTTGTTGTTCCGTCTCCAGCGACGTCATTGGTCTTGCTGGCGGCTTCTTTTACCAATTGAACTCCGAGATTTTCAAAAGGGTCATCGAGTTCGATATCCTCGGCAACGGTAACACCGTCTTTGGTGATTTTGGGACTTCCCCAACCTTTATCCAGAATGGCGTTTCGGCCTCTAGGGCCTAAAGTGCTGCGAACCGCGCGAGCCAATTTGGAAACACCTTCCAAAAGCGGCTTACGGGCGGCGTCATCAAAAACCATTTGTTTTGCCACCGGATTCCTCCAAAATAAATTAAGTGATGTTGATTTTGCGAAGCGAAAGGGCTTCGAGATTGATTATTTGTTGGTCCTTGAAATGGTAAGCCAGCACAAATGGCAGGCGCAGTTCAAGAATCCCACCCATACCGCAATCACTGTGCCAAAGCGGTCTGCCAGCCCAGAAACAGGTGAACAAATAAAGAAAAGCTGTGAAAAACCAATCTGAAATCGATGAAACAACCAAAAAAACGCGGCGTTTGCTAGGCTGAGAATGCGGGTTGATTTTTGAGGAGGTCAAAACCAAAGACCGTCATTAAAACCGACCGCCATTTTGACAATCCGACGTTGTCACGAGATTGCCGATAATTGGACCACGGAGTGACAAAGTGGCACATGGCCAGGTGGATAATCCTTGGTAAGTAAAAAGACGGTCTTTTTACGACAAACGGAGACTATCGCATGCGCGATGAGCTGCAAATTGAGCTTGCGCGGTCGTTTTAGATCCGATCGGAATTAAGCAGTACGAAGCTGTAAAAGTCTTAGCTGCTCCAAAAAGCATTCATAACTTCCTAGACCGTAACTCCCTAGGCCGACTTATTCTTTTGATTCGGGCTTATCTTTGCCACGATTGCTGAGAGACCACGCTTCATACCAGTCTTGCCCGCCGCGTTTCATTTTGAAATCGCTTGTTAATCGCTGCTGCATGTCTGGCAGGTGCCCGGCACCGTAAAAAATTGCAATGTTTCGTTTGCCCTTTGCGATTTCCTCTCTCAGGACTTCCATGCATTTGGCATTTCGGTGATCGATGATAGTGGACCCGTTTGCGCCTTGGAACATCACCATCCCAGACTCCATGTCTTTGATTTGCTTGGCAAAAGCTCGCCGCATTCGAAGCTCTTTGTTATTTGAGAACATTGCCAATAGCAATCCGAAGTTGTCACCACCCTGCCCCGCGGACTGCATGGCCATGCTCTGGCCGATCGCTCGCAAGCCGTATTTCATTACACTTTCATCATTGGAAGCCATGCTTTCCGAAAATTCGGTTGGCGACATATCGGCGTGGATAAAATTATCTTTCGTGTAATCGATGTGTTCAAGCTGAAATTCGAGCCCAAGAGCGGTTTTCATTCCGACTTGCATTGCCGCGATTGGATTGGTGGGGATTCCCTCGTCTCGCCCTCCGCCTTTGGGGATGACGGTGCCTTCGGGGGCTACTAATTCGTAAAGGAGAGATTCGTATTGTTCGAACCTTTGGTTGAGATTCTCAAAATACTCCTTTTCACCGATGTGGACAGCACCAATCAGGTCGACCGTAATTCGATTTCCCTCGTCGTCTGTCATTTCGTACCGGGTGACCGAAGTTTCGAGTGCAACGTCTCTTCCTCTCGAATCTTTGCGAATTCGCATAAAGTGCTCGGAAGATTTTTTAGCTGCCGGCTTGGCTGTATCAGACTTAGGAGATTGGGCATTGACTGATTTTTCACTACTGAAACATAGTAAAAAAGCCAGCAAGAGAATGCCAAATAAAAATCTTGAGTTCAACATCAAAAAACCTTTGCGTTACGTTAACCGAGAGCGAAGAGGAGAGAATGAGTTCCGAAGCGTTGCCGTTGGAGCGACTGCGATGATTACAAGTATAGGAATCAACTCCTATTTGTTCAAACGTGTTTGCTGTTTGCCATTAAAAAAGGTTCGCTGGCAAATGAACAACGTGTTTTTTTAGACAAAACGTCCAGGCCCAAAGGCTAGGTGATCTCGATCGGACGATAAATGTTAATATCACTGCCTTCGGTAACGAACACCGATGCGGGTCGTTTGGCCAATGGTTTGACAAAAGGCTTGCCGAATAGACGCTCGACATCGCAGGTGAAGTTGGCTTGGGCGGCATCCCAAATTTGCCAAGTCGGTCGAGTGACTTTGTACTCCAGCGTCTTCTTCCCTGACGCTAAATACTGTGAAGCGTGGTCGAGAATAAACCCTACTTTGGTATCCGGCCCCGTGTTCTTGACTTGGCTTCGCGCCTTAATTCTTAAGTTGTTCCAATGGTCATCGACTTTCCACTGGTACTGAACTTCGGGGATCGTGGCGCGGCTTCCGAACCCATTGTTTTTATGCTTCATTTTCATCTTGATATAATCGCGATCGAAGCGGGAGTTAAGGAACCAAGTTGCCGTCGGGCTGGAAACGTAATTTTTAATGAAGCAGATCCCTTTGCGATTTTGAGGGTCGCCGAGGTGTCTAACGTAAAATCGAAGACTCAATTCAACGAACCCCCGAGAGATTGGTAGTCCTAAGATTCCAATCTTCCGCATCAGCATGCAAGTTAGGCTTACATAGGTCTCGCCGCCGTAGAAATCGAGTTCCAATCCTCTTGGAAGGTAGGGATCCAAGAGCGCCGGGTTAATTTGAAAATTAACCGCGACCAGCTCGTTGTAAGCGGCCGTTGTTAATAATTTTGGCTCCAAAGGCTGAGTAGGAGCCTCAGGGTGGGAAGTGGTAGACATAGGCGATTTTCCGCCGAATTAAATTTAAAATCGTTTACTGTTTCAATGATCCGAAATAGCTCTCCGTTTTATGTATCTATCATCGCTGGTAGGATTGGCAACACTTTTCGTTCTTATTCGATCGGGGCTTTCCGTCGAATGGTGTTGAGTGTCGGTAGCTGTTTTTTTATCCAGGCAGGCGAGTTGAATTGGTTTCTAAAGCCTAGCGTTTTAACTGCGAAGGCGTTTTAACTGCGAAGGCGTTTTAACTGCGATGTCTTTGTCTTCTCCAGTTTAAGCGAAAATCACACAGAAATAAAACAAAACCGATGAGATTCGAGTGTTATTGTTTCCAATATGCGAACAATTCTTCTCTAATTCTCCAACCCCAAAATATTTAGGGGCCAATTGCCTGTTAATTCGTCGGCTTGCTCGCTTGTTTTTGTTCATTCTTCAACGGATTGCTTCAAAATCCGAGTCCTTAGAGTGAGAAAAGCCGCCGCAATATTGGAGGGGGCAATGGAGCGTCTTAATTGAACCTCCTTTGAGCCCAATTAAAAAAAGTCAATTGACCAAGCAATTGACCAACCACTCGACCGAAAACGCTCTTTGATCGACACGCAGAAACTTTGCATTATCCCCCCGACGTTATCTGACATTGGTGGTTTATACCGTAAAAGAAAGTAAATTCTTGGATTCGGTATTGGGGATCAAGAATTGATCAAACCTCGAAGACTGTGAATTTTTTTGCTTCAGAGCATGGCCGTCGCCTGCGAGAATTTTTTAAAAAATTAGTCATTGGTGATCGACTGCGGTAGTCGACTGGGTACGCCGGAGAGTCTCAGGCGTTAAAATCGATTCTTTGATTACTAGTTTTAGGGTTTGATTTTTAATGCACACGATTTTATTCGACATTGATGGCACGTTGTTGCGCTGCGGTGGTGCTGGTTTGTCTGCGATTGGTCAAGTGATGGGGCAGTTGTTTGGAGTCAAACAATTGGGGAAAGTGCCCGTCCACGGTCGGACCGACGAGGGAATATTAAATGAGTTATTCGAACAGTCGTCGTTAGTTTTCGATGACTATCGGGATGAATTTAATGAAAAATATTGGGCGAAGTTAACCGAGACGCTAGGTGAGAGTCCAAGTCATTTATTGCCTGGAATCCCCACTCTTCTGGAGCAATTGGATTCACGAAAAGATGTTGCTTTAGGGATTTTGACCGGTAATTCAGAGCGAGCCGCGGAAGTTAAGTTGCGTCATTTTAATTTAAGTCACTTTTTTGAATTTGGTGGGTACGGGGATTTTCACTCGGATCGGAATGATGTCGCCAAACTGGCCTTGGCAGCGGCGCACAATTTTCTTGGCGACCGTTTTGATTCGACCAAGGTGTGGGTTATTGGTGACACCGTGAACGACATCCTTTGTGCCCGCGCTATCAGCGCCAAAGTGATTGCAGTTGAAACCGGTGGGGCCTCAATGTCGGAACTCGAAGCGGCGGAACCGGATTTGGTGATGCCGTCTCTGGTTGATCACCGGTCGTTTTTTGAGGCGCTCGAACTAGTTTGATACGGTCGTTCGAATTGGATTTTTATCCGAAGGTCAGAATCGTCGAGCGGTATTTTGAAAGACGGCGAGTAAGAAATCCACTTCTCAATTTGAGTAGATGCCAAATGCACAGATGCCAAATGCACAGATGCCAAATGCAAATAGATCGTT
>JAPKBL010000265.1 GCA_028823415.1 Mariniblastus sp.
TCATCGGCGATAACTTCTCCAGTTTCATCGTTCGGCTCACCCATTATTCCGTTGAGGACTGCATCGCTGTTGACGGTTGATTGAGGCGCGGGAGGTGGGTTAAACACAGCGATCGTCATCATGCAGAGAAAGATCCAAATCGCCGCTGTGACGATTGTGATTTTTGTGAATGCATCGCCAGCTTTTGAGCCGAATGCGCTTTGGCCGCCCATGCCGCCAAGTGCGCCAGTGAGTCCCCCGCCCTTTCCTCGTTGGACGAGGACGAGCGCAATTAAGAACAGCGAGCACATGAACAACAGGATTTCCATTACAAAAAGTCCGAACCGAAACTCAGACAACAGTAAGGAGTTTTCAACTAATTGGAATTGAGCCAAAATCATTTTAATTTCTCGTACCACCGAAGGTGATTTGTGTAGTGATTGGTTTGTGTTCGCGTCTGTCGTTCAAGGCCGGGTTAGGCGACATTTTGGCTGGCTGCGTTAATGATCGCCGTAAATCCATCTGCATTCAAAGATGCACCTCCGACCAATGCTCCGTCGATGTCAGTTTGGGACATTAGATTGGTTGCATTATCGGGTTTAACACTTCCGCCGTAGAGGATACGAACTTGTTCTGAAGTCTCGGAATTATAGCGGTCGGCGAGCAATTTGCGAAGGTCAGCGTGAACTTCCTGGGCTTGTTCGGGGCTTGCCGTTTTGCCCGTGCCGATTGCCCAGACGGGTTCATATGCAAGAACAGTCTTTTGAACCTGTTCAGGGCTCAGGTCCGCCAATGACCCTTCAAATTGCGACCTCACGACCGCCTCGGTGTTGCCCGCTTCCCGATCTTCTAGCAATTCTCCAACACAAAGAACCGGGGTTAGTCCGGCGTCGAGGACCGCTTTGACTTTTTTGTTAATTAACGAATCGGTTTCGCCCATGACATGCCGTCGTTCGCTGTGTCCGAGGATCACATATTGGCAGCCGACGTCGCCGAGCATGCCCGTACTGATTTCACCGGTAAAGGCACCACCGGCCTCAAAATATACATCCTGAGCACCCAGCGAAATGCCAGAGTCTCCGAGGGTTGCCGAAACGGCATCGAGGTAAATATGAGACGGACAAACCAAAACATCGACTTCGCTAGATTTTTCGGTGTTAACAAGGTCACTGGAAAGTGCAACGGCGTCAGCGCGATTGAGGTTCATCTTCCAGTTGCCGGCAATTAGTGGGCGTCTCACAGATTCTCCAACTCAAAAAATTCAGCTTTCAGGGCAAAAATTGAATCGATTAGTCTACCAGAACATGACCATAAGATTAACGGCTCATTTTCAAGGAAAGTCGGTTTTTCGAGTATGAAATCCCACGAAATGGTTGGAGTGGGAGGATTTAAGGGGAATCTTGGCGGTTTTCCTTCGTTTGGAGCCCAAGATCAGCCCTTCCGCAAAGGTTGGTTCCTCAGAAATCTAGGCTTGAGAGGGAATTCAAGGCCTCGCCCGAGCTGTTATTGATCCGAGCTGTTATTGATCCGAG
>JAPKBL010000075.1 GCA_028823415.1 Mariniblastus sp.
TGTCACCGTTGGCTTGTCACCGTTGGCTTGTCACAATGGGATCCTCAAGCAGTTGGCATAAAATGAACGTCGTCGGGTAATGTTTGGCTGGTAAGTCTGCTTAGGTTCACCGAGTTTTGTAGACGGGGCGTGAATTCGGCTTTACAATGAGCGTTTGCATCGTCACTGGTCTATGGAGCTGTTCATGCCAAATAGGGTAACTGTCTTTTTTGCCTTCTTTCTTGGAGTCGCGGCCTGCTCCGTTTATTCCAACGACCTTCGCGGAGAAGAACGGCCAAACATTCTTTATATTATGTCCGATGACCATACCAGTCAGGCTGTTGGAGCATATGGAAGTCGGTTAGCTGCCCTCAATCCCACGCCGACGATTGATAGGCTCGCGCGAGAGGGGGTCATGTTTGAAAATGCATTTTGCACGAATTCAATTTGCTCGCCAAGTCGCGCTTGCGTATTGACCGGTCAATACAATCATGTGAACGGCGTTTACGATCTTCGCGGAAAAGTTCCGGTTGAGCAGCAGTATCTTGCAATCGAAATGAAGAAGGCGGGATACCACACGGCCATGATTGGTAAGTGGCATCTGAAAGTTGAACCTGCGGCGTTTGAACATTATTGTGTGCTGCCAGGCCAAGGGAAATATTTCAATCCGGAATTTCGAATTCGTGGCGACCAAAAGTGGCCTAAGAACAAAATTAAATTCGATGGAATGCATTCGGTCGATGCGATTACAGATTTATCCATTGCTTGGCTAAAAGAGGGGTGGGATCAGGATCGCCCATTCTTCTTAATGCACCACTACAAATCTCCGCATGATTATTTCGAATACGCGCCACGATACGAGAGTTATTTGGCCGATACTGAAATTCCCGAACCTGAAAACATGTGGAAACGTAATCCCAAGTTTGGGTCCCTTGCGACGCGTGGTGAGAACGATGAATTAATACCTCACATTGGAACTTCCATTGGGCGAAGGAATCCGAGGCGAAGTTACGCTGCTGATTTCAAGATTGATCCGGCGCTCTCGGACGACGCAGCGAAACGTGCAGCGTACAACGTTTATCTCAAGGCCTATCTTCGTTGCGTTAAAGGGGTGGACGACAATCTCAAGCGATTGTTCGACCATTTAACTGAAGCGGGGCAGATGGATAACACGTTGATTATCTACACCGGGGACCAGGGTTTTATGCTTGGTGAGCACGATTATCAGGACAAGCGTTGGATGTATGAAGAGTCCCAGCGAATGCCGTTTTTGGTGCGGTACCCTAAGTCGATACCTGCCGGGATCAAGACGGATGCGATTATTGAAAACGTCGATTTTGCACCGACGATGTTGGCATTTGCGGGTGTGAAAACTCCAGAATATATGCAGGGCCAGAGTTTTCGTGAAATATGTGAAACTGGCAAAGAAACACCGGGTTGGAAGCAATCGGCGTATTACCGATACTGGATGCATATGGCTCATCATGACAATCCCGGTCATGTAGGAATACGCACGAAGGATCATAAATTGATCTTTTATTACGGGGCAGGGTATGGTCCGAAGGATGTTCGAACTCCCCCTGCGTGGGAACTTTACGATCTAAAGAATGACCCAAGTGAGAATGTTAACCAGTACGATAATCCAAAATACGCCGCTATCGCTCAAAGTCTGAAGCGGCAACTTGCAGAGAAGCGGATTCAGATTGGTGACACCGGAGCTGATTATCCGGAGATTGAGGGAGTCATTCAAAAGTTTTGGGACTACGGTCCTGATGAGTTGGCGGAATCCGCGCGAATATCAAATCAATTTCTCAAACATAGAACCGATGAATTGAAGCAATCGAAGAAATAGATGTGGTCCGTTGATAGGGCTCGATTATGGGTGGTTCGTTCGTTTAAAAGGTTGGAGCGTGTTATTCGGATTCGGAAAGAAAGCTGGACTTTCTCACTCAAATACGCCGTTGTTAAAATCGGGGATCTGCAGAATCTTTCGGGATTAGATCGCGTGCGCGATTTTAGTCTGGTTTCCATTATTGGGTAATTTTCCAATCTTTTTGTCATTACCGTTTTTCGATGAATCGCATGTTGAGATTAAACTGTCCCCGCTGTAAAGCTGAATTCGCTATCGCGAATCCAAAGGTGGGTTCGTTTTGTCCGGTATGTGATTCCTGTAACACCGGGTTTGAAGTTTTTATTAGTCAAGGAAAAGACAATCAGTTTTATTTTGAGACAGGTTTTGTTTCGAATATCGAGATAACCCAAGTTCGAAATCCGGACAGTTCAGTTAGGCCGCTTGAGTTGGTGGCGATTGACCCGAATGATAATTCTTCTTCTCAAGCGGGTGATGTTTCTAATGGGTCGCCCTCCGATGGTGAATCGCCGGCTCCCGGGGCGGAGGGTCCCGAGTTAGATTTGACGGTTGCGACGGGGCAATCCGATGATACTGCGGCCAGCTCTGATGTCACAGATCGGCCACAAATGAAACCGATCGATTTTTCTCCCCTGACACCACCGGTAGAAAAAGTTGGCGACGATTCCGACGGGTTTCCTGCAGAAATTGGACCTTATCAGCTGATCGATTTATTGGGGGAAGGCGGGATGGGTTCGATCTATCTCGCGAAACAAATATCGCTTGACCGAAAAGTCGCTTTAAAGGTCGTTAAGTCGCATCTGCTGAAAAATGAATCGATGATGGTTCGTTTCACCCGCGAGGCATTTGCTGCCGCTCAGTTGATCCACCCCAATGTTGTACAGATTTACGATATGGGTAACGACCGTGGGAATTGTTATTTCAGCATGGAGTTGGTGGAGGGCCAGTCGCTTCAGGATTTAATTAAAAACAACAAAAAACTCGACCCCGAGCAGGCTTCGAACTATGTGCTACAGGCAGCCCGAGGCCTCGAGTGTGCACACAATGCGGGGATGGTTCATCGGGATATAAAACCTGCGAACCTGCTTGTTAACCAGGAAGGCCTAGTTAAAGTCGCCGATTTGGGATTGGTGAAAGTGCCAGAGCGAGACGAATCCGAGCTTGAAGATGGAGATATAAGTGCGCTTTCTTCGTCCAAAGAACTCACGCAATTCGGCAGTACTATCGGCACGCCTTATTATATGGCACCTGAGCAAGCAACGAGTTCGGTTAGCGTCGATTTGCGAGCCGACGTCTATTCACTGGGGTGTACGTTTTATGTGTTACTCACGGGGCAGCGGCCTTTTGACGGAAGAACCGTCATCGAAGTCGTGGCAAAGCATACGTCGGCTCCGTTAGTCCCACCAAGTCTGATTGTGGATCGCGTTCCAGAGGTGCTCTCTCAGATTATTGCCAAGATGATGGCAAAGCTGCCCGAGGATCGATACCAAAGTATGGGCGAATTAATTGTTGAGCTGGAAAATTATCTCGGTATCAGTTCGGCTGCTCAATTCACACCGGCGGAAGAAGACGCAAAATTAATGGAGACATGCGCCGATGCGTATAATTTTTTCCCGCTGACGCGGGTCCGGACGGTGGCTCCGCTCGCTATCCTGGGTATTTCACTTTTCGTTGCTTTCAATCTAGTTTTTATTAACTGGAAATGGGCATCGGGCATGTTGATTTTCCCATTGGTTGGATTTTTCAGCTATCTCATCACACAGGGTGTGAATGACAATACGGTTTTGTATCAACGGTGGCGGGAGTTGTCCTATCGCAAGAAGGGAATGGCGTTACTGAAATGGAATTTTGCGGTTTTCTTATGGCTGATTGCGGCAGTAATGGCTGGTGTATTTTTTCATTGGTTGGTGATGGCTGTTGTCGGAGCGGTTTTTGGGGCGTCGATTTATGTCTTCATTGATAAACCAATTAAAGAACATCGAAAACCAATAGTTGGAAAATGCGAACGTTTGATGAAGCGAATGCGCGTGATGGGCATGGATGAGTCAACGCTTCAAGTGTTCGTCGCGAAGTATTCGGGAAATCACTGGGAAGAAATTTTCGAAGACTTATTTGACTACGAATCGAAAAGAAAGGTTCGGAATGAATTAAGCAACACGGTGATGGGGCGGCATAAACCAAAGTTTCGGCCCTGGGCTGATGTGATGATTGATGCGTTTACGCGGAGAGTTGAGGCGAGTGAGGTTGCACAGGACCAAGCGCTCTTGCATCGAGTCGAACAAGCTGGTTTGCTCGAAAAAGGAATCACATCCGGTGAAGCAAGAAAGCAGGCGTTTCAGATGGCCAATGCGCTCGTTGACAAAGGCGTTGATTACAGGTCGAACATGTGGGGCAAACGGGATGATTCCAAAAATCTCGAGATGCGGCGGAAGCAGCAGTTGGACAAAATTAATAATATGATGCGGGAAGCAAGGAGTGGTAGGCAGCGACGAGGGTATACGCTGTTAGGTAGATTGACTCCTTGGCTTGATGGTCTTTTCGGTTCGTTTTTCCGGGCCCTGTTAGGTTCCTGTTTGGTGGTGGTCTGTTTGATCTGGGCGAACCAAAATAAGTTGTTTGAAGTTATCTCTGAAACTGGAATTGATCCAATTACGAATGTGATTCAACCATTGGATCAACAAGACGATTCAGCTATTAAACTAAGAAAAACCAGTCCGCTTGCGGTCCCTCTGCTTGGTTTCTCGATTAATAGCTTCAATCCATTAATTGCAGGCCTGCTAATGATCGCATCATCTATTTTTGTCGGTTGGCGAGTGACCGTTTGCGCGGTTCCGGGAATGGCCGTGATTTTGGGAGGCCAACTTTGGAACTTGCCGGAATTGTTTAGTTTGCAATATTTCGATCTAACGAGTATTGCAGTTGGCGTCGTCCTGCTCGTTGGGGGCATCTTTACTGAACGGTTTGTGAGATAGGCGACGGGGCTTTGCATGATTTCGCTGGAGAGGACAAGTAGCATTGGTTGGAGGATCGAAGCTCTAGTTTCATCTGCATTGGATTTGTCTTTTAATAAATTGTTCTAATGTTATCAAGAAATATGCTTGAAAAAAAAACCGACATTTTTGTCAAGGATATTAGTCTTTATTTTATCCCAGTCCAAACGCGGGTTCCCTTAAAGTTTGGCAGTGAAACTTTGGATCATGTGACTTGCGCTAGAGCAAAAATCACAGTCGAAGACCGAGCGGGTAATCGGGGTGTCGGTTGGGGCGAGACTCCACTTTCGATTCAGTGGGTTTGGCCGAGCGAGACGCCTTATGCCGACCGTCATGATGCGCTGGTTAAGTTCTGCAAACAACTGGCGAATGCATTACTAGGCTTTCATGAATCCGGCCATCCGTTGGAATTAGGGCAAGTATTCATCGAAAATAGATTGCCGCAACTTCAGCGGGGTTTCAATTCGGAGCGAAAAACTGAGGACATGCCGTATCTGGCAGCTTTGGTTGCCACAAGTGTGTTCGATCAAGCGATACATGATGCGTACGGCAACGTTCATGGCATTGATATCTACAAGACCTATGGCTCTGATTTTATGAATCGGGATTTAAAATGGTTTTTCGAAGGTTCCGGCGAAACCGATGGATCCTTCGACGCTTTTGAGGGACGTTACCCCAGAGATTATTTGGTCTCTGAGGCCCCGAAAAAAATTCCGGTTTGGCACCTCGTTGGAGGGTTAGACCCGATTACGAGGGAGGAGAGAATGGGCACCGAGCCAGACGATGGCTATCCCGTTGTTCTCGAGCAATGGATCGAGCGTGACGGACTCAAGTGTCTAAAGATTAAACTTCGTGGCAATGATTCGAAATGGGATTACGAACGATTGGTTAGCATTGGGCAAGTTTCACTTAAGCATGATGTGTCATCGTTGACTGCTGATTTTAATTGCACTGTTGATGAGCCTCAGTACGTGAATGAAATACTTGACCGCTTGGCGAGCGAGCATGCTGAAATTTATCGCCGTCTGCTATATGTTGAACAGCCGTTTCCTTATGATCTCGAGGCCCACCGAATCGATGTCAGTTCGGTCTCTCAGCGGAAGCCGTTGTTTCTTGATGAGAGCGCTCATGATTGGAGGTTTGTGAGGCTAGGAAAGTCGCTAGGTTGGACAGGAGTTGCCCTTAAAACTTGCAAGACTCAAACCGGCGCGCTGCTCAGCCTTTGCTGGGCTAAAGAAAACGGAATGCCACTCATGGTGCAGGATCTGACAAATCCCATGCTCGCGCAAATACCCCACGTTCGTCTGGCAGCGCATGCCGGAACGATCATGGGTGTCGAATCCAATGGAATGCAGTTTTACCCTCAGGCTTCCTTGCCGGAACAGGCGATACATCCGGGAATTTATCAGAGACGAAATGGACTTTTGGATCTCTCTACTTTGGCTGGATCTGGTTTTGGCTATCGCGTCGATGAAATTGAACGCAAGTTGCCTGATCCGGTTGACTATTAGGAAACCGGTCTGACGCGAGACCGACTCCGTTGCTTAATTCCGAAAAAAATTTACTGCGACGTAGATGGCCTTGTTTTTGCACAGAAATGTATTGAGTCTGAAATGCGGTGGCATAAGTAATCGAGTTTTAACTTTCCAGTCAAGATTTAAAATTGGTTTGCCTTTTCTGGATCCGGCGATTATCGTTCGAGTAGTTTTTGATTAGGTATATATTATCTTTCGGGAGCTGTTTGAAAAATTTGTGCTACAATTATTAGCATCGTGATGTGGTCCATCACTGGCTCAACTTGCATTCTAAGTCTGAGATGTCATGAAACTTATTGGACACGCTTTTGAATCTGGAAGAATAGATTTTCCGGAGGAAGATAATTCTTGGGCATTCGCTCGAATCAAATCCAACATGAAAGAAAGCCAGAAAGACCAAATCCGGCTTGATCCTTCTCAGGCTCCAATTGAATTACGATCCGCGGTCACCAATGGCGACGTCACCCCGGTTTGGATGGAATCCATGGAGACAGTCCTAGGAACGGCCAACTCGATTTATTTACAACTGAAAAATGGGCTCTTACGGTTTCGGCGAGCAAACCATGAAGCGGGGAGTAATCGAACGTTTATCACGTTGGGAACGCAGAGTGAATTCGATGCGTTTGCAAATGAGAATTGGCGAAATATAAGATACCTTTTTGCGCATCGGCGCATTGGTGCGTTTTGTTTTGATGTGACTACGATGTTCACCTATAAAAACAACTTTGATGAGGTAACCAAACGGATTGAACTCACCGGTCGACTGGATTCTGCGGATGGTGTTCCGCAGTTTGCGTTGGATTCCTCAGGTGCCAACGCGAGTGTCGAAGTGATTGACTGGCGGGGAAGCGTCAAAGAGGGCGAGATTGGTCGGTTCCACCCCGAAGGTTCGCACATCGAAATGAATGTGCGTCTTGTCAATCAACCCTTTACACTTCTTCACGAGAACCGCGTTGAGTTTAATAACCACTCATTCACCTTCAGTGGTGACAAAATGAAAAAGCAGTTTGAGCGCGTGCTCCGAAACCGAGAGATCGAAATCGAGCAGCGCAAAGCTGATCAAAAGAACCCCAGCGATAGTTGAGTTCGTTTGAGAGTTCCATCGAAGACCATGACGCTGCGATTCCTGAGCTCAGCGTCAGTGTTCTTGAATTTCGTAGTAGTTCGGTGAAACAAGATTCAAACGCATCCACAGCCTGGCGGTGTGAGTCACGTTTCTCTGTTCCGAATTGTTTCGATGGACGACATCGTTTGAATTTTAAAGTCGTAAGATCGAAAAAACCATTCAAGCTTGATCGCAAAGCTCAAGCCATCTTAGTTTGGGTGACTACTCCCGAATCTTGGTTTGAGATCGTTAGCTGAAAATCGCATGCACCGGGTGCGCCTTGACGAGTTCCCGCGGTTGATTCAAATGGTTCATCACCATCGTTTCAGGATTTATCCCAAAGGCATAGTAGATCGAAGCCAGTAGTTCTCCTGGATGGACTGGATCTTCCAGTGGCGCCGACGCAGTTTTATCGGATTTGCCATGCACATACCCACGTTT
Organism: Mariniblastus sp.; assembly: GCA_028823415.1. Lineage (GTDB taxonomy): Bacteria > Planctomycetota > Planctomycetia > Pirellulales > Pirellulaceae > Mariniblastus. Next base: position 7,921 of record JAPKBL010000075.1, read on the forward strand.
TGTACCGGCCCCCGCGATCAGCCCGGTATAGCAATAGGGCCAGTGGTCACGCCCATCGTTTGTATTGTCATTTCCTGAAGTGCTCACCCCGCGTTGCGGACTTCTGCCGAATTCACCGACAACCACAACCATCGTTTCATCCAGCATTCCGCGTTGATCGAGATCTTCGATGAGTCCGCTCACGCCGGCATCAAACATGGGAGCCGACTGGTTCTTCATTCTCGAACTCAGGTCTTTATGTTGATCCCAACTGTGATTGTCGCTGTTGGCGACTTTTGGCCAGATGACTTCGACCACCCGCGTACCCGCTTCGACTAACCGTCTGGCTAAAAGAAGACTGTCACCGAATGTGTTTCGTCCGTAGCTTTCTCGCGTACTTTCAGATTCATTACTCAATTGAAAAGCGTCGCGGGCTCGACCAGAAACGACGAGATCAAGCGCTTTTTGATAATGTTGATCAAGTTTAAACGACTCGACTGCTTTATCAATTTCCGGCATTTGCTGATTGACGAGGTCTCTAAGTTTTGCGCGACGCTTAAGGCGTGTCGAAAACACATCGGCAGGAAGTTGCAGGTCATCAATTTTGATGCGCGTCATTTTCTTCATGTCGAGATCGTCGCCGGTTGGGTAAAGCGTGTAGGGGTCGAACGCTTTACCGAGGAAACCAGCCGCCCCTCCTTTTCCGACGACGTTGCTTTCTTGAAGCGGGCGAGGGAGCATTACGAATGGAAGCATCGGAACTTCGACCGGCTTCATCTTCACAAGGTGGGAACCGAAATTTGGAAAATCCTTCGGGGACGGCGGTTCCAATTGACCCGATGGGCTGACTTTGTCAGTGGTGTAGCCGGTCATCATTTGGTAGATAGCGGCGGTGTGGTTAAATAGACCAACCGGCGTGTAGCTCATCGCCCGCATCATCGTAAACCTGTCATTCAATTGGGATAAACGCGGCAGGTTTTCTGTGAATTTAATCCCGGGAATTTTGGTCGAGATTGGTTTGAATACGCTTTTGACATTGTCGGGAACATTTTCCTTAGGATCCCATAGGTCAATATGGCTTGGTCCGCCCTGGAGGTAAACCATGATGATACTTTTAGCTTTATTCCAACCCGCTCCTTCGACGTTCGGTTGGGGGAACGCCGCATTAGCGGACTTGAGTTTAAGCAGGCTGCCAAGGGAAAGTCCAAGCATAGCGCTTCCGCCTACTCGCATGATATCCCTTCGAGTGACCTTCAGTTGTGGGTCGCAAAGATCTTTAGCGGCGTTGCCGACAATGCGGAACATATGTTTCTCCAAGGATGGAACTGGGTTGGCTGATTATCGATTAAACAAAAATGAGGGGCTGTTAATTAACGCCCACGTTAAATCCTGGGTAGCGGTCAAACGGCGGTTTTCCAATTGCTTCGCACTCGTGATCACATCGCTTTCTAGACGCTGAAGTTTCGCGTTGGGAGGAATTGGCAGTTCGTACCTCGCGAGCTTTTCACGCAATTTTTGAACGTCCGCCGGTACAACGACTATCGTTTCCGCCGTTGCTAATTTAGCAGTTAGGTTTTTTAGCGTCGGGTCATCTTTCTCGAACAAAGCTACCAATAGATCTTTTTGTGCCTTGGACCATTCAGATTCAGGTGTTTTGATTTCCGAAATTAGATGGTCTGGTAGGCTGAGGTTCACTGGGGACGAGAATTGAGTTGTTGAGAGCCGGAAACACCCAACTTGATGTTTATCATCAAAATTCTGATGCATTCTAAACCTCACCTTTGCACCCTCGGGCAGGTTTAGAGGTGACTCCAACTGAAAGGTTGCCCAGCTGATTTTCCCTATCGCATTTACAAGCGCCCAACCCTGTTGGTTAACTGAATTTCCATCAACCGCCAAGGAGATGGGAAAGTTGGGTTGATCAATATTGGAAGCAGTGGATGAAAATTTAATTTTTTCCCACTTATCTGGCTGAGCTGGATAGGCGACTTCGACTTCAAATTCAGTGAGGACGAGATTTCCATTGGGTGCCAGGCCTGGTCCCTTTCCGGGAAGCGATGGGTCGTTGAGCATCTCTAAGCGGATGGCGGTCGTGCCATTGAGCGGTGCATCGGTTGAGATAGTATAAACTTCTTTTCCAGGTTTCGGTTTCAAGAGAACACTTTTGTCATCGCGCACCTCAAATGGGTTGCCGGTGGTCGATGCGAGACTGGTGGGTGCAAGCGGTTGCCAATTGACTTCAGTTTTTTGTTCATCGATCCACTGTGAAAAATTGGATTGAGCGGACTTGAAAACCATTATTTCCTGTTTAACCTTCTCGATGTTCTGGAGGCGTTCGGCTTCCTGTTTAAGCAGGTTCGGCGCATTCTTGGCGGTGAGTTGTTGTAGTTGATTCGCCGTTTTTTCTATGTTTTGGGTGCGGATCCGTTGAGCGGCGGGGCGTTGCTTGGCGGCGTTTAATTTTTGTGAATCCCTTGCGGATATGAGTGCCGTATGATCCGAATCGATTTCGAGAAAGGCGGTTTGAAGAATCTTCTTCTCCGAAGTGGACGCATGGCGATTGAGAATTCGCATGAATAGATGATCGATTAGTTTTTCATTATCGGGCTCACTGGCAACGAGTTGAGCGATCTGGCTGTTCGGATCACCGACAGCTCTGGAAACATCCGGACCACTGACAAGTGCCAATACACTACCCAATTGAAGTTCATTGACACGCTCGCATTCGCAGGCACTCTCTCGCGGCGGACGGCCCAAAGTTGCAAGAAAACCGCTCGGGAGTCGGACACCGCTATCGGGTAGCGCGGCAGCACGGGTTCCTGGTTTGACTCCCGGGATCTTTAATGCACTGCCCGTCACGACATGGATTGAATCAAAAAGTACCTCCGCGGGTAAGCGTCGCGCGATGGCGTGCGAATAGTTGCGTTGGTCATCCTCATTGAATTCATTTGTGCTTACCGATAATTGGTAGGTTCTCGAATTACAGATTAATTTGATGATGAATTGTGGATCGAACCCACTCGCAATAAATTGTCGGCGCAGATATTCGATAAGCTCCGGATTGCTAGGTGGGTTTCCAGCGCGGATGTCGTCGATTGGCTCGATCAATCCGACGCCGGTCAAATAACCCCAAAGCCGATTCACATAGCTGGTGGCGAAATAGGGATTCTCGGCTGAAGTGATCCAAGACGCCAATTGCTCCCGGCGCGTAGCTGTTTCCGGTAATGTGACATTAACAACGAACGGAAACAGGGGAGTCGCAATCTCGCCGGTACGTTCGTGCTTGACCTCTCCATCGGTTTTATCGGAAATGATTTCGTACAACGGGGTCGCACCTTCGACGGCGGTTCCGCCGATCTTTTTTCCTTTGGATTGTGGATCATTCTTTCGGTCCACCTGTGCGAAATAGGCTGCCGTCTCGTAATATTGATCTTGGGTCCATTTTTCAAACGGATGATCGTGGCACTTATTGCAGTTAAATCGGGTTGCGAGAAATAGGTGTGTGGTGTTCTCCATCGCTTCTTCGGGAGTGCGGTGGATTTTATAATAAGACGCGGCGGGATTGTCCTTGTTGGATCCTGACGCGGTCAATAATTCGTAAGAAAATTGATCGTAGGGTTGATTGGTTTTGACCTGCTCGCGAATCCAGTCACGCAAACCACTTGCCCCAGGCGCGCCGAGATATTTTCGATTGACCTGTAACAGATCCGCTCGTTTGTTGGCCCAATGTTCAACAAATTGTTCATTGCCGATTAGTTGATCTATCAGGGCACTCCGTTTGACGCGAGTTTCCTGCGGGTCGCTGAGGAATTTGGCGACCTGTTCTTCGCTTGGTGGCAGTCCCGTGAGGTCGAGGTAAAGCCGACGAACAAACTCCGCGTCAGTGCAAAGGTCCGAAGGAGAAATTTTCATCCGCTGCCATTTGTCTGCAACGAGGCTGTCAATCTCACCCCAGACCTCTGGAGTTTTCCAAACGAAGTTATCGCGTTGTCCCATGACCGTAATCGTGGTGGCAGTAAACGCACCCTCAAATCGGGCGAGTGCTGCGGATTCGCCACGACGCAAGGCCGTTACTATCGACTCATCCATCGCGGCAATTTCAATATCTCCGATCTCAATCACCGCTTCACGAGTAACATCCTTTGTCGTGCTGTCGGAATAGGTCGCAATCACGCGCATTTGTTGTTTCCAACCGGCATCAATTAGGATTGGATTCTTGGGAAATATTTCGATCGATTTTACCTGAGCGACTGTTTGATCGAGTTTCGCGCCATTCTTAATCCACTGGTGGATGAGGGAGTAATACCTTCCGTCTTTATCGAACAGCTTTCCACCCTCGTGAGGGATTTGGCCAGTGGGTTTCAAGAGCATCATGCTTTCTTCGGATGAAGAAAGGTTGGTGCGGCGAGATGCCATGTCATCGGTGAATGCCCGGATGTCGTAAATGGGATCATAGCCACGGAGAGAGAGTTTGAAACCCTTTTTACCCCCTTGACTGCCGTGACATGTTCCGGCGTTGCATCCCAGTTTCGTCAAAACTGGATTCACATGCTGAACGAAATTCGGTTCGAAGGAAGGTGATATGAATTTCGTGGCGACAGGGATGATTTTCTGCAAGCCCTCAAATTCAACTTTCAGTTCTCCGTTCCCCTCCGCGCCGGCTTCGATCAAACTCTGATTGACTGTCGCCGAAGGATTGTTGGCCGATATTTGGCTCGCGTGGGTGACATCAATGATCTGTCCGTTGGCGTATTTGGCCTGAATCACCATTTGGGCGTAATCCACCGGCGACTGAAAGGAAATATCCGCGGGAGAGACAAGGAGTTCTGCTGGAGCGGAGTGGGTCGCAATGTGGTTCGGGTTAGCTGGACCGGGTTTCAACGATTCAAATTGCCAGTGTCCAGCTTGGGATTTGTCCGTGGTGGCGAGGGCACGGATTGTGTGAACCAACTGATTAACTTGCCCTGTCTCCGAATTGATGATTCGGATGATTCCATCGGTGCCCCCCGCTGCGAGATAGGACCCCGTGGGATGAAAGGCGACCGAATAAATTCCACCGGTTGTGATTTTTGAATCAGAGATTTGTTTGGCGTCTTTGGTCACAAACGCGCGCAGCGTCGCTTTCTCTTCCTTGGTTTGAGCCGTGACGACTTTTGAGACAATTGCTTTTATGTTCGCGGGTTGAGCCGTGTCGAATTCGTAAGAGTAGACGTGGATAAAACCCTCGCCGTCGAGACTGCTGGCGGCGGCGATACGTTTGCCATCTGGAGAGATTGAAACGGATTGAACTCGCCCGGGCATTTTGGGTAATTCACGGATTAAGTTTGCATCATCGCCGATGACTCGTTTGGTTAATCGATCCAGCCGGTAGACTTTGGGAATTCCATCCGCTCCGCCGATCACAATTTCGTCGCGAGTTGGATGTCGATCGACCGCTGCGATTCCTCCTTTGAGTACTCCGGGAGTAATGGAAGTGATATTATCGACAAATCTCTGGGTGGCAACATCAGTCAATTTGCAACTCATATCTCGGCCGACAGAGACAAGCCGAGATCCGTCTACGGAAAAGACAGTGTCTCGTACCCAATCATTGTGCGCACCTTGGAACAAACGTTGTTCGCCCGTGACCGCATCAATGGCCCGTAGTGTGTTGTCGGTACAGCCGAAAGAGATCGTGCTACCATCTGGCGACCAGTTAACGCCATAAATGGTGTCGAACGAAACGGTCTTCGAGAGGGATAACTTGCCGGTTTGGATATCCCAAACTTGAAGCTCGCCGAACTCACCGGGACTGCCTCCACAGACAGCCAGTTGTTTTCCATTGGGCGAAAATTTAACTCCATCGATCCGTGAAGAAAGTCCAATTAAACGCGCGGAAATTTCGGCAAACACAGGCTGGTCTGATCCTTTATGATTCCAATCCTCCGGTACTTTAAGGAGCAGGACTTCGTGAAATCCGCTGACGGCAATTTGGGTTCCATCAGGTGAGAAATCAAGTGTCGTCACCATCGGGAGACGCGCGTAAGACGGCGGGTTTTCGCTCGTATAATTTGCAATCGGTTTCGAATAATCGTTTAGGGCACCTTCTGAAATCCACTGGCGAATGGTATCCAGATTTTTTTTACTGAGCGGCTCAGCGTTGGGTGGCATTTCCGCGGTTCCGTCGTGACTAGTGGTGACATTGACGAGTCGGCTCTCGTCCGGCCTACCAGGCACAATTGCAGCATCTCCCGATTCGCCCCCAGCGAGCATGGATTGGAAATCCGTCATAACGTATTTCCCTCGATTGATTGCCCCTTGGTGGCAACCAAAGCAGTTGGCAGCGAGTAGTGGACGAACCTCGGTCGCGAAGCTAATAATCTCTGTTTTTCGTGGTTCGGAATCCTGGCCGTGCGAGATTGTCTGGAAGGTTGATATCGAAAGTATCAAGGCAAAGAAGTAGAACGTCGTTTTGTTTACAAAGCCCATCGTGTCTCATAAAAAAGTTAGCGGGATAAATTCGTTCACCATCGCTGAGTTGTGGTGGACCCATTATCAACAAATTCACTGTCTATTTCAACACATTTCGCGAGGGAGGTTGGTTTTTTAACGGACTAGAAGGAAAAATCGCTATCTTCAAAATAAGATCACCCGAAACAACGTTGACCGGGGCATCGGTGGATTGGAGAAGAATTTATCGGATTAATTTTGAGGACTATTATTCGACCGTTGTTTCGAGTTCTCAGAATGCGCTATACGCTGTGGGAAGGGCGGATTGTCACCGCCTGTGCGGTTGATCAGTGTTTTCAATTCGGTGCTGGGGGACTAGGCGGATCATGCATTTACTACGACTCAGTGTAGTCACACTTGCGTTTCTGGTGGCGATACCGAATATGAGTTTGTCTCAGGATGGGCCGATCGTGCTCGCGCATTACATGCCTTGGTTTAGTTCCAAGCCGATCAGTGGTGATTGGGGGTGGCATTGGAAGCTAAAGAACCGCAACCCCGATAATAGGTTCGACGGAAAACGTGAGATCGCGAGCCATTATTATCCATTGATGGGCCCCTACGATTCGGCCGATCCGGACGCGCTTGAATGTCACGTGTTGCTGATGAAGATGGCTGGTATCGACGGTGTGATCATTGATTGGTATGGAATTGATGACCATTGGGATTACGCTACCAATCACCGTAACACGCTCGCCATGATCAAAGCAATCAAGAAGGCTGGTTTAAAATATGCCATTTGCTACGAGGACCAGACGGTTGGACATTTAATGAAAGCTGGGAAAATCAAAAGTGATGAAGGAATTCGCCATGGGGAAATGGTTCTTCAGTATCTTTCCAAGAACTGTTTTTCGGATTCGAGTTATGTCAAAATAAACGATCGCCCAGTCCTGCTGGTCTTCGGCCCGCAGTTTTACGATGACGGGGAAATGGAAGATATCTGTTCAACCGTAAAGCCAACTCCATTGCTATATGCACTACCACATTTAGTTTCCCGGGCAAATGCTGACGGTGCGTTTGGGTGGCCGCCGGTTTCTGGCGGAAAAGAGATCGAAACCGAGCAGTGGACTGATTACCTCGATCGTCTCTATGCGCCAAGCGACAAAACAAACAGAGCCATCGCTACCGTTTTTCCTCAATTCCACGACTATTATCAAGAAGGCGAGGGGCGGGAGAGTTTTGGTTCCATTGCATCGGGGGATGGGGAGACGTTTGAGGAAACTCTCAAGCGGGCTTGGAATTCGAACTCGGAAATCATCCAAATTGCGACGTGGAACGATTTTGGTGAAGGAACGATGATTGAACCAACTCTCGAATTTGGCTATCAATTTTTAAGTTCGATTCAAAAGCAAGTTCAATTACATGATGCAAAGAAAACGAAATTTAAACCTGACTCTCTGAAGTTGCCAATTCGTCTGTACAGACTTCAAAAAATGGAAACTTTAAGACAGCGCCGTGATTCTGAACTCAAAGCGGCATCTGAGTTGTTATTTGCGGGTAAATGGCGGGAAGCAGGAAAACAGATTCGGCAATTGGAGACGCTAGATTAAGAAAATCCCGTCACAAAAAAACGCCACAGTTTAAATTACTGTGGCGATCAAGGATTTGCAGTTTTCTAGTCCCTCTTAATTAACAGGGAATCCGCGCTTTCGCAAAAGCGCTTTGGTGTCAACATCGCGGCCGCGAAACCTTCTAAATCCTTCCGCGGGGTCGATGGTGTCACCGACGGACATGATGTTATCGTAGAGGCTCTTGGCAATTGCGGGGTCATAGTAGGTGCCTGCGTCTTCGAAGACCTGTGCGGCATCCGCTGTGAGTGCGTCGGACCAAAGGTAGCTGTAGTAACCTGCCGAATAACCGTCGCTCGAAAATACGTGGCCGAACTGTGGGGTGCGATGTCGCATCACAATTTCACTAGGCATTCCAAGTTCCGCGAGTGTCTCTCGTTCGAATTTATCCGCGTCGATGGAAACGTTTCCGGCAAGGTGGAGTTTCATGTCGATCAACGCACTTGCAAGATATTCGACGGTGCTAAATCCCTGGTTGAACGTTGCGGCGTTTTCAATCTTGTCGAGTAATGCCTGAGGCATTGGCTCGCCAGTTTCATAGTGGACCGCAAATTTGGAGAGTATTTCGGGAGTTGAAAGCCAATGTTCGTTCAATTGCGATGGGAATTCAACATAATCTCGAGCGACCGAGGTACCTGCCTGAGATGGATACTTTGCGTCACTGCATAATCCATGGAGTGCGTGTCCAAATTCGTGGAACAGCGTGACAGCGTCATCCCATGAGATTAAGACTGGTTTTCCAGCTTCGCCTTTGATGAAATTGGAATTGTTAGAAACAATGGGAGTGATTGGTGAATCCATGTTCTCCTGGATGCGATAGGCGTTCATCCAGGCACCACTCCGTTTACCACGGCGAGCGAAGGGATCGAACACCCAAAGTCCGACATGTTTTCCATCGCGGGTGACCTCCCAGACGGTAACCTCGTTTTCAAATACAGGAACGTCTTTGACCTGTTTGAAATCGAAACCGTAAAGCTGTTTTGCAGCCCACATCATTCCTTCGCGAAGCTTTTCCATTTGCAGATAGGGTTTCACTTCATTGAAGTCAAGATCGTACCGGTCTTTGCGAACCTTTTCGGCGTAGTAACGGTAGTCCCAGGGTTCGATAGTGATTCCCGCATTGTCGGAATCAGCAATTGTTTGCATGTCGGCGACTTCTTCATTGACGCGGGCGACAGCTTTGGGCCAGACTTTTAGCATTAAATCCATCGCTGCCTCTGGTGTACCAGCCATTTGCGGTTCAAGACGCCAGTGGGCATGCGTTTTGTAGCCCAGCAATAGTGCTCTTTCCGCTCTGAGTTTTAGGATCGCCGAAATGATTGCGTTGGTGTCATTGTCACCACCGTTGTCACCTCGGTTATAATAATTCCGCCAAACGGCTTCACGGAGTCCGCGATTGTCGGCGTAGGTAAGAAACGGTTCCATTGACGATCGCGTATTGGTAACGCACCATTTTCCCTTGGGGTTATTGGAATCACCAAGTTTACTTGCGGCACCTGCCATGGCTGCCACTGTACTTTCAGGTAATCCAGCAAGCATGTCGGCGTCACTGATCCAAGTGATGTAGCCTTCTTCGTCGGAGAGAACCTTTTGGCTAAAGTCGGCAAATAATCCAGCGAGTGCTGCGTTCTTTTGTGAAAGTACCGCCTTGTCTTTATCGTTTAGTTTAGCGCCTTGACGTACAAAACTATCGTACCGGTCTTTTACCAGTCGTTTTTGGGAACTGTTGAGCGACTTCATTTCATCACCCTGGTAGATGGCTTCGATCCGGGCGAACAGTTTTGAATTTTGAATGATGGAGTCGCTGAATTTTGACATCTTTGGAGCGACAGCTTTTTCGATGTCCGGGATGGGGCCGGTGGCCAGATTGGAGGTATGGACGTCAAAAACTGTTTGCAGTCGATTAAGCGTCTTTCCCGATTTTTCAAGCGCAACAAATGTGTTTTCGAAAGTGGGCGGATCGGGGTTGTTCGCAATCGCTTCAATTTCTTGATTTGATATTTTAATGGCGGCATCAAAAGCGCCTAGGAATTCGTCACGATTGACTTGTCGCCAAGGCGGCACACCCCCATAAGGTCCAATCCAAGGTTTTAGTAAAATTGAATTCATACCCTTTGAATCCTGGGGATTAGTTGACTGGCCGTTTACGTTCGTATTATTTGACATGAGCAACGCAACGGCGACGCATAATTTCGTGACATAAATAAAACTTTGGTTCATGGTTTACCTCAGAATCGATCGCAGGAAACGTGTTTCAGTAAGCACTGGCGAATGGTCTAGGCTAATTGGCCATCGCCAAAAATGTGGTTCAAGTGTCATCTAACGCGATTTTAAATCACGATCTTCAAATTTCTCCGTTTGTACGACGGATTCATTCGTGCGGTTCAACTAAGCAGAGTCGCTGACGTAGCTGAACAACTTTGACGCTTTAGTTTAATGCATTTTTGAAGGTTCCGGTATGAGAGAGCGGGGAAGGAAGGGTGGAACCGTCAAAATGTTCAGTATTTGGCAGAAAAATCTTGCGAATGGATTTGGGTGGGGATTCTTTCGGGTAAACCCTTACGAATCAATGCCGGTGTTTTTAACCGCTCATTGAGTTGGCGAATAAGAGTCTCTGGCGCTAACGCCGAACCGAGTCTTTTTTTCCTGTCTCAGTATCGAAAGCAGAAATTTGACCTTGCTCGGAAATTATCAAATATTTCCTGTCTTCCCTGAGTTCCGGTTCCGCGTTGCCAGAAGCGGTGATGACTTCGTTGGCAACCCTTTTCCTGGGCAAGTTCCAGAAGCGGAAACGTCTTTTTTTTCAGATTTAAAATTTGACGGCCCGATCTTCGCGCAAAAAAAAGGCGTCCTTGGAAGGACGCCTTTGGTTTGCATTGTTGTTGGTTAGAACACTATTTCTTATTTTTGTTCTTTTTCTTTTTGCCGACTTCCCAGTCGATAACATCCTTCGCACCGGCGCCTGGCCGCGGGCATGGATAGCTTCCATCGGCGTTGGGTTGAACTGGAGCTTCATCATTCATTCCGCTCAGCTCATCGACGTTGCAGAGCATGACGTCGGAATTAATGGCATCATCCCAGTTCAATTCTTTACCGGAATAAGTCGCAAGACGTCCGAAGATCGAAGTCATGGTGCTTTTCGCTCCATATTCGGCTTCATTAGGAATCTTGCCGTCACGCAGGTCGGCGAATAGGTCGTGATGTTCCTGCTGGTGTCCACCACGTTGGCCCTTTCCTTCCTTGCACTTAAAGATTTCCTTGCCAGTGTTGTCATAGATTCGTCCGCCGCTGATGTCGGCGTAGCCTTTGGCTCCGTGAGTGTGCTCGGAAACTGAATTCCAGCAGTCCCGAATGTGACGGCAATGGCTTAGCAGTCGGTGACCGTTGGCATAGGTGAACTCAACGGCATGGTGATCAAAGATCTGGCCGGTATCTTTACCGGTTCGGACTTCACGTCCACCCATTCCCTGTGCAGTTACCGGGTAGTCGTCCATTAACCAGTTGGCAACGTCAAGGTTGTGAATGTGTTGCTCAACAATATGGTCACCGCAAAGCCAGTTGAAGTAATACCAGTTCTTCATCTGGTATTGGAGCTCAGTTTCGCTTTCGGTCCGAGGTCGCGTCCAGACGCCGCCACCGTCCCAATAGACTCGCGTATGAACCAAGTCACCAATTATTCCATTTTGCAATTCAGAAATGGTCTCGCGGTAAGCCCGCTCGTGTCGGCGCTGTAGACCGACTGCGATTGCAAGGCCCTTCTGTTGGGCAAGTTTTCCAGCCCGCAGAACCCGACGAATACCTGGAGCGTCTACCGCGACAGGCTTCTCCATGAAAACATTTTTCCCCGCGTTAATCGCAGCTTCCAGATGAAGTGGGCGAAACCCTGGAGGGGTTGCAAGAATGACCATGTCGATATCGGAAGCGAGCACGTTCTTGTAAGCATCAAAGCCCACGAACTGCCTGTCCTTGGGGACTTGAACTTTCTCTTTGTGGTTGTTTTGGCATGACTTCAACGATCCGTCGAGACGGTTTTGAAAAGCGTCGCCCATCGCAACTAGCTCTACATTGCCGCTGGTCGTATTCATGGCCTGGATAGATGCTCCAGTTCCGCGTCCGCCGCATCCGACCAAACCAATTCGAATTGTATCGGTTCCAAAGGCATGTGCCGATCGAGCGATAGATAATTTGGGAGCGATAATCGATCCCATGGCAGCACCAGCGACTGCTATTTTTGAACCATTGTTGAGAAACTCCCGACGGGTAGATTCGGAGGTTGGTTGTTTGGACGCAGGCTGGTTGGTTGCGTCTGTTGAATTACGTTTGGTCACCTAGCTTCTCCTTGGTGTTGTGATCATTCATCGGTGTAGATAAAACCGATCGCTGAAGCGACGGCTAAGATCTTTCATCGGCAATTTTAGCCAATTCCGATTGCGGTTTCAATTAAATCGCATGAACTGCTTTGTCTGGATTGTACTTCTTTCGAAGTTAGTAAACTTTGTTTGTTTTGTTACAGTTTGACTGGATTTACGGCGGAAATGGCGATCGGTTCAGGTATTCGAGTTTTTTCTTAATGAAAGAGGCGACCGTTTAGAGAAGAAAAAATTGAAGGATCGGAAAAAAAATTGGGACAAATTGAGTTTTTCTGCGATTCGGGTTATTTCCCAGAATAAATTCTCGTTCACCATTCTCGATTACATAACTTTGGCTGAGTAACGGATTGAGCCTGTCCTAGAGTCGTCGGAAACGCACATCAGCCATGCGGATTTCTTCCGTAACAATTCCATTCTGGCGTTAAGAATCTGCAGGGCTGGCCCGATGGTAACGGTGTCAATTTGTTCGATTCCATCAAATACGATAACCTTATGTTGGCAGGTGAGTGAGTAAAATTCAATTGCAGGAATACGAACCAGAAATTATGAACCCATTGAACTTAAAAACACGTCGGCATTTTTTTCAAGACTGCGGAGTCGGTGTTGGTAAGATTGCGCTCGCTTCTTTATTGGCTGGCGGAATGGGAGCGTTACAGAGTAAAAAAGTATCTGCTTTGGGAACGTCAGGGGATGGAGTTACGGGGCAGCCAAATATTTTGCCGCGCGCGAAGCGGGTGATTTATATGTTCATGGCGGGTGCGCCAAGCCAGCTCGATTTGTTTGATTACAAACCTCGGCTTGCCGAGTTAGAAGGACAACCGATCCCACCTTCGGTGATCGCCGGTCAACGTTACGCGTTCATTCAACCCGATGCTGCCATCTTGGGGCCACAGTTTAAGTTTTCAAAGCACGGTTCCGGGGGCGCTGAGGTTTCCGATTTGTTGCCTTGGTTTTCGAAAATTGTCGACGATGTCTCGATACTTAAGTCGTGTACAACCGATCAGTTTAATCATGCGCCCGCGCAATTGTTGTTCAATACTGGCAATGGGATACCAGGCCGACCGAGCATGGGCTCGTGGGTCAGTTATGGACTGGGTTGCGAAGCCCAGGACTTGCCCGCCTTTGTCGTTCTTCAAAGTGGTGGTGGATTGAGCGGAGGTGCGTCGCTGTGGAGTTCAGGTTTTCTTCCGGGTTCGCACCAAGGTGTGCCGTTTCGGAGTTCCGGTGATCCGATTCTCAATGTGGCCAACCCTAACGGGTTTGATCGCCGAGCCCAACGAGAATCGATTGATCTAATTAAGAAACTGAATCACCAACAACTTAGTTTGGTTAACGATCCTGAAATAGAGACGCGAATCAACGCTTACGAGATGGCTTATCGAATGCAATCGCGGGCACCTGAATTAATGGATACGAGTCAGGAGACGGAGGCGACACTCAAGCTCTACGGAGCGAAACCCGGGGAGAAGTCATTTGCCAATAACTGTCTATTAGCACGCAGGCTTGCCGAACGTGGCGTCCGATTTATTCAGGTCTATCACAATGGATGGGACCATCACAGTAATGTAAAAGGTGGGCTTACCAAACAGTGTCGAACGACGGATCAGGCGTCGGCGGCGCTGATTATGGATCTTAAGCAGCGAGGGATGCTGGATGATACGTTGGTGATTTGGGGTGGTGAATTTGGGCGAACACCGATGGTCGAAGCCAGTGCGGCGTTGAACCGTTCGGGTGGGCGTGACCATCATCCGCAGGCATTTACGATGTGGTTTGCCGGCGGTGGCATGAAGCGCGGGTTTTGCATGGGAAAAACTGACGAGTTAGGGTTCAACATCATCGAGGGAAAATCTCATGTTCATGACATCCAAGCGACAATCTTACGATGTTTAGGTGTCGATCATGAGAAGTTATCGGTTAACGTCAATGGGTTGCAAGTGCGTCTTACGGGCGTCGAGAAACATCATGTCATTTCTGACCTAATCGCCTAATCCTGGCAGCCTAAATCCTTGGTTGTTTAAAACTCTGTTACTCAAGTTTGTGAATTGATCAATATGAAATGTTATTTTGATGTCCGACGACTGTATTTGATAAAAATCATCGTCATCGTCGTTTTGGCGATTATTTCTGAAAATGCGTTGGAGCGATCCTCTGCGTGCCGCGCGGACGAGTGTTTGCAAGATGAAACAACAGAACAAAACAGTGATGAACCTGATTGGATCTCGCTGTTTAATGGAGAGAATCTGGACGGATGGACAGTGAAGATCGCAGGTCATCCGGTGGGGGAGAATTTCGCAAATACCTTCCGGGTGGAGGAGGGTATCCTGAAATGTGAGTACGACGACTACGGCGCGTTCAACGGGCAATTTGGACATCTATATTCCAATCTCGCCTATTCGCACTATAAGTTACGGCTCCAATATCGATTCGTGGGTCGGATGCTTCCAGACGCACCTCATTATGTGGATCTCAATAGCGGCGTCATGCTGCACTCCCAATCTCCTCAAAGCATGCGACTCGATCAGGGGTTTCCCGCGAGCCTGGAAATGCAGTTTCTGGCAAGTCTGGGAAAGGGGAAGCGTCAGACAGGGAATGTTTGTACACCGGGTACACATTTAAATTATGAAGGTAAGTTGACCAAACAACATATTGTTAACTCCACCGGGCCGACCTTGCCCGCCGATCGCTGGGTTGCGGTAGAGATGGAGGTTCATGGGCATGAGTTGATCATCTATCGAGTCGAGGGGAAAGAAGTGTTGCGTTACAGATTTCCAGTGCTCGATCCCGAAAGTAAAGAAGCCAAGGACATCTTAGAACTCGGTGCCGAATCCAGACTTTCGTTTGGCCACATTGCACTTCAAGCAGAAGCGCAACGTGTTTGGTTTCGTAACATCGAGTTGATGCCGCTCTCTGAATAGAATTGGCAGTGTCCGAGGATTAATCAGCCTGCTGTGGGTGAGCTGAAGTAGGGGATTGCAAGCGGAACCCGCACTCAATCGGCGGTCGATATTTCAGTGGTCAGCGCGATAATTTCCTGTGCGAGTTTCAGGGAACGAGAGACGATAATCGGTCGTGTTTCGAACGGGTTGGAGGGCAGGCCATCCGGATTCAGGAATACGCCACCGGCTTCCTCCATAATGATCTGAGGTGCCGCGATATCCCAAGCCGCTTGTTTGGTGCAGGCGGGGTTGTTGTCATGGATGGCGGCGGCGAGCAGGGAATCACCGATCGCAATCCGCATCGCGACGCCCGAATGGGGAACGGTCGAGGTTACCATTCTTGCCCCGTTATTGGAGCGGAGACGCTCTTTGAGGTTTCGGAAGTAATCGGTTTCGAGGTTGGCGTCTCCATATTGGTTCATTTCTACCCAGACATCCGATAGCGAATCTCCAGTGCCGCAGAGTAACCGGTTGCCATTATGCCACGCGCCGCAGTTTTTCTCTGCGTAAAACCATTGATCCGTAAGTGGAAAGTAAACCACACCCAGACGAGTCGCCCCGTTCTCTCGAAGCGCGATTAAAGCCGCGGGAAACTGTGGGCCGGCGGACATCAGATAGGCGCTAGATCCGTCGAGAGGATCCACAATCCACATATCATCGGAAGTCGTCTGGTCTGCATTTAACTCTTCCGACAATATGGGCAAAACGGATGCAGCTCGCAAGATATCACAGGCAGCACGGTCGGCATCGCGATCGACTTCGGAGACCAGGTCACCGACGCCTTTTTGTTCGACTACGTTTAGTTTCTCAGAGCCATCTCGAATGATTACGCCAGCAGCTTGAGCGGCTAGTACAGCGGTGTGGAGTTGTTCACTGATGGTGCGTGAATGTTCTATTGGGCAGAAAGTAGACACAGTTTTTCAGTTCCGTTGAAATGGTCGGGTTAGTTTTGCACACGACTAATCTAGTCGTATTAAGCTACCAATGCGTTTTCCAGGACCCTTTTTAGAATTCTAATATGTGGACAGTAATTGTTCGATAGGGTTGGATTTCGTTTCCGTTTGTCGTGCCTGAAGGAAAATGCCTGAAGGAAAATGCCTGATGAGATTTTTGTGAAATCGGGATGACTTGCGTTGTTGGGATTCGCCTACGTCGCCAAGGGCGAGTTCAACGCAAAAAAGCCAAGTGTGCGAACACTTGGCCTTTTTGAATGGACTGAATCGTTGTTTCAATCTATTTAGTTGCGGCGTTCTTTCAAGCGAACTGCCTTGCCCACACGATCTCGTAGGTAATAGAGTTTTGCTCGTTTGACAAAAGAAGATCGTTTAACTTCAATTTTTTCGACTTTGGGTGAGTGAACGGGGAATTTTCGTTCCACTCCCTGCCCGGCAACGATTCGGCGAACGATAAACATTTCACGGGCACCGCTTCCGCTTCGCCCGATCACGGTTCCGCTGAAAACCTGCGTCCGCGACTTTTGGCCTTCGAGAATTTTGCAATGCACGTCGACGGTATCGCCAATCTCGAATTCGGGTGCTTCCGATTTGAGACTATCTTTTTCGGCGAGTTCCATAATTTTGTGACTCATCTTATTGCCCTCAGTTAATTCGCGTCCAAGTGACGCGTCGCTGTGATGTACTGAATTAATTTATTCTTAGATTCTATCCAATGGATTTACGTATCCAACAGATCACTTCGTTTTTTCTTAGTGTTTTCCAAACTCTTGGCATTTCTCCAACGCTCAACTTCACCGTGGTTCCCGCCCAATAACACTTCCGGAACGTGATGTCCCTCGAAGTCTCGAGGCCGGGTGTATTGCGGATACTCGAGCATGCGATTTCCTCGTGAAAACGAGTCATCCCAACTACTTCGCTCATCCCCTAAAACTCCCGGAACCATCCGAACGAGACTGTCCACTAAAACCATCGATGCGACTTCGCCGCCGTTGAGGATGTAATCCCCGATCGATATTTCAAGAGGTTTGAGGATGTCAATCACGCGTTGATCGAAACCCTCGTAACGTCCGCATAATAAAATCATTCGCTGGTTGAGTGCCAACTCCTCGACCATTGGCTGATTGAGCCGTTGGCCTTGAGGCGTCGTGACGATTACGGTTCCCAGTTGGTCGCCCATCGCCTGAACATCGCGAACACAGTCAACTACCGGTTCGACCTTTAAGATCATCCCCGGTCCTCCACCGTAGGGCGAGTCGTCAATTTTATGGTGACGGCCCTTTGCCCAGTCTCGCATGTTATGAACGTGAACCTCAACCAGCCCACGTTCAATGGATTTATTTAAAATACTCTGGCCTGTGTAGCCCGGAAACATCTCCGGAAACAAGGTGAGTATATCAAATCGCATGAGTCGTTACTCAGCCTTTTCTTTGGCAGCACCCTTGGCAGGTTCAGCCGTTGTTTCTGCGGCGGCCGCTTCCGGGGCAGCCGTTTCTGCAGCACCCTCGGCTGGTGCCTCTGCAGCACCCTC
>JAPKBL010000188.1 GCA_028823415.1 Mariniblastus sp.
AGTGGGGGTGACAGGAATCGAACCTGCACTCCTTTTGGGAACTAGATCCTAAATCTAGCGCGTCTGCCAGTTCCGCCACACCCCCATTTGTAGGTTCCCATGGAAACCTGCCATGCAAACAGTTTAGAAGCTTCCCTCGAATTGGAAAAGCCGAAATATCGGGTCTCGGCAAAATTCCGTCATTTTTGATTTAAAGTCATCGCGAAATGCTAAAATCAAGGGTGGAGTGTCCTGATTAAGTGGGGCTTGAATCCCCATTTCGCCGATAAATTTGTGATCTGAAACGACTTTAGCTAATTAACCCAATGCCGAAATTTCTTAATTATCTATCCTTTTTCGCGGCTATTTTATTTGTCGCGAATCTGTCGTTTACTCGTTCAGTGGCAGCTATTCAAATTCAGGTAGTCAATCAAAAGGTCGTCACGGGTACGGTGGCCCGCATTCGTCCCGGCTTGATCAAAATTAAAGAGGCTGACGGGAATGTCGGCGTTTACAAAATTCAAGACAAAGACGAGCGCGCGATTTCCATTGGAGGGACACCGGTTCGGGTTGCCGCCCAGATTGCGGTTACTGGAGAGCTACCGGCCGAATTGGCAGAGCGTGGAATGCTTGTCCAATTCACGGGGCGAGCCAATGTGTATGGGAAATCTGACGGTGAAATTTCCTCGATAGAAGTCTTGTCAGGTGATACCAAGCCCGAGCTAAAAGTTGATTTTTTGGAGCGTCCTGAAGGACGTGAGGCGGGGAGGGTCGAAGTGGTGGGACGCGTGGTGAGTATTGCGGGGAATCGATTGCAACTGCAGGTTCCCAAATCAAAATGGGCAAAAAAAGAGCGGATTTCATTTACAGTATCGGACGACTGTATTTTGAAGATTGCCGACGACCATTTGAATCGTGTGCAGGTTAACGATACTGTTGTGCAGGCCAATATTCTCGAATTCTCCAACGGAGAGGCGGCGGTGAACCGAATTGATATTCAAATGGTTCCTGAACGCGAACAAATTACAACTTCTAACCATGAGCGACTCCAGCAGGAATTTAGCTTGTACTCGGATGAACCGGGTGAGCCTCGTGAAATGCGGTCAAAGCATTTTGTCTTGTACACTGATGTTTCGGATCGTAGTGCAAATATATTGCTGTCCAAATTAGAAACCATGTATGCGTTAGTGAGCGGCTATTTCTCGGCCCGCCCTAATTCAGTCATTGAATGTTTTGTGGTCAACGATTTAGAAAAATGGCCGTCGGGGCAATTGGACCCACGCGGGATTGCAAAAATTGCCGAACCGGCCGGGGTCACACTCTCGACATCGGGTCCAGGTGGCGTCAAGGCAGTGGTTTATTCGTGTGACAAACATTCGGTGGTTCAACACGAGGCGATCCACGCGTTTTGTTCGCTGACCTTTGGTAAGACGGGGCCGGTTTGGTATTCGGAGGGAATGGCGGAAATGGGCCAATACTGGGTCCCCGGTGAATTAGCCGTCAATATTGACCCCGTTGTAATTGACTATCTTGTGAATTCTCCTCCCAAAAGCCTCGCTGGAATTGTGGCCGCAGGGCAAATCACCGGCGATTCTTGGCAGGCGTATGCGTGGCGTTGGGCGCTGTGTTACATGCTGGCAAGTAATCCCAATTATGACCGCCGATTTAAGAAGCTGGGAATGAATCTGATGTCAGGTGGGAATGATTCATTCGAATCAGCCTTTGGTAAAGTTAAAGATCAAATTTCGTTTGAGTATGACTTTTTTGTGAAACACCTTGGTAATGGTTATCGATCGGATTTATGTGCTTGGGATTGGAATGTCAAATGTTCCAATCTCTCAAGCAGCGGACGAATCTCGCACAAGACAAAAGCACTTCGTGGATGGCAAGCCACTAAATTACTCGTGCGTCCTGGGGTTTCCTACGATTACGTGGCTCAAGGCAAATGGCGAGTCGATGTCGGAGACGAAGTGACTGCCAATGGCCGGCCCGACGGAACGGGACGTTTGGTGGGAATGGTATTCTCAAAAGATTTCCGCCAAGGGCAGCCCTTTGAGTTGGGCGAAAGAGGGCAATGCACCAGTCAAATTGAAGGGCAATTGTATGTGCGTTGCCGTGATGATTGGACTGAGCTATCTGACAACGATGGAGAGCTGACGCTTCACATTCGGCGAACTCCAAAAACCAAGTGAGCGATTTCAAGAAACTCGGCCCGCAGCGCGCTCTGGTACTGCCTGATATTTTAATTACCAGTTTGCAAAGCCGAATGTTCTAAAATTGATTCGGATTTGGGTTAGCTCTTGCTATTTAGTGCGTCACGGATTTCAGTTAACAAAACGATATCAGCCGCCGGTGTTGCTTCCGCTTCCGCTTCTGCTTCTGCTTCTGCTTTTTTCATCCAACGAGCGGCGATCTTTAAGGCGAGGAAAATGACAAATGCCAAGATAACGAAGTCTAATGTGTTTTGAAGGAAACTGCCCCACATGATTTTCGATGCGGACTCCCCTGAGCCGATAGAGTAATAAAGCGCCGACATGTCTGGAACTTTGAAGATGCTGGCGATCAATGGCGTTATGATATTGCTGAGGAAGGACTTTACAATCGCAGCGACTGCCCCTCCCATTACGATGCCGACTGCCATGTCGATCAAGTTACCTTTAAAAGCAAAGTCTTGGAAATCTTTGAGGAAGTTCATGGGCTGACCTTAGAAAATAGAATTGAATTGATTAGGCGGTTTTGCGGTAAACTAAGAAGAGGTGTCGCTGAGGTTGCTCTACCACTGCTCCGCTATGAAAGAACCGCTATCATAAGTCGGGCATGAGAATCACGGCAATGGTGACTAGCCAAAGGTGTCCACCCAATGGAAGGGAGCCGCGGCGACGGAGTTGGATTGTTCGCGATTATTCTTCGGGTTTCAATCGGATTCGATGGTTGCCGGCCGCGTAAAGAAATTTGAAATTTGAGACTGATAAAGATTATGGGCTACAGAAACTTAACCGACTGTGTCAATGATTTGGAGCAAGCTAAAAAGCTGATTCGGGTAAGTGACGCGGTTGATGCAAATCTCGAGGCAGCGGAAATTCATCGCCGCGTGTACCAAGCGGGTGGTCCAGCAATTTTGTTTGACAATGTGAAGGGTTGCGAGTTCCCGATGGTGTCCAATTTATTTGGGACCCTCGAACGTGCGAAGTATATTTTCCGAGACTCGTTTGAAAATGTGCAGCGCGCCATTGAGCTCAAGGTCGACCCAGGCGATGCGTTACGGCAACCGCTGAAATATTGGCGAGCACCTTTCGTCGCTTTGCAAATGCGTCCTAAGGCTGTTCGCACTGGCCCGGTCATGCAGCATCAGACAAGTCTCTCTGCCCTGCCCCAGTTGAAATCTTGGCCGGACGATGGCGGGGCGTTTGTCACGTTACCTCAGGTTTACAGCGAGGATGTTCGGTCTCCCGGGCTGATGAAATCAAATTTGGGAATGTACCGAGTTCAAATTTCCGGCAATCGGTTTAAGGCGGATCAAGAGGTCGGGATGCACTATCAAATCCATCGGGGGATTGGAGTGCAGCATAAGGCAGCGATGGATGCTGGTAAGCCATTTCATGTGAACATTTTTGTTGGCGGGAATCCCGCGATGACCGTTGCCGCGGTGATGCCGCTTCCTGAGGGAATGTCTGAATTGACATTTGCGGGCGCGTTGGCAGGTCATCGGATTCAGATGGTCAAGCAAAACGATGCGGCTTCGATTTATGCACAGGCCGATTTCTGTATTTCAGGTACGATTGATCCACAGCGACAACTGCCCGAGGGACCTTTTGGTGATCATCTCGGTTACTACAGCCTGACGCATGATTTTCCCGTTTTAAACGTCAAGTCGGTCTACCATCGCAAGGGTGCGATTTGGCCATTTACGGTGGTGGGTCGCCCTCCTCAAGAAGATACTGTGTTTGGAGAGTTGATCCATGAATTGACCGGGCCGGTAATCCCAACGGTACTGCCGGGAATTAAGGCGGTCAATGCGGTGGATGCTTCGGGAGTTCATCCATTATTATTGGCGATTGGTAGTGAACGTTACGTTCCTTATCGCCCGACGGACCGACCCCAAGAGTTATTAACTCAGGCGAATGCCATTCTCGGACAAGGCCAGATGTCATTGGCAAAATATCTTTGGATCATTGACGAAGCCTGCGCTCCCGAGCTCAACATTGATGACATTGGATCTTTCTTTTTGCGGATGCTGGAACGAGTCGATTGGGAACGCGATCTACACTTCCAAACCAAGACAACGATGGATACGCTGGATTATTCGGGTTCCGGTTTGAATCAAGGATCCAAGGTAGTGATCGCAGCAGTCGGGCCTCCGATTCGCGAATTGCCAACCGAGATCCCGGCAGATTTGAATTTGCCCGATGGATTTAGGAATCCGCAGATCTGTCTCCCTGGTGTGCTCGCGGTTTCGGCGCCGAAGAGTTCGAGTGGGGTTCGGGATAATGCGGTTCTTCGTTCGTTTTGCCAGGCTTTCTCAGCCAATTCTCCGCTCAGCCAATTCCCGTTGGTCCTCTTGGTGGATGACAGTGAATTCACCGCAAATTCACTTAACAACTTCCTGTGGACGGTGTTTACCCGAAGCAACCCTGCGGCTGATATCGATGGAGTCGACGCGTCAGTTGTAGACAAGCACTGGGGTTGTCGCGGGGGGCTTGTGATCGATGCGAGGGTGAAATTGCATCACGCGCCTCCTCTGATTGAAGATCCTGAAATCACCAAGCGAGTCGACGCGCTGGCCACCCGAGGCGGTCCGTTGGCGAAATACCTTTAAAAATGCGATTTATGGTAGTGATTTCCGGCAACGTTCATTTGGACTTCAGGACGGCCGATTTGGGGAGGAATGGCATGAATGAACTCCGCCACCGCCAGAATGTGGAGAAAGCCTCCGAGCACTGGCATTGCCACAGAGAAGGGGAACCAACACAATGCCGAAGATTATTAATGTAGTTGAACCAAATGTAGTTGAACCAGGATGCTGGAAGGAACGCTGTGAGCGATAAAGAAGCAATTGAAAAACGCATACAAGAAATTATGGATCATCCGAGTTATCGTTTGGCCTACATGGACCAAGACTTTATTCGCGGTGAAGCTCTGCGACCGCTCCGGTTGGAGTTGGAGCTGTTAAAGCCAGAAATGTGTCTCGATGATCTGGGTATCAAGTCGACGGTTGTGGTTTTCGGAGGAACGCAGGTTGCGCCTCTCGAAGAAGGCGAAGCAAGGATGGCCGAGGCAAAAGCGGCAATCGAAAAAGCCCCGGATGACCCTAACGCACAACGGATGATGGTGCGGGCGGAACGAGTTCTTTATAAGTCAAAATACTACGAAGAATGTCGAGAATTTGCGAAGTTGGTCACGAATCATAACAAGCAATTTCATGATGGCGAGTTTATTATTAAAACGGGTGGCGGCCCCGGAATCATGGAGGCAGCTAACCGAGGTGCTTTTGAAGCCGGTGGCCAGTCGATGGCTTTGAACATCACGCTCCCTTTTGAGCAAGCACCCAACTCGTATATCACGCCTGGAATGTGTTTTCAATTTAATTACTTTGCCATTCGGAAAATGCATTTCTTGTTGAGAGCTAAAGCGCTGATTTGTTTTCCAGGTGGGTTTGGTACGCTCGATGAATTGTTCACAACGCTGACGCTCCGGCAGACCGGACGAATGCAGGAAATTCCGATCATTCTTTATAGCAAAGAGTATTGGGATGGGATTATTGATTTTCAATATCTAGCCGACGAAGGCGTGATTGAGGACAGTCATTTAGATCTTTTCCAATACACCAACAGCCCCGAAGAAACTTGGAACGTAATCAAAGATTTTCATGGAATTAAAGAATGATCGGCGAGCGAGTCTAATTATTTTGGACTCAGCCTTTTGCCCTGAATTGGATGATTGGCACGGATTTGTAAGTGGAAATTTACTGAATCAAAACAATTGTGGCGTAAACTCGAGAATGTGTGAGGCTGTTTTCTCCATGTCTTGAGGTTCAAATGAATTGTTTATCGTGCGACGCGGCTTTGGAAAAGGTTCACGGTCAATCGCACCATTGGTGTCGAGATTGCAACCGTTACGAATTTCCAACCGATTTAGGCGAAGGAGAAGTTTCGACGGAGGGAGTGCCAATTTCCAATACCCTAAGTGCGAGGTTTCTTTGGATTTTGGATCCATCACTGATTCGGTTGAGGTCTGTTTTTGTAACAACTGCCGAGGTTTTGTGACACCATCTCAGTCTCTCGGACAAGTGATCGGACAAATGCAAGTCGCTTACCAGGGGCCAGGTGATCGGCCTCAGCCAATTGATCCACAAGAGTTGGAAATCTTAGGCACATGCCCCGCGTGCCGAGTGATGATGGAGTCGCATCCGTGTTACGGTCCGGGCAACATTGACGGTCCGGGCAACATTG
>JAPKBL010000004.1 GCA_028823415.1 Mariniblastus sp.
GGGGTGGTTTATCGGGGTGGTTTATCGGGGTGGTTTATCGGGGTGGTTTATCGGGAGCGAAAAATCTGGCTGCTGGCGACAGCTTTTACGAGGTCGCGAAATCCATTTTCTGTTGAATCGATCGACTGGGCAAGTTGCTCGATCTCTCGATGATCTTGAAACGAGGCTGTTCGTCCGGTTCCGAATATCAGTAGTTTTTCGGCCAGAGTTTTGGCAAACTGTTTTTTTCTGGACATCAGAGAAATTTTTAGTTCGCGTTCGTTGTCGAACGAATCTCCGTCGGGAAAACTGCCGGTTCCGTCGATCAGTTTTCCTTCTCCTCTGGCCCCCTTGGCTGGGTAATTCGATCGAAAAGTTCCGATCGGATCGTAAAATTCGAGCGCGAAGCCGAGGGGGTCAATTTTGGCATGGCAGTCGGCACATGCGGTCACATGGCGGTGCTTCAGCAATTGCTCCCGGATGGTTGTTGTTCCGCGAGTATCAGGTTCGATTGGTTCAACATCTGGTGGCGGAGGGGAGGGGGGTGTGCCCAGCAAATTTTCCAAGATCCAGACGCCCCGCGTCACTGGTGATGTTTCCACGCCGTTTGCTGTGACCGTCAAAACACTGGCTTGGCCTAGAAGTCCTCCCCTGTGAAGGGATACCGGGATCGTGACTTTTTGAAAGTCCTCTCCAAATACACCTTCCAGCCCATAGTGGGTGGCAAGACTGTCGTTGACAAACGTGTGTTGGCTATCGAGTAGCTCAAACACGGAGCCGTTTTGATCCAGCAAGTCTTGAAGAAAGTGATAGGTTTCCTGTTTCATCGCCGATTCAAGCCGGTGTCGGTAGTAAGTTTTGAATGTTTTACTATCGGGCGGCATCATTCCAAGTTCACTCAACCGAAGCCAGCTATCCGCAAAGTTCTCGATAAAAACGGAAGACTTGGGGTCTCGCAGCATTCGCTCTACCTGTTCGCGAATGACGCTGGACTCATTGAGTTGGCCTTGGCGAGCGAGTCGGAATAATTCGTCATCAGGCATCGAATTCCAAATGAAATACGACAAGCGAGACGCCAGTTCGAAGGATGATAGTTCTGGGTTTTCATTTTCGTCACCCTCGTCGAGGTAGAGGAAACGCGGGGAGGTAAGAATCGCAGCAAACCCAAGCTTGATAGCCGCATCGACAGGCTCCCCACCGCTGATTTTTTGTTTCACAAATTGGACGTAGTGCGCGAACTCGTCGGGCTGCAGTTTTCGTCGGAACGCGCGTTGAGCGAACTGTGAGATTGCGCTTTCAAGATCCAAATCTTCCGGTCGCATCGTCGTACCATAGAGCTTCTGATGGCTCTCCGGTGGCCAAGTTGAGTAATGTGGGCCTTCGATTTCCATCGAGTAAACGCGAACCCGCGGACCGTCATAAACTTCTGAAAGGAGACGGTTTTTGGAATTCTCGGCCCGCTCCTGCAGTTGCTTGCCCGCTTCAATTCCGCCATTTTTTGCCATGTCTTCGGCGTATTGTTTTGGTCGCATGACTTCGGGGTGATACTTCTCTCCCACTCTGCGGATGGTCCCTTTGGAGCTGAAGCCATTTACCCAATGAACAAACGGCGTGCTTCCCTTGGCAAGCCAGACCGTTGCCGAATAAATTTTCGCCTCCTCATCGACCAGGTCAAAAATTTTGACTAACCGTCGTCCTTCCGAGGCGCCTTTGATCAGTAATTCCGGTCTCGGAGCAATCCACATTCCAAGTTTTAAGGGTTGTCGAAAATCGAATTCAAAATCTTCATTGGCGTAAGGATGGTCGAGACGATTGATGGCGGAGGCTTGGACACGAATGTCGTAGTATCCGTCGTGAGAAACACCCGTCTTGCTGAAGCTATGCGGGTAGGTTACGTGACGCTCTACCGGCTGTCCGTGCCCAATATCAAGGTACTGATTATTGACATTTAAGATCCAGGCAACGCGAGCCCGGTCGTATTCGTCTTTGTGAGACATCTGTTCGGGCGTAAATCGAACGAGCGTAGAATCAGGTTTTTCGTGGCCAAAATAAGATGCGCGCTCCAGGACCGCTTGAGCAGCTTTCATGTATTTTTGGAGTTGGAAATCAGAAAGTACTTGAGATCCTCCGATGTTGGCAAATCCGTCTGTTCTTGAGTCGCTGGGAAAGTCAGAGGTCGGATCAAAGGCGTCGGTATTGAAATCGAGAAGATCGCGAATGGTATTTCGATACTCATTGCGTGTGATGCGTCGGAAAATAGTAGTCGCGTCGGCCGAATTAAAGTGTTGTTTGGCAAGTTCTTTTTCCACCGCCGCCACAAACTTCCGACGTTGGGCATCGGAAGGTTGCGGTGATTTCGAGGGAGGCATGTCGCCGCGATTAATGGCGTTGATCGCTTCCTCTAAAAGCGTCAGATCTTTTTCAACGGGCGCGTCAAAATCGATGTTGTCAAACTGACGATCCCCTTTTTGAGCGGTGCCGGCATGGCATTCAAAGCAGTGCTCTTTAAAAAAAGAACCTACTTCAGGGCTGGGTTGCTGAGCCCATAATCCACTAGGCACGAAGAATAGCAAGACAGTTGCCAATAATAGATATTGGTTCTTCATTTAGCCAATTCCAGTCCGGCAAGGGTACCTGTCGATTGACCGAATCGGTCGGTTTCCATTCCGAACTGCTGCAGCATGCTAAGAAATAAGTTCGATGCCGGAGGTCGATTTTTTTGATTTTCAAAGCTGACGTGCCGGCCGTGTCGAAAGCCACCGCCGGCGAGAATTAACGGAAGTCGTTTATTGCTGTGGGAACTCGCATTTCCCATGCCGCTACCGAAAAGAGTGATCGTGTTGTCGAGAAGTGTTTTGCCGTTGGGTTCATCGATGGATCCAAGTTGGTCAAGGAATCCCGCAAATTTTTTCACCAGAAAAGATTCGATAATTGACAATTCGGCAATGTAGCCGGGAACTTTGCCATGATGGGTCAGTTGATGGTAGCCACGGGTGACACCGAGTCCGCCCCCATCGCTGCCAATATCTCCAGTGCCAAACGAAATGACTCGCGTCGAGTCGGTTTGCAGCGCCAGCGAGATTAGGTCGTAGTAAAGTGGAATGCGTTTTGAGAAATCGAGATTCGCAGCTTCTTTGGGAAGTTGATAATCGACAGTCGGTTTAGGATGGTCAATCCATAGTCGAGTTTGATCGAGTTGTTTTTCAACGGAGCGAATGGAGGAAAAATATCGGTCGAGTTTTTCCCGATCGCTTTTTCCAACTTGTCGCGTCAAACGATCAGCATCTGTTTTCACTAAATCGAGAATGCTCGACTGTCGATTTAGGTCACGTTCAGCGAAGCGCTTTTTGGCGGGACTGGGTTTTTGAAACAGTAGATCAAAAATTTCATTTAAATTTGAAATGGGAGGGATCGCGACACCAGCATTGGACCACGACAGCATGTTATTTATTGCTACTGAGGAAGCGATTTGAAGTGACGGAAAACGAGTTTTCGCCTGAGTAATTTGCGATGCTTTTTGATCAACAGAAATATTTCTTTCCGTAAATCCTTTTGAATTCTTTGAGAGAATCCCCGAAAGGTAGGCGTGAATGCCCGAGTGCCCCCCTTGCCCATTGGAGCCGTGGTCTAAGTGAGAGAAAATGGTGAACTCAGGCTGGTGTTTTTTGAGCGGTTTTAATAGATCGGGAAGGTCGTACCGCTCCCCTGTTTTTTCGGGGAAAAAAAGTTGTGGTATGAAACCGAAGTTGTTACCAATGCAGACCATCCGCTTGGGGACCGAGGGGTCGGTTGATTTTGTGACGCCCGTCGATGCCATGGCTTCCAGGTGTGGCAGAAACAGGGCAGAACCCCCGAGGCCCTTCAGGAAATGCCGCCTCTCAAGTTTGTTACTCATAGACTTCGCCGAGAAGGAAAATTTCTGTTTCTTCCATCTATTTAATCCTAGCACTGTTTTGACTCAAAATAAAAGATAGATTTGGGGATTGAGATCTTAAAAAAAAACGATTTGCCGATTTGTGATAAATCGGGCTCAATCTCAATATCTCCGGGAGACCTATTTTCATGCACCCAATCAGCTTCTATCGATCGATAATTTTCAAGTTGAGTTTATTGCTTTTCTGGCCTGCGATTCTCATCGTTGTTCGCCCTGCGGTAGTTTTCGCCGAGCAACCGAATATTTTGTTTATCTATACCGATGATCAGAGTCACCGAACGGTGAGTTGTTACGAGGCGGCCTATTCATGGGTCAATACACCTAATATTGATTCGCTGGCGAAACGAGGAACTCGGTTCACGCATGCTTATATTGGATCGTGGTGTGCTGCTTCGCGGTTGTCGGTGCTGACTGGGCGTCAGCAGCATGCGATTGAGTCATTTCGGGCGACCGGCGAATACCCCGGAAATGTTTACGATCCCAAGCAGTGTCAATTTTTTCCAAAGTTGCTTCGAGAGCGCGGCTATTACACGGCTCAAATTGGCAAATGGCATACCGGTGATGATTCAGGATTTGGACGAGACTGGGATCATCAAATTGTCTGGAACCGAATCAAGTTTCCCAAAAACTCTCCTAATTATTACGACAATCAAATGATTGTGCGCGATGGTGGCGACCCTGTTTTGACGCGTGGTTATTCAACGGATAATTATACTAACTGGGCGATTGATTTTATTAACGGGAAAACGCGCGACTCTCAAAAGCCCTGGATGCTATGGCTGTGTTACGGCGCAGTTCATGGGCCATTCACTCCGGCCGAACGGCATCAGGCCGCTTACGCCGATGCAGAAATTCCAGTGCCCTCAGATATTTATGGTCCCCGTCCCGGAAAACCAAAGTACGTCAGGGACGTTGGGTTTTGGGAAAAAAATGAGACCGGAATACCAGTTGAAAAAAAGGTGCGAGACCTGCCTCCGGTCGCCATGGTCGATATTCCGGGGAAGCCTCTCAAGGACTGGGTGCGACAATACCAGCAAGGTGTTTTGGCGATCGACGAGGGCGTGGGTCGTCTGATAAAAGCTCTTGAATCTACTGAGCAGTTAGACAACACAGTTATTATTTTTACTTCCGACCAGGGGTTTGCATGGGGCCAGCATGGATTCAAGAACAAGGTCGCTCCCTATGATGCCGCAATTCGCGGACCGCTTATTATCGTAAAACCGGACACCAAACCAGCGGTGGTTCGAACGCCGGTGACCGGCGTTGATTTAACGTCGACCATCATGGCTCAAGCAGCAACGAAGCCTCAATGGAAAATTCATGGTCGCGATCTAACTCCGCTGATCGATGGGAGCGAGAGCCTTGCGGGCGATCAAGCGAAAATGCTGTTGACGCACACAGCTCGTAACTACGGAAAAAATACAGCAGTCATTCCAAAGCCAGGTGATAAGGCACTAACACATGGCCCGGGCGTGCCGTGGTACGCAATCCTCTGCGAAGGAAAATATAAGTACGTTCGCACTCTGATTGAGGGTGAAGTCGAAGAGTTGTACGACGTTGATAACGATCCGGAGGAGTTAGATAATTTGGCGCTCAAGCCCGCGTTTCAAAAAGTACTCGCATCCTATCGAGCCAATACGATAACAGAATTGCAGCGAACCGAAGCCCCGTTCATCGACAATTTACCGCCGGTAAAAATGATGGGAGAAACAGGTCGCTGAACCGAACGAAATGCCGTTCAAGGGGTGCGGGAATTCTGGCGTTCGACAGCCACTGGAGCTGCGGGGATATAATTTAACGTGTAATACCCGACTGGGTGCCAGAGCGGATTTCCATCGGCACAACGGACACCGTCGAGGTGAAGTTCGTGGACATGACCTTCGTGAAGTTGATCCACGCCAAGGCGAACCGACAGTCCATCCGCGGAAACTGACGCGGAAGTGATGTTGCATTCGACATGATCGACTTCCGGGCTGCCGTAGCTTTCCTGATAGATATAGGTGTAGGTTGGCATCGAGTAAGATTCAATTTTACTCGCGGTCTTCCGATCGACAGGTTTCGTAAATTGAAGCTCAAACCCGTCCGGCTTGGCCTTCATGCTGAGAACTTCAAACGGCGTTTTCCCTGTCCATTCCAGCCGTTCCAGCGCGAACGGAGACTTGCCACGAGAGCCCCACCCCCGATTGGTTCCGCCGACAAACAGCATGCCGTTGGGTGCCTGCTCGATTGCCAGACTCCCGGAATCGAATCCTTCGGTGAATGGGAAGCAGGCGCCTTGATAATGCCCATTTACTTTTTCAAGATCGACACGCATCACCCAGCTAAAGGTCTGATCGCAAACAAACAATTGCTCTTTGAACGGGCCGAATTTTCCATTGGACTGATCACAGACGATTCCGGCGGCCGACTGTCCCATTTTCTTATAAGGAAATAAAATGGCCGTCGGTTCGAGTTCTGGTAGCTTTTTTGCTTCTGTCATTATTCTCGAACCGCTTTTTGGATCCTGTGGCCGCGGTCCGATAGCATCGGTTTCTTTGTACCAAGAGTTCCCCTGCGGATTCCCTTGAAACGAACCGGGACGGAGCCACTTCAAGCCACAGGTTCCGTTCCAAGGGCCTTGGTTGTCGGTGTAAAAAACGTCACCTTGGGCATTAAATCCAATGCCTCCTGGCGACCGGACTCCGCTGCAAGTGGGCGTGACGGTTCCATCGGGAGAGACGCGCAAACACCAGCCGCGATATTTATTTTGACTGGTAAACGAACCGGTTAAGCAAAGAGTAACCCAAATATCGCCATTGGAATCGAATTCAGATCCAAAAGCGTATTCATGATAATCTCCGTTAATTCCCCAGCCATCGGAAATGGTCTCGCAGATGTCGGCTAAACCATCGCCATTTTGATCTTGCAATCGCGTAATTTCGCCCCGTTGGGTTGCATACAAAGATCCGTCGCGCTCAGCGAGGCCGAGAATTTCATGAAGTCCGTCCATGAATAAGGTTGACGTTATTTTCGAGGCATCCGGTTGAAGCGGGTTGTGGAACATATAAATATCTCCACGACGGGAAGAAGCTGCCAGTCTGCCGTCGGCCATAAACTCAAAATCACCGACTTCGAGGACCACGCCTTCGGGTGTTGGGACTTTACTGATTTTGTAGTATTCGGATTGAGCGTTCTGCCCAAATAAAACCATTGGGAAAGCAGACGCAAGGATGAATACAGTCGAGACAAAGCAAGTGGTAGTATTTCGATGGCTCATTTATCAAAGTTCCGGAGGGAGGGTTTGCGTTCTGCAGAAATTCATTCAGTCGTGTATCAAATCACAGGTAGTTTTTTCGTCAGCGATTTTCACTAACGAAAGTTCACCATTGGTATTCTTGTTGAAAAACGGTTTGGCCTTTAAGCAAATTCAGTTCAGCAATCACGTTACCGTCTTTATCTTTCGATAACTGGATTTTTCCTTCCCCCGAAAACAGGGTGCCCCATCGGTCGCCGAAGGTAATAGCGTCGCCTTTAATTTTTGCCTGCATGGATTGCCCAACTAGATAGTAGAGCTTGCATGGCTGTTGGGTGTTGAAGGTAAACTTTCGAATGATTAGTGAATCACCATCGTCTAGGAACGGAATTGGCTGATCTTCGATTTCGATACCATCCAATTGATACATAAAGATCGGTCGTCGCTTTGCGTCAAAGCGATATCCTTTGAATTTTGGTGAACCGGGTCCTTTGGTCTTTGTCCATTGGTCCGGTACAGCGTTTTTAGAAAAGACAATCGCTTCCGGTAGCTCGAGCAGATTTTCTCCTAAAGGTGCTTCAAATCCTTGGCCGCGGCCCGTCCAATGCCGTGACGCGTCGATGAAATTTTCTTGCCAAAGCAGCGCCAGTCTACATAGTTCAGCATCGAAGGCGATGTTGACTTCTTCCGGGTAGCCGACCCCGATCGCGCGGGCACCTGCTCCCGCGATAAAGTTACGATAGACCTTAGGAGTCTCGCCGGGTTTTAATTCCATCTTCGAACGAACCAGACCTTTTGGTTTGGCAGCTCGTTCGCCGTCATCGAGGAACGCCCAAATGGAATCGATTTGCTGGTGTGTATCCCCTTTGAGAATATCAGGATAATACGATTTCCCGCCGGGCCAGGACTCTGGCATTCTTGTTCCGCGGCGGAATTCAGATGGCTTGAGCATGTACATTTGGAACCAATCACGGTTCAATCGCTTGGTCATGGTTGTCAGATCGATCGCCTGGACTCCGGTTGCGGGATACTTACCAAAGGTATGACATTTAATGCAGGATAAAGCTTGATCGCCGGCAAAGAACCGCCCGTGGGATTTGATTTTTCGCACGGGTTCGGATTGCGTGACTGCCGGTACATTTTTCAGTTGATCAAAGGCCACTAATTCATCAGCGAGCGTACCAAGGTTATCGGCACCAAATTTCGGCATGCGGGTCAGCATATAGGGTCGATCATTTGCGCTATTTAGCAGTACATGATCGAGCCACTTTCGATTGAGTTTCGCGCCGATTGATTTTAACGCGGGCGGGTGTTGCCCCTCATCGCCCATTTCAATCTGGGTGCCAGTGAACCATTTCTTTCGATCATAGATCTCCAGTGAATCTCCTCGCATATCTACAACGCCACCGCGAATGGACCGGTCGTTCATTTGGCGGTTGTGGCATGCATAGCAGTTGAGCGTCACCAGTTTTTCATGAATGAGCTGTTCGGGTTTGGTTTTTTGAACAGTTGAAGTTCGTGCCGCATTAATTGCTTCCGCAATACACTTTCGTTGAAATGGGTTGAGGTCAAACTCGACGGCGGATTGAGCAGCAGAGAGGCAGCCTGCGAGCGGATTCATTTTAGAAAATGATGTGGGGCTTGGCAAAGTTGAAGTCAAGGCTTGCGCTTCGCCAAGCTGACCCTTGGGCAATTCCATTTCGTGACAGGAAGCACAACCGACCGCTTGGAAATGATCTTTTCCCGCGGCGGCCTTTTTTAAATCCAGAACGAAGGGCTTGTTGTCCGGATCAATTGCGATCTTCCGCGCGGGACGCAAAAGCGACTCAAGACCGATTTCCTTGAGGCCGTTCCCGTTTACGATGACGCGGAGATCCTCGCCGCCTTGATTCTCGAAAAACTCAACGCGAATTTCATGAACGCCGGCCGTAATTAAAGCTTCTTTTTCAACCGAAGTCATTCCGTGAATCCCATCGTTATCGACGATTGTTTCCCCGTCGATGATCAATCTCGAACCGTCATCCGAAGTTAATTTGAATCGGTACTTGCCCTCGGTTTGAGTTTCCCAAAATCCCGTAAATACAATTCCGAAATGATCTGTTGCTTTGCCAAGTTGGACGTCAAATCCACTCGTGATTCCTTTTGAAACGGGATTCAGTTGTTTAAAATTCGGTAACTTTTCCCACTTGCCCTCGTAGTAGGCGAAATTGATTTTTGATTCGACAACCGCATCGCGGATCAAGTAGGCCGCGACGTTCTGGGCTTCGGTGTCGGTGAGATTGAATTGAGGCATGCGGCCGGACGGACGCGTATGAAGTGGATTTTTGATGTACTCGGTGAGGCTCGAAAGGGTGTACTTGTTTTCGAGTGAGCCTAGCGGGATCGACGTCGCGATTTTCACATCCTCGTTTTGAGGATTGTGGCAGGCGACGCATCCAACCGAGTGAAATAATTGCTCTCCCTGACTGACTGATTTTGAGTTTGAATTTTGCTTGGCGACCGTACCGGTCGAGGCGAGGAAGTGTGCTAATGATTCGGCAATGGCCTTTTTGTCGACTTCACTTTTCCCGGCCAATACGTTGGGCATGGTGGTGCCGGGTTTAACATGTTGAGGATTGAGTAAATACGACTCGAAGTATTCCGGTAGTATTCGCCCGCCGACGCCTGTCAGGATGGGAGCCTGTTTCGGTTTTACCGACCAGCTGGATTCTGATTCATGGCAGGATGCACAGTTCAGTTCATTAATGAGTAGATTCCCTCGCTCCACGTTGGAAATCGTATCTACCTCTGCAAATCTTTCAAATCCGGGAACCACTGGATGATCTTCATTGTTTTCAGCCGCTACTGACAGCGCTAGAAAACTGATTGCAGAGAAAATGGATAGCATGAGTGATGTTTGGGCTGTCATAGCAATAGGTGGCTGAATGCGAATAAAGTTAAACGGTCGACGTGGTAAATGGCGAGAGCTTCAAGGGGTTCAAAGTGAGTTTAGAAGATTGACATTATTAGCGATTTGATTTTTTCTTGTTACCAAATAATGGATGGCGCGGGCCACTTCCAAAGTACTTTGATTGATCGAAAATCTGATCGGCGTCTTGATCGGTTTCTCGAGGATCCTCTGTCGATATCAATTCAGATTTTAGTGATTCAATCAGGTCGGATTTTATATCACGGTATTCAAATTCACCAGCAATGTTGACCAATTGAGATGGATCTTTGGTCAGATCGTAGAGTTCCCACTCGGGACGTTTGCCAAACGCGAGGTTATATTTGAGTTGATGTTCTGCGTCCTGGTCTTGGTTTTCAACCATATAAGTTTTTGTTGGACCGTTATCGCAATCGCCGAGCCAACAACCGGGTAGATTGGCTAGTTGGTAGTTGGGGGTTCCCGACGGCCAGCGATCCGGTCGATAGTTGTGGATTAGAAGGAACTGGTCGGTGCGAATGGCACGCATTGGCGTGCCTCCCGAGTCGTCGCCTTCCTGACAGGGGACGTGTCTTTCTTTTCCGGTGAACACACGATTCCGAGAAGCTTCCACCCTCCCTGATTTTTTGGATGCAAAGATATTCATCCAGCTTTTTCCAGTCATGCTATCTGGAATGGGAATTCCGGCGGCCGCGAGAAATGTGGGCGCTAAATCGGTGGTGCTAACGAGATCAGTGACCTGGCGGCCCGGAAGGATTTTATTCGGCCAGCGAACGGCCATTGGTACTCTCGCGCCGCTGTCATAAAGATTACTCTTGCACCGGGGGAACGGCATCCCGTGATCACCGGTCATCACGACCAGGGTCGAATCCAGTAAATCTAGAGATTCGAGTTTAGCCAGTGCCTTGCTTACATCGCTATCAAAGCGTTGAACTGCAAAATAGTAGTCAGCCACATCTGAGCGAATCGTTTCACTATCTGGATAATGGTCGAACAACTCGATCTTACTTAGATCCATTCCGCTTTCACGCCCTGAGTTGAGCTTATAACCCCGATGGGGGTCGGAGGCTCCCAGCCAAAAACAAAACGGTTGATCCCGCGGCCAGGCCTCAAGGAATTTATTGAAATTAGGATATCGTTTACCAGCAGGATGACCGCCGGAAGTCTGAAGCCAATTGTCGACCTTTCCCGGCCCCCAACTCTTTCGCCAATGCCCGGTAAAGTAACCGGATTCAGCGAGCAGGTGCGGGTAGGTCTGGTGTCGGGTATCCAAAATGCTGTGTAAATTTCCGCCGTGGCCAAGTCGCCAGTGATATTGTCCGGTAAGAATGGCATTGCGAGATGGCGTACAGGAGGGGGAAGAGATATAAGCGTTTTCAAATAAAATGCCTTCTTTAGCGATTCGATCGAATGCCGGAGTTTTCACTACTGGGTCGCCATAAGCCCCGGCATGAGGCCAGCCCCAATCGTCTGCAATGCAAAATAGAATATTGGGTCGATCATCCGCGCGAATGGAATTCGACTGAGGACAGATGATCAAGCCGAGAAAAAACAAAATCAAAACCGCTTTGTTATTCATTCCGATAATTCCTTTTTGGGCCATCTAGGGCGTGGCGATCCTATGTTTGAAGAAGCCATTATGACAAGCTCTCGAAGGACGATCAGCCAAAAGTTAGAATTAAAGATAATTTTTTATTGGGAAATCGAGATCGGGTGCAGCTTACATCGACCGCTTGTTGCTTGGCAGAACCGGTAATCTAGTTCAGCGAGTTTTTCCAGGATACGCTGGTAGCCATCCGTTCAGGAGTGGTTAATTACTTGAAGAGGGAGTCACATCGTGTAGACTTTGAGGGAAGCGTATGAACCTTGGCCCAACCCCTGCAGACCTCTCATGAAAAAATTAATTCCGTCGTTGGCGTTTTCTTTAGGAATTTTTACCGGCTTACTGATAGTCTCGCTGACAGTGACGATGGCGTCGGCGGACGGTTTGAGTTCAACGGAAGGGCAAATGTCCGAAAGGCGAACATCGGACTCCAAGCCGAATATTTTATTTATATTCACCGATGATCATGCGTATCAATCGATCAGTGCCTATGGTTCGAAGATAAATAAAACGCCAAACATTGATCGATTGGCCCGCGAGGGATTGAGATTTGATCGGTGTTACGTCACCAACAGCATTTGTGGTCCGATGCGGGCGGTTATCCAGACGGGAAAATACTCCCATATCAACGGGTTTTGCGTGAACGGCAACAAATTCGATGGTACTCAGCAGACGTTCCCAAAATTACTGCAGAAGGCCGGGTATCAAACGGCGGTAGTTGGTAAGTGGCATCTGGGCACTCATATGGCGCCTCAGGGGTTTGACTATTCTGAAGTCCTGATTGGTCAGGGGCCTTACTACAACCCACCGATGTTAAAAAACGGTAAGAAAACTAGTCACGTCGGCTATACCACAGACATCATTACTGATCTTGCAATGGATTGGCTTACCAATCAGAGGGATCAAGAAAAGCCATTCATGCTGATGTATCAGCATAAGGCACCGCATCGCAATTGGCAGCCCGGCCCAAAATATTTGAACATGTACGATGACGTCACGATTCCAGAACCGGAGACGTTGTTTGATTCCTATGAAGGACGTGGCAAGCCAGCGCGCACGCAGGACATGTCGATTGAAAAAACGATGACGGCCAAAGATTTAAAATTGGTTGCCCCCGGAAATTTAACGCCGGAGCAACTCGAAGTTTGGAATGCCGCCTACGCGCCCAAGAATAAATTATTCAAGGAAGCAAATTTAAAAGGCAAGGATTTGATTCGTTGGAAGTATCAGCGATACCTCAAAGATTACCTTCGCTGTATCGCGTCGGTCGACGACAACATCGGCCGGATGTTAGCGTACCTCGATGAGTCGGGTTTGGCAGATAACACGATGGTCATTTATTGCTCCGATCAGGGTTTCTATCTTGGAGAACATGGTTGGTTTGATAAACGTTGGATGTATGAAGAATCATTACGGACGCCATTTATTGTTCGTTGGCCGGGACAGGTAACGCCGGGGACGGTGAACAGCAGCGATATTGTTTCACCCATCGATTTTGCATCAACGTTTTGCGAAATAGCGGGTGTTAAAATACCGGATGATCTTCAGGGGCACAGTTTGGTGCCGATTTTGCGAGGCAAAACACCTGAAGACTGGCGAACCGTATTTTATTATCAGTATTACGAATACCCCGGTGCCCATTCGGTTCGTCGGCATTACGGCGTGACCGATGGCCGACACAAATTGATTCGTTTTTACGAACCGGATGTCGATGAATGGGAATTGTTCGATCTCGCTTCCGATCCCAATGAAATGAAGAGCATTTATGGCGATCCAAAAGCAGCTGGCGATCAAGCGAGAATGATGGCGGAATTGGATCGTTTGCGGGCGGAGTTAAAAGTAACAGATGAAGACCCACCCCAGTCGATTCGCAAAAAGCGGCAACCACGCAATAATGCTAAGTCAAAAAAGAAGGACAATGGTTAGTCGGTACGTGATTCGTCAATAGTTTTTTCTAGCATTCGATGACGTTGACCGCCAACCCGCCGCGCGCTGTTTCTTTGTATTTCGATTGCATGTCTTTGCCGGTTTCTCTCATGGTCTTAATGACTTTATCGAGTGAAACGAAGTGATTGCCGTCGCCACGAAGTGCTAACCTCGCGGCGTTGATGGCTTTGACGGCTGCCATTGCATTTCGTTCGATGCAGGGAACTTGAACCAGTCCCCCGATGGGATCGCAAGTTAAACCTAGGTTATGCTCCATTCCAATTTCAGCCGCATTCTCAACTTGCGCTGGCGTTCCCCCGAGCACTTCGGCCAGGCCTCCCGCTGCCATTGAGCAAGCCGATCCGACTTCGCCCTGGCATCCGACCTCCGCGCCCGAGATCGAGGCATTGATTTTGAAGAGTGTTCCAATGGCAGCGGCGGTTAACATAAACCGAACGACGCCATCTTCGCTGGAGCCTTTACAAAAACGTCGGTAATAATGAAGGACAGCGGGAATAATGCCCGCAGCTCCATTGGTCGGAGCGGTCACCACTCGTCCACCCGCTGCATTTTCTTCATTGACAGCCAAGGCCCACAAATTTACCCAGTCCAGTCGACTGTTGAAAATGTCGTCGCTGGATGAATCCGTTTGCAATTTTCGAAACATGTGCGCTGCGCGACGTTTGACCTTCAGGCCACCTGGGAGAATCCCCTCCTCTTGGCATCCGCGGGCAACACAGTCTTCCATTACAGCCCAGATCTGTAGCAGTCGTGACCGCGTCTCGTCTTCGGTTCGCCAAGCGCATTCATTCTTCAGCATCAATGTGCTAATCGAGAATCCATGGTTTTCGCATAGCTTAAGTAGTTCGTTTCCAGATTGAAATGGATAGGCAAGAGTAGTTGAATCCGGAACGATTCGATCGGTAGACGTTGCGGTTTCATCAACGACAAATCCTCCCCCGACGGAATAATAAATACGAGTGAGTATTTCATTTCCGGCTTCGTCTCGTGCTACGAACCGCAAGGCATTGGAGTGAAAATCGAGGACAACGCCTGAAAAGACAAGATGTTCTTTGAGGCGAAAGGGGATTTCCCGTTTCCCCAGAATCGAAATCGTCTCGCTGACCTCTACGTTGTGAAGTAGCGATCGCATGGATTCGGGATGAACAGATTCAGGTGCGTGCCCGCCAAGGCCAGCGACCACTGCCTTATCGCTTCCGTGTCCTTTTCCTGTTGCCCCGAGTGATCCACAAAGTTCAATAGTGAGAGAGTCTATTTTCGAAAGTAAATTTTCCGAGTCGAGGCGATTGGCGAACATCAACGCGGCTCGCATAGGTCCAACGGTATGCGAACTCGATGGACCGATCCCGATTGAAAAAAGTTCAAATGTACTAATTGCCATTTCGATTTCCCGCCCTGTCGTTGTCTTTTAGAATTTGAATTCAAATGAACGCTGCAAAAGTGCGGGAATTTGAAATTGGAAAAGCCATTGCGAATTTTTTCATAATATCGCCGAAATCGCACCTCTCCTACTACTGAATACGAACAACCATATCGGAGATTGGGCGTCGTACTTTCTGGTTGTGCTGAGTTGCGTCATCCTCAGCCCGATAGCCGATTGGAATAACAACGACCGCATGCAGGTTGTGTTGTTCCAGTTTTAGAATCTCGTTGTATTCTTGTGGGACGAAGCCTTCCATCGGACAGGCGTCCACTTGCAGTGTAGCACAAGCGGCCATGACGGTCCCGAGCGCAATATACGCCTGCTTGGCCGCCCAGTGCTCCATTGCCTCGGGAGACATCCGCTTGATGGAACCCGTCATCACCTGGCAGTATTCCTCCATCGTCCCCGCTGCGAGGCCTCTCTGTGATTCTACCATTGCGACGTATTCACGGACGTAGTCGGCATCGACGTTAGTTCGGGCCGCGATAATCAGCACGTGAGAAGCATCGGCGACCTGGCGTTGACCATAGGATGATGTGATGAGCTGGTCTTGAATATCCTGATTTTTCAGGACGACCATTTTGAAAGGTTGCAATCCGTAGGATGTAGGTGTCAAGTTAGTTATGTCAAGCAATTCATCTACAATGGTTTCGTCAACTTGTTTATTAGGGTCGAACTTTTTTGTAGCATATCGCCAGCGCATGGCGTCTGAGAATTTCATGATGAAGCAGTCTCAATAAAGAGAGAATTTTACGGAAGTTGATTGGATGCGGAGAAGTTCCGTGCATCACTTGTTTATAATTTCGCAGGTCAATTGCGACAACCTAAGTTTTGCATCCTAATCAGTGGTTTCGATTGAGGTAGGGTGTTGAGCGGGATAAATTATTTTTTGAGGTGTCGCAATGCGTTTGCTCAAGCATTTTAAAATGAATGTGTCCCTCAGTTTAGGCTAACCGTCACGTGTTTGGTTTTTCCTCACGGACGAATTTTCTTTCACTAACCGAGATGATTTCTACATGTTGGAACGAATCGCGGCCCCTTGGTGGGCAAAGTTGATTGTGATTTTGGTTGGTTTGAATTCGTCGAACGAACTGATGGCGCTAGAGACCCTGAGTCGTGAGGACGGAGAGTCCCAGCCGAATGTGCTGTTTATTTCACTCGATGATCTCAACGATTGGATTGGCTGTCTTGGAGGTCACCCTCAGGCACACACGCCGAACTTGGATCGCCTTGCGTCGACGGGCGTCTTGTTTACGAATGCTCATTGTCCGGCTCCTGCCTGTAACCCGTCCCGAACAGCGATCATGACTGGGATTCCGCCGTACCAATCGGGCTTGTATGACAATCGTCAAAAAATGCGAGCGGTCTTGCCGGATGCGGAGTTGTTGCCCAAATATCTTTCCCAGCGCGGATACTGGTCTGCCGGCTCGGGGAAACTGCTGCACTACTTTATTGATGCCAAATCATGGGACGAATATTTTCCCAAAAAGGAAACCGAAAATCCATTTCCTCGAACCTTAATGCCGGCGCGGCGTCCGGTAAATCTTCCCCGTGGGGGCGATTGGCAATACAGTGAAACCGACTGGGCACCATTGGACGCGTCCAATGAAGAGTACGGGGGGGATTGGTTGGTTTCTGACTGGATCGGTAAACAACTGAGAAAAAAACATGATCGTCCATTTTTTCTAGCGTGTGGCATTTATCGCCCTCATGAGCCCTGGTTCGTACCCAAAAAATATTTTGATCAATTCCCAATTGAAACGATTCAATTACCGCCTGGCTACCGGGCCGATGATCTCGACGATTTACCTCCCGAAGGGAAACGCCGCGGACCGAATCGTTATTTCGAGCACATTCGAAAACACGGCCAATGGAAGCAGGGTGTTCAGGGTTACCTTGCCTCTATCGCATTCGCAGATGCGATGGTCGGCCGCGTGCTCGATGCGTTGCAAGCCGGACCCAACGGCGATAATACGATCGTTATTTTATGGAGTGATCATGGCTGGCATCTTGGCGAGAAACAACATTGGCAAAAATATACGGCCTGGCGGGCGTGTACCCGCGTGCCCTTGATCATCCGTGTCCCCCCTCAAACACCGGGGCTGAAGGAGGGAACGCAAGCTGGAGTAATATGTGATCAACCGGTCAATTTGAGCAGTCTTTTTTCCACGGTAACCGAGCTGGTGGGCCATCCGCGCGAATCGAATCGCGAAGTACCGAGTCTCGTGCCATTACTGAAAGATCCGTCGGCCGCTTGGGATCACGTGGCCGTTACTTGTCTGAGTGAACCGGGGAGTTTTGGAATGAGCACGTCAGACTGGCGTTACATTCGTTACGCCAATGGAGGCGAAGAGCTCTACCGCACAGCAGACGATCCGTACGAGTGGAACAATCTGGCAGCTCTCCCGAAGTATCAGGGGATCATCAAAAATTTAAGCGCGAAAGCACCCGTTCGGTTTGCCCCGAAAAAAGAATTCAAGGGCGCTTCGTTGAGTCAAGTAATTCTGCCGATGAAATTTTCTTCTCCGCCCCCCGCCTCGTCACCGGCTGGGAAGCGATTTCAAGTTGAGTTTGATAATCAAACGGATGCCCCCGTGTTTCTGTACTGGAGAGATCAAAAAAAAGGGATCAAACTTTATGGTACGATTGAATCGGGTGCCCAACAGCGGCAATTTACCCGCAAGGGTGCCGTTTGGATGATTACGAAAACAGAAGTTACTGCCTCGGATGGGCAGTGGAATGAATTGGGCCACTTTGTCATTGGCAATGACTCGGGTCGTGCGGTTATTCGGAAAAAATAAGTAGCGTTTTATTTATCAGAGGGCGGCGATGTTAAAGAAAATCAGACTAAATAAATTAAGTATTCTTGTTGCGCTGGCGGTGCTCGTCAGTACTCTCGCTGCGAATGCAGACCAGAGGCAACCGAACATCATTCTTGTGATGGCTGACGATGTCAGTTGGGAAGCGTTTGGGTCGTATGGAGGCGAAGATTACAAAACTCCAAATTTAGATCAACTTGCTTCTCAGGGAATACGATTTTCGCACTGCTACTCGACGCCGATTTGCACGACTTCCCGAGTGAAAATCATGACGGGAAAATACAACTTTCGAAACTACACTCATTTTGGATATTTGAATCCGGCCGAAAAAACATTCGGGAACTTACTTCAAGCAGCGGGATATAAGACGGCGATTGCTGGAAAATGGCAACTGAACGGACTCTATAATTCTCTTCCTGGTCATTTAGATGCGTCACGGCCGATCGCGTCTGGGTTTGATGAATACATGCTCTGGCAACTTACGACCCAAAAAGGCGGAGGAGCCGCTTCCAAGGGTGGCGAGCGATTTTGGAGTCCTCCGCTCGAACACAATGGCAAGTTTTTAACGAAAGAGATGAATCACGGTAAATATGGTCCGGATTTATTTTGCGATTTCGTTTGTGATTTTATGGAGCGAAATCAGTCTCAGCCCTTTTTCGTTTACTACCCGATGGTGTTGGTGCACGATCCATTTGTGCCTACACCAGATACCCTTGGCGATCAGCCGCTCGCCACCGCTAATAACTCACCGAAAGACAAAACGAAACGCAAAGAAAATTTTGTGGCGATGGTGAATTACATGGATAAAATCGTCGGTCGAATTGTCGACAAGGTCGATGAAATCGGACAATCGGAAAACACCATCATCTTATTTACGGCCGACAACGGGACGAACACCAGGATTTCTTCGCGCTGGAATGGGCAGGACATTAAAGGTGGTAAAGGTGGCATGAAAGATAACGGAACCCATGTACCGCTGATTGCCTACTGGAAAGGGCAGACGCCGTCGGGCTTGGTTTCTAACGATCTGATTGACTTTACGGACTTCTACGCGACCTTTGCACAATCAGCGGGAATCACATTGGGCCAAGACGACCCGCGAGATGGGACGAGTTTTTTACCGCAATTGATGGGAAAACCGGGGAAGCCACGGGACTGGGTGTTTTGTCATTATGAGCCGTACTGGAACAAAACGTCGGGGCAGTTTGTGCGGAATCAGAATTTCAAACTCTATCGAAACGGAGACTTTTTTCAGGTCCCCGGCGATTTGTCAGAGACAAATAATCTGAGTGGGTCAACTGACCAGGAGATTCAAAAAATCCTGGCCCAGCTTGGTGGGGTCATGACGCAATCTCCACCGGCTCCCGAAGGAAAAAAAGCAGATAAAAACACCAAAGAGCGCCCGGTTTATCCTGCTTGGAAGATGAAGAATTGAGTTCGTTATCTTCGATGACTCAACAGAATTTGTTTTGCATTAGTCTTGCGAACGCAGGGACGCTATGGAATGTGCTGCTGGAGGCAGGAAGGGTCGGTTGCCACCGGCGTACCGGTGGCATCTATCGGATGGGTAAATAAAT
Source organism: Mariniblastus sp. (assembly GCA_028823415.1). GTDB lineage: Bacteria > Planctomycetota > Planctomycetia > Pirellulales > Pirellulaceae > Mariniblastus. The sequence goes on from JAPKBL010000004.1 coordinate 19,441, forward strand.
AACGCCAGACGTTTTCGTGTTGGTAGGCGTCGTCGATTTTAAATGCGCGCTTGCCTGGTAGAACCGAACCATGCGCCCGCTTAACATCACCTTTGACATCAAAATCAGTCACGAGTCGCCGCGTATTGTTAAATTCCGGTGTTGCGGAAATCTGGTGTTGGCGATTCCATTGATCGACGTTGACGATTTCTCCGAATGAATGCAGCCCCAGCATTTCCCAGGATCGACAGTAGTGATCTCCCGACCATCCGCTATCGAGCGTATGGGAAAATCCAAAATACCGGTTGTCTGGGGTGGCTGATCGCAGAGACTGCCAAGTTTGGAATTGATCCCGCGGGCCGCAAAACATCACAACGCGGCCTACTTTTTGATGCTTGGCGAACCGGGCTGCCGTTGTTGACCCATGCGAACTACCGGCGATGATTACGTCTTCCCATCGGATAGCACTCTGATCGGGCGTCAGAAAATAATCCCACCCACCTTGAGGGTGATTGCGATGAAGCCATTTCACAAATTGGAGGGTCCTTTCCATCATCCCATCAGGCCGAGGAATAGTGACATTCTTACTAAAGTCCTCCCCTGTCGCAGCTTCTAGGCGAATGTCCCCTCGACACGTTTCTCCAACAGGTTTTTCTTGACAGCAGGTAGAAAACCATTTGTTGGCATAGTGAACGCGAATGGCATGAATACCGTAAGAATTTACGCGGTCAAACAGTTCTGAATTATGAGCCATTAACCAGATCATTAATTTGCCGCGGGGCGCGACACGGGTGTCGACGGAGGCATGTTGGATATCGGTCGGCTTTCCGTTGGATTCTAATAAAAAGCCAATTTCAGGATGCGCTCGAACGCGTTTGTCTACATCGCTCGCACGGACAGTTAATCGGTGCACCTGAGGTTGGGCATCCGAATAATGAAGTTGCTTAGGCTGATTCGATTGGCTGTAGGCGACTGGCTGTAATTGGATAAACAGCAAAAACAGGAGCACCGTGATTCGAATCTTCATTGCGACGAACTGTTCTGTTAGATAGTGATTTTTGGTTTCGAGTGAGAGAATGCAAGTGACGAGCTTAACCGATACGTGATGACGATTGGATTGTATTTCGATAAAACCCAATTTATTATTTGCCCTTGGTCGCCTGGGTGTCATCCGGATTGGCAAGTAGCGACCTGCATTTTTTATAGCACTCAGTCACTAGTTATTTTGGGAGAAATCGAAGATGTCTCCCAACGACCTGTTCCATGAAGTAATCACGAGCTTTAAATTGAACGTAAGAAATTATTTTTTGAACGTTGATTTTGCTATTCAAGATTTGAGAGTTGGATTAGCAGGTCATGCCTATTTTTGATCGAGACGATGGATTACCGACCGAAAATTTTGATTGTCGAAGATCAAACTTCGATGCAACAATTACTCGAAGATTTTCTGGGCCCCGCTGGGTTTGAAATCACTTGTTGTGATTCTGCTACCGAGGCGTGTCAGTTACTCGGATTAGATTCCTCAGTGGTCACTTCGACGAATTTCGACTTCGGTACACCATCGGAGGACTCAATTGCGTCCGGATCGACTGAAATTCCGGAGTTCGAGCTGGTGCTGACGGATGTCAAAATGCCGGGGATGGACGGATTGGAATTTTGTCGGCGCATTAAGCAGCAGTTTGTTCATTTGCCGGTCATTGTGATGACTGCCTACGGGAGCCTTGAAACTGCCGTCGAAGCATTACGAGCCGGCGCGTTTGACTTTGTCACGAAACCGGTCGAGTTGGCTTTATTGAAAGCGTCTTTGATTCGAGCTGCGGAATACAACCGACTAAGAAATCGAATTCGCGTGCTGGAGTCGCAAATTCAGACCGAGACGTTTGATACGCTGATTGGTCAAAGCGATGTAATGCTTCGATTGAAAGAGCAACTGTCTCGCGTGGTCGATTCGCCGGCGGCGGTTTTGTTGACCGGTGAAAGCGGATCGGGCAAAGAAGTCGTCGCCCGAGCGCTCCACCAGCAGAGTCGGCGAGCGGACCAGCCGTTTGTCGCAGTCAATTGCGCGGCGCTGCCCGAATCGTTGTTGGAAAGTGAATTATTTGGTCACGTAAAAGGGGCCTTTACCGACGCAAATGCAGATCGGGTCGGGCTGTTTTTGCAAGCCAATGGTGGGACGTTATTTTTGGATGAAATTGGCGAAATGCCGATCGGAATTCAACCCAAGCTGTTGCGCGCGTTGGAACAAAAAACGGTCCGTCCAGTTGGAGGTAAATCGGAACAGCCGTTTGACGTGCATATGATCGCCGCGACCAATCGAGACTTAGAATCCGCCATCGAACAGAAAACATTTCGAGAAGACTTGTATTACCGAATCAATGTATTGGAACTCACGGTGCCACCGCTTCGAAGTCGAGGCACCGATGTACTTTTGATTGCGAACTATTTTCTGCAACAGTTCGTGGTATCCATGGATAAAAAAGTGGATAGTTTTGACGACGAGGTGCTCCATCAATTTCTTCAATACGACTGGCCCGGCAATGTTCGAGAATTGCGAAATGTCGTGCAGCGATCGGTGGTGTTGACGCAACAGGCGACGATCAATGCAGACGTTCTGCCGACCAAAATTTCAAATTATCAGTCGAGTAAATTAGTGATCGACGAGGGAGACAACCAGCCTCTCGATTCTCTGGAGGTGATTGAACGACGGTACATCAGATATGTGCTCGAGCGCACCGGCGGAAACAAGACGGAGGCAGCCAAAGTCCTCGGTCTAGATCGAAAGACGCTATACCGCCGACTCAAAGAAAAAGACGATTAGCGAATTATCGTTTTCATTTACCGTCGACTTTCGTCATTGCATCCATCGTGGCTCAAACAGAACTACGGTGGGGGGCGACCGGTAGGTATCCGAACCGTCATGGTTGTTCCTGCGCCTGGCTCGCTCTGGCATTCGATACTGCCACCGTGCTCTTCGATAATGCCATGCACGATCGAGAGCCCAAGTCCTGTGCCCGAGCCGACTTCCTTGCTCGTATAAAATGGCTCAAAAATCACATCGAGTTGGCTTTTCTCAATGCCCGAGCCATAGTCAATGATCTCGATTTTCCATTGGTTATCGACCGGTTGTGGATGGAGTTGGATGCCGACGGTCTGGTTTGCCGGTGAAGCATCGACCGCGTTGTCGATCAGATTCATGACAACCTGTTGAAGCTGATTGAAGTCAAAATTGGCTTCCGCGGGCTCTGCTGGCAAGGTCGCGGAAAGATGGATTTGCTGTTTATCGGCCAAGGGTTGTATCAGTTCGACGGAGTGGTTGATGACCTCTCGCAAATCGTTTTTCGATTTTTGGCTTGGGCTTCGTCGAGAGAAATGCAGTAGTTTTTGAATGATCTCGGAGATTCGTTCCGATTCTGTTTTTACCGCGGTGGCATGTTTGGCAATTTGTTCAGGTGATCGATTGGGGTCGCTCAGGATCATTTCTGCGCGGCCGGAGATTACATTTAAAGGCGTACCGACTTCATGTGCAAAACCGGCGGCAAGCTGGCCTACGGTTTTTAATCGATCCGCATGACGCAGTTGCTCGATTGCATCGATTCGTTGGTGGGTTTCCTTTTCAATCGTCTGCTGTTGTTGACGAAGACGATCGCACATTTGATTCACAGCACCCGCCAGCTGCCCAAGTTCATCTTTGGAGTGAATTTCCAAATCGCTTGAGAAATCGCCTATTCCGACACGCTCCATTTTTTTCGTCAGTGCAGCCAGAGGCGTGGCGATCCAGCGAACGCCGGCAATCATGACGACTCCGATGCACATGAAGCCGGTCGCGACAATAATAAAAATTGCGGTAAACCAATTGGATCTCGACTGCGAATCCAGATCGTTTAGGGGTGTAGCGATTTCCACCGCCCCCTGCCGGCCATTTAGCATGACTGGAACGTAAGTAAAATATTTTCGCTTTCCGCCGCTGACGGCACCAATGGTGGAGACTGGTTGCCCGCCAGCATTCTCAATTACGGAAGGGGCGATTGGAGAGGTCGTCGCATTTTTGGTTTCGGTTTCCGGCCAAGTCCATCGAATGCGAGTTCCGTTGTTGGCAAACGTCCGGACCAATCGTTCGAAGTAAATATGTTTGCCGGTGTTAGCCGCGGTTTGAAAATCCGCTGTGTTTTGAATGGCATTGACAGAGGAAGCAATAGCGCGGTGGCGCTTCTCGAGGCCGGCAAAAGACTGCATGCTGGCGAGTTGGCTGGCCATCATCGTGACAGCCGAAACTGCGATAATGAACAACAAAATCAATTTAGCAGCAAGTTTCATTTTATCGAATCGTTTCGTGCAGGCGGAAAGCAAACGTCCGCCAGTGGTAGACATGAGTATCAGGCGATTGAGTCATCGGAAGCAGTCACAGCGATGGGGCTCTGGTTTATTCTACCCCGCAATCACGTCGCGCAATCCCAATTTGAATCGGTCTCACCAAAATTCGTTTCATTTGATGACGGTGTAGCATTTTGCCGCGCGCGGGGAATTAGGAAGCGCGACGGCGATTGCTGGGCCTGGCGAACGATTCACGAATAGCCATGTTTTTAGGGATTTTTGATCTGATTTGCGTCCGTGGTGAATTTGGTGAGGTTTGGCACGGTGGTTGCAACTATCTCTGGCTCGGGGGAATTTCAATAGGAGGGCAAGATGCTTGAGTCAGGAAAAGAGTCGCTTAATGGGTCATTCCGCCATCACCAAAGTGAGAGATTATCTCATCAGTGGGAACCTACAGAATTTGCTCTCCCAATTGTCGATGGTCGCCGCATTCCCAGGACCGGCAAGGGACTGGGGCTGGTAGCGGTACTGGCCAATGATCGAATTGAGTTTAAATCCCCTCCCTCCAAATCTGCAAGCTCTGATTCTCTGATTTTCAAGCGGAGGGTCGCCAAGTCGAAAACACCGCGTCCAAATCGGCCTGCCTGCGTGGCGGAATTTGATCTCTCCACAAGTTCACGGCTTCTTGATCGTGATGAAGAACGCCAGTTGGCGAAGCGAATTTTTCGATATCGCCAGGCATTTCAAAGATTGGTTTTAAAGGAAGCTGATGTCCTCGATCACTTGATTGGATTGATACGGCAATGGGCATCAGGTAATTCAAGAGTCGACTCTATCTGCAACCTGGGGCTTAGCGAGTTAAAGAAGCGAAAAAAAATTGAGCCGAAATTACGAGCAAGCATTCGCAAATTAGAACAACTATCCACCGAGCTGAGAGGGGAACGTCACGATGTTCAAAATCGGAGCCATCGTAAAATTGTCGAGATCGTGGAGGCGTTGATGTTGCGTCCCAAGTGTTTCGAATCGGCTCCGTTTCGGGGAGCGCAGGCGATGAGAGTGCTTGGCGACTACCAGTTACTTTGCCAAAAATTGATGTTGGCAAATGGACGGCTGGTGATCCAAGTGGCTCGCAAAATCTGCGGTAATTCGCAAATCCTTTCAGATATGATTCAGGAGGGTTATTTTGGACTGATTCAAGCGGTCACAAAATTTGATCATCAATGTAATGTTCGATTTTCAACCTACGCGACTCCGTGGATTAAGCAGGCAATTTTCGGATCTTTATCAAACGTTCAGCGAAATATTAGAGTTCCGGAAAATTTTCGATCTGCGCATCGCAAAGTAGTAAAAAAAATCGACGAAATTAGAAAACGGGGATTTGAGTTTACGGGACATGATTCCGGAACAGTCCTATCGTTGATCGCTGATGAGATGAAAATGTCTGCAGAAGATGTTGAACGCCACCTTCAAGTTCAGAGAGATACTTGTTCGCTGAACGCTTCGGGAAGTCGTTCCAGTTCGGTGGCCGATAGTCATCTGATTTCTGTGCTTGCCGATACGGCAAGCGTTGCCCCTGAATCGATGGCGATAGAAAAAGAAAAAAACCAACGCGTTCGTAAAATGTTGGCTCAATCGTTGACCTCTCGTGAGCGGGATGTCATCTCCCTTCGATTTGGATTTAGCGATGGGAATGGGAGATCATTTTCGGAGGTTGGCCGAGAGATGGGTTTGACTCGCCAACGCGTGTGTCAGGTCGAAAAGCAGGCTTTGGCCAAATTGGAACAAGTGACCGGAAAATGGGTCGCAGCCACCGCGTAGAATTTAAGCTTGATTTCAACGGGGAGAGGATAGAAATTTGAGTTCAGAGGCAAACTGAGTTAGTATGCGATAGCCAATTCTAATTCCTATCGCCGATGTAATTTCTATGATGAAAATAGACACGTGGATTTTGACAGTGGCCTTCTTGTTGCCTCTGTTGACCGAAATTTCGTATGCGGAAAAGCCTAACATCATCGTCATTTATACCGATGACCAAGGGTACGGTGATGCCAGTTGTTTGAATCCGGATGCTAAGTTTTTGACGCCCAATCTGGATAAGTTGGCGCGAGAGGGTGTCGCTTTTACCAACGGACATTCGAGCGATACGGTTTGCACTCCATCGCGTTATGGCCTGCTGACGGGTCGGTATTGTTGGCGGACGTCGAAAAAGACGGGCGTGATGCAGGCAGAAGGGGACTGCCTGATTGCAGCCGGACGGATGACGCTTGCGTCAATGCTTCGCGATCAAGGTTACGACACTGCCATGGTGGGCAAGTGGCATCTGGGCATGGACTTCCCCGGAACCTCGAAGGCTCGCGATTGGAGCCAACCGGTCCAAGATATGCCGCTCGACAAGGGGTTTGATTACTTCTATGGGATTCCAGCGTCTTTAAATTACGGTGTTTTAGCTTGGTTTGAAGGCCGGCACGCGAAAATTCCACCGACGGTTTACACGGCCAAAAAACCGAACAAGCGTCATATGGATTACCGGATCGAGCCGCCCTATCAAGACTCTCCCGAGGGAACTCAAAAAGCCCTCGGTAAACCGGGTATGGAGATTGCCTCGGATTTTATTGACAACCAGTGTTTAACGCGATTTACAGACACCGCGATTAGCTGGATGGATGCGAAACAGGATCGCACAGAATCGGGCAAGCCATTCTTTTTGTACCTCCCGTTTACCTCGCCGCATTATCCAGTTTGCCCGCTGCCTGAATTTTGGGGCCAAGGCGACTGTGGAGGGTATGGCGAGTTTGTGATCGAGACCGATCACCATGTCGGTCGGATTTTGTCGTTTCTAAAAAAATCGGGACTCGATCAAAATACGATGGTAATTTTTACCAGCGACAATGGTCCGGAGAATTCGTGGAAAAAACGAATTACCGATTTCAGCCATCGCAGTAACGGTAATTATCGCGGTGGCAAAAGAGACATTTACGAAGGCGGGCATCGCGTGCCGTTCTTTATACGCTGGCCCGAGGGCATTAAGAATCCGGGCCGCACCACGAATGAGTTGGTGGGACAAGTCGATATTTTGGCGACGATCGCAGAACTAATTGGAGCTGAATTACCTTTTAATGCTGGCGAGGATAGTCAGAGTTTTGCGTCAATCTTGACGCAACCCAAAATAGCTCATCAACGTGTGCCCCTAATCAATCACTCTGCTTCCGGACGTTTTTCGATTACCGAAGGTGATTGGAAATTAATTTTGCCCCATCGAAAAAACAAACGAGAACTCTATCAGTTAACGGTAGATCCAAGTGAGCAGAATAATGTGTTGGAAGATCATCCGGAGATAGCACAAAGTCTCGAAAAGAAAATAACACAAATCGTTTGTCAGGGTCGGTCCACGCCCGGCTTGCGGCAGTCTAACGATACGGGTTATTGGAAGGATCTGAATTGGATTCAGCCGAAAAAATACGGCCAGTGAAGAGTAGATCGCGGCGATCCTACGCAATTTAAATCAAACCTAAATTGAGAAATTTGTCATGCACCTAGCTGCTCGAGACTGCCAACGGTTGATTGCCGGAACCTATTTGCGACCCGGTTGGCTGTTGGTCTGTTTTCTGTTGTTCGTGTCGTGGATTCCCGCTGCATCCGGGCAGCTGAATTTAAAACTCCGAGAAGGGCAGTTGGGTACTGGGACAACGTGGGAAACACGTTGGCACGTTATTGAAACGGGAGTTCCCGGTCCGACGGTTCTGGTCGTTGGCGGGATTCACGGAAATGAACCGGCAGGTTTTCGGGCGGCCGATCAAATTCGTCACTGGCCGGTTGAGCGTGGCAAATTAATCGTGATTCCTAAAGTGAATCGTTTGGGAGTGGAAGCGAATACAAGATGGGCGCCTGACCATCGCAATGACCGCGAAGCTCGTGATCTTAACCGAAATTTTGGTTCTCTGGAGCAGCCGGAACCGCGAACCGATCATTGTCGCGCGCTGTGGAAATTTGTTGAAGAGGAGCGACCGGAATGGATTTTTGATTTGCACGAGGGTTTTGATTTTCATCGAGTTAATCCCAAGTCGGTGGGTTCGAGCGTTATTGCATTTCCGGATCAATCGGATTTTGCGGCCAAACTACAGAGGGCGGTGAATCAAAACATTCCCGAAGCGCTGCACTTCGATTTATTAGATCGCTCCGGCCCGGTTGTTGGCAGCCTTGCCCGGGCGGGTCGAGAAAAAATCGGAGCCAATAGTTTTATTCTCGAAACGACGTTTAAAAATCAATCGGTCTCCAAACGCGCTCGCCAACATCGAATTATGGTTTCGACTGCGTTGGTAGAACTGGGGATGCTCCGGGGAATCCAGGCGGATTGTTTGATGCCTTCGACTGGTCTCAGTCGCATTCGAGTGGGGGTGTTTGATGATGCCGGCGCAAGTGAGTCGAAGGTGATGCGGGTTTTAGATTCATCTCAAGGATTGCTCGCGACGGTACTCGGCCCGGAGGATGTCAAAGCGGAGGTATTGTCGCAATTGGATGTGCTTATTTTTCCCGGGGGATCAGGCAGCGCTCAGGGAAAGGCAATCGGAGCGAAAGGGCGAGAGGTCATTCGCAACTATGTTGAGTCAGGCGGCGGCGTCATCGGGATCTGCGCCGGGGCCTATCTTTGTTCATCTCATTATCAATGGTCACTAAATCTGATGAATGCGAAGGTGTTTAATGAGATGGTTGAGGTCCCCGAGGTTGGCCCCAAGTCGATGTGGTATCGGGGAAAAGCGACGGATGTCGAGGTTGAGGTAAACGCACAGGGTAATCCGATTTTGGGGATCTCGGGAATCCATTCAATCCGTTACCAGAACGGACCGATCCTTTCCCCGGGCAACCGTCCGGATCTACCTGAGTATTCCACGCTCGCGTATTTTCGAACTGAAAATGGTATTTACGAAGCCCAAAAAAACACGATGGTGAACGCGCCGGCGGTTGTGGTGTCTCAGTTTGGAAAAGGACGTGTGCTCGCGATCAGTCCGCACTTTGAGTCAACCAAGGGTCAGGGGAAAGTGATTCTAGACGCGATCAAGTATGTCAGTCGCCGTTGAAATTACTTCAGCTCGCTTCGTTTGACCGTGATCGAGTGTGGTTTTTCCCCATCAATGTTGACTATTTCGTAGGTTACTTGCGGATCATTAAGCGTCGTGTCGAAAGTGACCAACCCGAAGGATTGCGGCTTATTGTAGCTAAAAATAGCTCCGGCTTTCTCCATGGTTGGATGAACGTGTTGATTGGTTAGGCGAGAGGAATTGAATTCATAAAGATCATATCCATTAGGGCGTTCAATCTTCCAAGCATCAGATCGATGTCGGTCAGCAGATACCAATACAACTCCTTCGATTTTGTTTGATTCGATAAAACTCAATAACTCTTCGTGTTCCTTTTTGTACCCGTTCCACGTGTCTTTACTATCTCCTTTGGTGCGGAAATCAAACGGGACCGAAGAACAAATGACCTTGAAGGTCCCGGTAGATTTTTGGAGTTGTTTCTTTAGCCATTTCTTTTGTACCTCACCGAGCATGGAGCGAGGTTTAGTTTTTGGCGAGGTTCGATAATAGCGGCAGTCGAGCATAATAAAATCGACGTCGGCGATAGAAAACGAGTACCAACAACCCGGCTGTTGATCCCCGCCGCCGTATCCGGGATTGGCCCAGTTCTGACGAAAAATTGGAAAGACCCAGTCTTTTTTCCAAAAAGGTGCGTCGATGTCAGCGCCTCCCCAACTGTCATTGGTGCTGAAATCGTGATCATCCCAAATCGTGAAAACGGGTGATCTGGCGGTTAGTTTTCTCCATTCGGGACGAGATTGGCGTCGCTGGTAAGTGTACTGTTGCATGATGACAGATTCAGGGTCATCGATATAAACATTGTCGCCAAGCAAGAGGATTGCTTGAGGATCAAATGCGCCGATCGTATTCCACATTCGTTCGTTTTCAGGTACGTAACCCGCCCCGCCGCCGAAGGCGATGACGAATTTCGACGGCTGTGCTTTGGGTGGTAACGTCCGAAACGAGTATTTTTTCTCGCCAGGTTGGCCGTCGATCAGGACGGAATATTGATACTCATGATTCGGTTTCAATTGGGAGACGTCAACAACAGCGGTAAAGTCTTCGCTCGTGAGCGATTTAACATCGTCACTGTAGCCGACTTTTTTTCCAGAATCAGGGTTGGTAATTAGCACGTTAACATTCGATGGTTTGCCAGTCCGAACCCAAAACGAAGCGGTGGAGTCGGTTACATTCCCAACGAGTGGTCCATGAATTGGTTCGTGGGCATATTGAGCCGCCAGCGTTTTCATGAGCGCCGAGTCGGCCAGCGGTTTTAGCATTTCCCGCGGCCCGGCGATGAGTCGTCCTTCGGGAAGGCCAGCCGCGATCGCGCGCTTCATGTAGTCCTCGGATTTAGCTAATTGACTTCGTTGACCGTGAAGGATCCCGAGCATGTAAAGTGTTTCCGCGTCGCCAGGGTGTTCGGTCAGGTACTGCTCTAAAAAGGTTTGTGTCTTATCGAGTTGGCCTCGAAGAATAAGCCGCAAGGACGACTGATGGACGCGCTTGTATTGATTTTCTTTGCGAAACGAAAGATCCGGTTTCGGCTTGCTCGCCCCCGCTAAATCGTAGTCGGGAAGAATTTGGCCAAATGCAGGCGTGGCGATTCCCCAGCAAATAAACAATAACAACAACTTGAATTTCATGATCGACTCAGCGAAAGTGGATTTTAAGGAATTGCTCTATTTTCCATTTCCAAATGGCAAATGCAATGGAATAAAAAAAAACAGCCTGTGTTGAGAGCCAGAATACCAAAATTTAGATCGGGTGTTAGCGAGCAATCCCGAAGTTCTTTGTTACTAGCTACGCGGAGATCAGGTTTAAAAAATATTGTGATTATGAAAAATCGCTTCCCATTACTTGAGCGGAGATTCAATGGGCGACTAAAATTGAACAACGAGATGATTGATAAAACCTGCCAAAATTAATAAATAGAATGAAGATAAATTTCAAATATTGCCATCGCTGTCTTGTCTGCTGGCGAGTTTATTTGTTGGTTGGGCTATTTTTAATTTCGATTAATTTTCGCGTCGGCGCTCAGGAGCTGGGCGCGAAGGGGCGGTCTGGTGCTCAAGATCTGTTTTTTCCAAATAGCGATCAGGACTGGGAGCGATTGACACCGGCAGCGGCGAAATGGGATGAAGTGGCGTTAAAAAGTACGTTGAAGTATGTGGGTGAGCAAAAATCATCGGCACTGGTTATCTTGTGGCGCGGGCGGATCGTGGCTGAGCAATATTGGGACCTGGTCGGTTCGCGAAAGTATCAGACAATGGTGTACGGGGAGGATGAACGGGGACATGCCCTGGAAGATGTGGCCTCGGTGCAGAAGAGTTTAGCGGCGGTGTTGTTGGGAATAGCGTTAGATAAAGAACTAGTCGAGCTTACCGATTCAGTAACGAAACATCTTGGAAGCGGCTGGTCCAATGCGCCCGTGTTGGCGGAGGCCGAAATAACGTTGGAACATCTGATTTCAATGTCATCAGGTTTGAGCGATCAATTGGAATTTCGATCGAAGCCGGAAAGGAAGTGGAAATACAACACCAATGCTTATTCGCGAATTGTAAATGTGCTTGAGTCTGCCGCCGGCCTCAATCGCAATGAACTAACGGAACAGTGGCTGTCGCCGCTGCAGATGAAAAATTCGGTTTGGAAAGTACGCCGGTTCGCAAAGTCTGACCCCAAGACTAACCGCCACGGCTGGGTCACGTCGGCTCGGGATTTAGCGAGGCTGGGATTACTTGTTTCTGCCAACGGCGACTGGAAGGATCGCGCTGTGATCCAGGACAAAGATTATGTTCGACATATGCTTCAATCATCGCAACGGCTCAATCCAAGCTACGGATACTTATGGTGGCTTAACGGACAGTCACATGCACTTCGGGCCGGTCGTCGCCGGGCAGGCCCTCTAAACCCGAACGCCCCCGAAGATATGGTTGCTGGCCTCGGTGCTCTAGGTCGAAAATTATATGTTGTGCCCAGTTTTCAGCTAGTGATTGTTCGACTTGGCGAAGAGCCGGAGGCTGGATTTGATCGAAAGTTTTGGGGCCATTTTAATGTTGTATTAGGCCGTTAAAACACGGATTCGCTTGGTAACGGCAAGTGGTCGGAGGTAGCGAGATTGTGGAATTCGATTTGCAATGGTCGGGAACGGATGCCACATTGAATCAGCAAAATAAAGTTTATCTTAAAAGGGGAAGAAATGGATCGTCGAAGTGTTTTAAAGTTGGGTGTGGTTTCGAGCGTTACATGGCTCGCTTCGTCGCGGCTGCCAGCGCAGTGTAAGATTTTAAATTTCCCGAGCATGGCTGTGGCGGAGTGGCTGACGCTGGCAGTGCAACAGTATTCATTTAGCCGCCAACTCCGATCGGGCGAGATGAATATTCTTGATTTTCCCAAGACGGTCGTCGAAGGTACCGGAATCAAGGCGCTGGAATATTTTAATGGCCACATCGAAGACAAGGTAAAAAACGCTTCGTTTTTTAAACAGCTTAGGAAACGCTGTGACGATTTGGGTGCGGTCAATACAATGATGTTGTGTCGAAGCAAAAACGCGGTTGATTCACCGGATGGGAAAATCCGAAAATTAGCGGTCGAGGGTTATCGACCTTGGTTGGAGGCGACCCGGGTACTCGGTGGACAATATATTCGGGTTGATACTCGGCATCAGGGCAATGCGGAAAAGCAAAAAGGATTTGCGGTCGCTGGCCTGCGATCACTTTGTAAGGTCGCGGATGAATATGAAATGGGCATCCTCGTTGAAAACCATGGGAACCATTCTGGGAACGGTGCTTGGCTTGCGGATGTGATGAAAAAAGTTGATCTGGCAAATTGTGGAACCCTACCTGATTTTCAAAATTTCAAGGAATACGATCCCTACCAGGGAGTCACGGAGATGATGCCCTGGGCGAAAATTCTTTGCGCTAAATCAAAATCATTTGATAACAACGGTGATGAAGAAAATGTTGACTATCGAAAGATGTTGAAAATTGCTAAGGCTGCTGGATTTCGAGGGTACATAGGAATCGAATTTGAAGGCCATGGCGTCGATCCAGTTGAGGGAATTAATGCGACCAAGAAATTGATTCAAAAGGTAATGCGTGAATTGAAGCAGGCTTAAGCTTACGGTTGGTCGAGTAATCGAGCAGAGAAGGGGGCTGACGTGTCAATTTGAGAAGGTTGGTTCAAAGGGTGAACCGTGTGGATGATATGTGTTAGGATTGCCGTCGCTGATTTTTGAATTCCCTTCTCGTAGCGCCGGGTTAAGTTATGACCATTATTATTACCTTCCTCTTTTTTACGACCCTTGTCATTGTTTTGACTTGGTGGGTAACCCGCGGCACGAATCTGGATACCGACGAAGGTTATTTTCTGGCAGGTCGAAGCCTGACCGGAATTTTCATTGCCGGCTCGCTATTGTTGACGAATTTATCGACTGAGCAGTTGATCGGGCTTAATGCCGGTTCATTCAACGAAGGGCTTTCGGTCATGTGCTGGGAAGTCGTGGCCGGCATGTCGCTGGTGGTGCTCGCGCTGGTTTTTCTTCCGAGGTATCTCAAGTCTGGGATCGCAACGATTCCTCAGTTTCTTGAAGAGCGATACGACTCATCTGTCCGGGCGATCACCGCGGGTATTTTTATCGTTGCCTACATGTTGATTTTATTACCATTTGTTTTGTATCTCGGAGCGAGAGGGCTCAACGGCATGTTGGGCTTAGAGGCGGTTTTTGGTTTTACCGAGTTGCAAACGATCTGGGCCGTAATCACATTTATCGCGGTACTTGGAGGAGGCTATGCGATTTGGGGTGGAATGCGGGCGATTGCAGTCTCGGATACTTTCAACGGGGCAGGATTGTTGGTTGGCGGTTTGATGATCACGTTCTTCTCACTGCGTGTTGTCGCCGGTGATGAAGGCGGATTTATGGGAGCGTTTGAAAAAATTAAGTTGGCCGATACAGATGCATTTCAATCGCTTGGAAAAGCAGACGAAGGGACGCATTGGCCAACTCTGTTTACCGGCGTGCTGTTGTTGAATTTTTTCTATTGGTGCACCAATCAGCAGATTATTCAAAGAACGTTTGGCGCGAAAAATTTAGCCGAAGGCCAAAAGGGTGTTCTATTAGCTGCGTTTTTTAAGATCTTAGCACCGTTGGTGCTTATTTTGCCAGGAATCATGGCTGCCTATTTGGTGATTGGCGCTCAGGATGCTGAGATGATGGCAGCCGTTGGAACCAATGAAAAGGGAAACTGGATAGCTGATCGAGCCTACGGGGCATTGGTTACCCGAGTGCTTCCCGAATGGTTGTTGGGATTCTTTGCGGCTGTTGTGGTCGGGTCAATCCTGTCTACGTTTAACTCGGTGCTAAACTCAGCCGCGACGTTATTTTCACTGGATGTCTACAAGCAGTATCTGAATCCTCAGGCTTCAACAAAAACAGTTGTTCGTTCGGGCCAGGTATGCAGTTTTGTGGTTGCCGTATTTGCGGTGGTCGCAGCGCCAAATATTTTCTATGGCCGCGAGAGTGTTTTTGGATTCTTTCAAACTCTCAACGGTGTTTATTTTATCCCGCTCCTCGCCATCATTATGATTGGAATGTTTAATCGCTACGCCGACGGGAAATCGGCTTTGATCACGTTACTGGTGGGATTGGGGCTCATGGTCATCGGGACTTTCTTTACCGGCGAGGTCAAGGAAACGGAAACCGCCGGATGGTTGATGGGATATTTCGGTTCTCCATTTCATTACATGGGCGCAGTATTTGTCTTGTTAATTGTTCTGCAACTCGTGCTCAGCGCCGCAGGGATGAAGCGAGCCGAACCCTACGTTCAAGTGGATGCGGGGCTCGTTGATTTGACACCCTGGAAGCCAGCACCTTATGTGGGAGCGGCGTTGATCATGTTGGTGATTGCGATTTACGTCTATTTCGCAATATAACAAAACGGACGCTCAAACAGGCACACGCGTTGGGTTTGGCAAGTGCGGCCTCAAAGTGTTTTCCACTCCCATCGACCCATTCATCAGCAATGGCGATGGTAGCAAACCCGCTAGCCAATAAAATTAGAATTCCAATTTATTTCATTTCAATTTTTCCAAAAGCAATTGTGATTGACGGGTGGCAAGTGATGGGTTGTTTTCCTCTTGGTGCATGGAAGCTTGAGGAAATTCTAAAAATTAATTATTGCCGGAAAGCAGTTGGCTGTTGAGTTTCAAGTATTTTGGCCGTGCAGAAATATTTCACGGCCAGCGAAGCGACGTTGATAAGTGACATCGTCGGAAAGCAATTAGTCCGCTTGGTAAAGCCGCGATTGATCATCCAGTGGGACAAGCCAAACGTTTCGAAACTTAACTGCGTTGTTGTGATCCTGAAGAAAGACAGGACCAGTCATTGTCTTTTTTTGCTGCTTGCCAATTTCTTTCAGATAGTTCGTTACCCCGTGTCGGTAAGGGTGAAATGAAGAGCGAGCTTCTTCAAATTTCGTCTCATCTTGAACTTTTTGGCCATTTAGAAAAGCAGTGACTGATCCAGGCTTAATGATATTGCCTTTTTTATCTCGTCTCGGTGCTCGATAACGAATGTCATAAACCTGCCATTCGCCAGGTGGACGCGCGGCATTAACGAGTGCCTTGCTGAATCCATAAAGTGCGCCCATATCATTCATGGTGATTTCATCTTTGCCATGCGTGTTAATAATTTGGAGTTCGTAATTGCCGTGAATGTAGATGCCGCTATTACCAGAGCCTTTTGGAGGAAGCATAAATTCAACATGGATATCAGCGTCTCGAAAATGGTATTGAGAAACGAGGTGGTTCATGTTGGATCCGCCGCGTGTTGAGGTCACCACACCATTTTCGTCGGGCCAATCGGATTCGGTTCCCTCACGACCGAGAAATAGGTTCTCAGTTGGACTCAGTAGTACGATTGAATCTTCTGGAGGAGCGACGGGCAGTTTGGTTTGGTTGGGCGAAAATGAAAAGTCATTTTTTGCCCCCGCTCGGGCGCGTTCAATTGCAAAATTCACAAGTGGTTGGGAGTGAAAAAAACCTTGCCACAGATTGTGTCCTTGGCCTTCGACGACAACGAGATCGACTAATTTCCCCTGACCAAGTTCCTTGTAGCGATTTACTAATTCAGCTGAATTTTCTTTGAGAGGGACAACCTTGTCGGCCTTTCCATGAATAATAAAAACAGGAATGCCAGCCTTGGCGAGCTTGTCAATTTTTGCAATGGGGTTGTGCTGATGCAGAGAATTAGACAATTCGGACTCGGTAAGTCCGTAGGCGGCGGCCGCTTTTTTAAGACCCGGGTAGGTGGTGAGATCAAACACCGGATAGATGCCGGCGAGACCGGAAACTCGTTCCGGATGACTGATCGCCCAACTGCTCGACCATAGCCCACCGCGACTTCGTCCAAGAAGGCATGTTCGTTTTGCAAAACCTCTATTTTCGGTGAGCTCTTTGTAGAGTGATGAAAAATGTTTTTGGCTGGCAGGACTTCCATAGGCTTCGCCAACATCGATTCCGGCAACGGCGACGCCGGCGTTAAGGAATTGCTCGTGGATCCATTTTTCGTGTTGATCGGGATAACGTGGAAGGGTGGGCGAATACAAGACCCACGGTTGCGGGGTCTGGCGTTTCGATTCTTCTGGCCACATGATAAACGCTGGGCGCTGGTCGATCAGGAACGACTCGCCGGGGAGTATTAACTGTTTGATGGGTTTTGAAGTCGCGGCTTGTTCTTCAGAGTCTTGCGCTGAAATCACGCATTCATGAGTGATAAGAAAAAAAAGACAGCCGCCAAGAAATAACTTTTGAAAGTCAGAGAGCAGGAGCATGGTGTTCAATTCCGAAAAATTCGATACCTCATTGCGCGTTAGATTGCGGCAACGTAAGTCGTCAATTTTAGTTTTAATTAATCTCAATTAAAATAGCGGAACGAAGAATCAGTTCGCGTTCTCTAATTTTATCGAACCATAGCCGATCGATTATCTGCGGACGAGATTTTTCATCGTCGCCGGGGCGCCAAGTAAGGCAGATTTGGTCAATTCTGACCAAGTGTTGGCTTGCTGGCTGACGGGGCGTGGTCGGAGGCCGGCTTTGCGAAGCATGCGGTTCATCCGATAAACACGATCGCGGCGAATCGAGCTGGGCGTGCGAAAATTGATACTGACGGAAATGGAGATCTCATCGAGGGTGCGCACCCAGTGAGGAGCCGTTACTGGAACGTAAACACCATCTCCCGGATTCATTTCAAAAAGCTGATATTGCTCAAACAGCGACTCGCTACAGTTGGTGATTCGCTGTCCTTCGTTATAAAAGCCTTCTAGGGCCTCTTCGGGAAGAACGTCACGGTTGTTGACGTCGTAGATCGCCATTTGCTTTTTGCCGCGAATTTGCATGAAGAAATTCTGCTCTGGATCATAGTGATAGGGCGTATACGCCTGCGGAGGACTGATGAAAATAAAACTTTCACGTCCGCTGATTTTTCCGGTCACCGGTTCCACAAACTCGCCAAGAGAATCAAGGCACTCATTTACAAACTGTCCGTAGACCGAGTCGGATTCAACATTACGAAGCACGATAACGATGTTTTGGTGCTCAATAGCCTGGATCAATTCGTCAGTCGAGAGTTCGTCATTATCGGCCGCATGTTTATAGTGCTCAAGATCTTCGTGGGTTCCAAATTCCTGTTTACTGAATACGTATTCCCTTTGTTTTCGGGGCAGTCGTTTTGACAGTTCAATTAGATTTTCCAGCTGAAAAAGTGGATGTTGTTGGAGCTGGTGCTGGATCGCGAACGGCTGGGCGTCGACGTGATTTTCGAAAGTGGTCGGATCGATGCGAACCATGTCAGATTGAAACGTCGTTCCGGCGGGAAGTGTAATCTTTTTGATCATGTTCTGATTTCTGGAATGTCGTGGATGATTCTGCTGGGTAGCCAGGAGGCTATTTTTTTGATCGCAAGTTTTTCATTTTGTGGGCGGCGGTTTGGAGGCTCGGCATGATTCGCGTGGCCCAATTTGAAATGCCCGGTCGCAATCCGATTACAAGACTCTGGAATTCAAGGCGTTGACCCCAAATTCGATTGATCGTTGAATTGTCAGATGCTGTACAGGAATCGGCTAATTGAATTTCGCCTTGGTGCATCGATTCAATGTTGCCTATTTCAATTTGTAGGCCGGGCGAAAATGGTGAGTAGTTCTCATCAAAAGCCGTCTTGAATGAATATATGTTCTGACCTGAACGTAGATCGGAGAGCATTGCGATCGGTTTGTCGTCTAAAGTAAGCGACAGAAAACGGGCTTTTCCATCGGTGGCAGCGGATTGGATCAGCTCGCGATAAAATGCTTGCGTGGCCGGTTGGCAGGCGAGTGCGGTTCCCGCTTCGACTTTCCAACCCGAAGCTTCCATCGCAAGAAACTGGTGAGTCAGTTGTTCGTAATCGGAGAACGCATCCGATTGTTTCAGTTGAACGTCCCCTAATTCAGCTAGCCGACGACTGAGTCGGCCATAGTTCTTTTTGACGCTTTTGGATACAAACTGTTTTTTGTAATCTTCTAGGGGCACGACTGGGCGAAAGGCAGCTCGGGAGAATTGATCGCGTTGAAATCGAGACCTAGCCGGATGCTGAATCAAATCATCGATGAGCCCTTGGAATTCCGGTTCTCCAGAAACTGTGTCGAGGCTTAGCAGGCCAAATTTTTCTTTGGCTATAAAATCTAACATGGCTTCGAGCGCTTCCCCGCCGTGCACCCTGCAGAGCAGAGGTGTGTGATCGAAGCTTTGATCGTGGGACCAGATTTCGAGGCACCTGATCGGTAGATGGTAAAACGACTTTTGGATCAAAGGCATCAATCCGTAGATTGTTTTGGAATCGTTTTCGAGAGGGCTGTTCGACCCTTCTGCAACTAAGACCTTGACCTTTGAGTTCCCAAAATGTCGCATGGCCGGAATTAGGAAATTTGATTCGAACGACGCATTAGTATATAGCGATCTCTCGGCGAGGCGATTCCACGGTTGCTTTAGTGATTCCAGTTCTTCGACAGATTCAATCCAGCGAACCGTCAAGGTGTCGGGATGATCGGGTTGTCGGCGCGGGATGACCGTTTCATTCTTTAACGTTGAAATAGATGGCGGGGAGGACGTAGTCGGCATATTGGAATTTCCTGAAAATGGCATGTAGAACCGTAGCTTATCTTCCCGAAGCTGCGCGTTTTTTCGGGTAAAACGGAGGAATTGAGATTCCTTTGCGTTTGACAGAGTGTGTGCGTTGGTCCAAATGATGCAAAATGGCAACGTCGACCAGAGAACGGCCAAGTGTTTGAAACTGAGGAAAGCGGCTGAGAACGTGGGGATGCATTAAACTGTCGGGCGGGAGAGGTTGAGATGTGTTTATATTCGGAATGAAAACGGTTCCCTTTAGACGGCCGATTGATTTCGAAAACGGGAAGATTGGATTAAAATCATTGAAGTTTTGGTTCCATTGCGAGTGATCGGGAAAAAGATGACTTCAAAACGAGTTTCGAGGCGGCAGGCGATCAAAGCATCTGCGGCTATTTTTTTACCCGGGGTGTTTGGCGGCCGTAAGTTGGAGCGGTTCACGACGCATCGAGATTACCCCCCTCTTCGCAAGATCACCCGCGGACCGGGGCACCACTGGTTTGGTTATTACGACAAACTTGAATTTGATCAATCCAACCGTTTTGTGCTTTCTAACGAAGTCAATTTTGAGCATCGAACTCCTCGGGCGACCGATGCGATTCAAATTGGGATGGTGGACACCGAGGAAAATGATCGGTGGATTCATTTGGGGGAAAGTCATGCTTGGGGATGGCAGCAAGGCTGCATGCTTCAGTGGCGGCCAAATTCAAAATCAGAAGTGGTCTGGAATGATCGTGACGGCGATCGGCATGTTTGCCGAGTTATGGACGTCACAACCAACAAGGTTCGCACATTGCCGCGACCCATTTATTCGTTAAGTCAGGATGGCAGATGGGCAATCACGACCGACTTTTCTCGGATACAACGAATGCGGGCGGGCTATGGCTACGTGGGCTTAACCGATCCGACTGCATCGGAACGTGCTCCTGAAGAATCGGGAGTGTGGCGGATGAACATGGACACTGGGGAGTCGCAACTTATATTCTCACTTGCCGAGGCTGCGAGAATCAAACATCAGGGTAGTTCGTTGACTGATCAATGGAATTATTTTAACCACCTGTTGATTAGCCCGGACAGTTCTCGTTTCATCGTTCTCCATCGATGGAAAAAAGATAACGGCGATGCGAAAAATCCTCAGCCGTCAGGAGGTTTTACAACCCGAATGTTCACCATCGCTATCGATGGTTCCGATCGATACAATCTCGATCCTTCCGGGAATACATCTCATTTCATTTGGAAAGACCCGCAACACATTTGTGCCTGGACTCGCCCCAAAAATAAACAAGCCGGGTTTTATCTGCTCCGGGATCGGACACCGGACATGGCATTAGTGGGTGAAGGTGTAATGAATGAGAATGGCCACAACACTTACGTGCCCAATACCGAGCAGGCGTGGATTTTGAACGACACGTATCCGAGTCGTGGAAAACGAGAGCAAGTGCCCTATCTATTTCATGTTCCTTCGGGGCAGCGCGTTGACCTCGGAGCATTTCACTCGCCGCCTGATTATCGAGGGGAGTGGCGATGCGACACTCATCCTCGTTGCAGCAATGACGGCAAGACAGTCGCGATTGACTCGCCTCACGCAGGCGGTGGTCGTCAAATCCACTTGATTGATATCAGCGAAATTATTGCACCGCGGTAGCGCGCCCAGGACCTGGTAATTCACTTCAATCTTCGCTGGATTTGTTTCGGACGAGACGCCAGCGTAATCATGGGTTATCATGTCTAAGGTGCTCGTCAAACCAACCCTAGAAATCATTTCAGGAATTAAGACTATGAGATGTTGTTCGTTTTTTGTTGCGATCGTATTCGCGATGTTTTTGACCTTGCCGGTGTTCTCTCAGGAGAATGGAAAGTCGGTTCGAATGGGCTGCGGCATGATGACGTTTGATACCGTTCCCGGCTGGGGATTGCGCCCCGATGGTGCCTCAGCGTTGGGGCCAACCCATGGCGGTGTTGTGGTTGATAAGTCAGGGAATATTTATACCAGTGCTAAGAAAGGCGTGGTTGTTTTTTCTCCCGACGGAAAAGTTGTTCATTCTTATCTCGGCAAGGATTTTTCCAATTTGCATGATCTGGAAATTCGATCCGAGGGTGAAAACGAATTTATTTATGGCGCCCGTAATAATGACGCTGAGGGAATCAAGTTCAATGTAAAGACCGGCGAAATTGTGATGCGGCTGCCGTTTCCGGAGGCTTCGGGTCTGGAATTGAAAAAATTTAATCCGACGGCAATCACCGTGGCACCTAACGGAGATATTTTCCTTTCGAACGGCTACGCAAGTAATCATATTTTCAAGTTCGACAAGGACGGGAATTACTTGATGCATTTCGGTGAAAAAGGCAACGGAATGAAACAGTTCAATACAGCTCACGGGATGACGCTAGATACTAGGTACGACCCGCCACGGCTATTAATCTGCGACCGAAACCACCAACCCAAAGGGCGGTTGCTCCATTATGATCTCGACGGAAATTTCCTTGAGGAGGTGATTACCGGACTCGGAATGCCAACATCGGTTTCGATTCAGGGTGACTACGTTTCGGTACCCGATCTTCACGGGAGATTGGTCATTCTCGACAAGAGCAATACAATCATGGCGGTGCTTGGGCACAATTCGGACCCGAAAACGAGGGTCAATTTTAATGTCCCACAAGACAAATGGATCGAGGGCATATTTAACGGAACCCATGGATCTCATTGGGATGCAGAGGGCAATCTTTACGTTCAGGATTGGAACGTTTCCGGCCGGATCATGAAATTGGTTCGCGTGAAAGATGCGAAGTAGCGAGATCGAATGGGGCAATCTGATTTGCAGCGACGTGGGTTAATAAGAGAGTCCACGATCGCGGCTAATCCGATTCGCTGTAATTTCTATATTAGGCTAGGACGTCTTTGATAACATGGCCATGGACATTGGTTAGTCGTCGTTCCAGTCCGTTGTGATAATACGTAAGACGTTCGTGATCGAGTCCCATCAAATGTAGCAGTGTCGCATTAAAATCATAAACGCTGGTTTTATTGACAGCTGCTTTGAATCCAAATTCGTCACTTTCACCATAGCTGAAACCTCGCTTCACGCCTGCCCCGGCCATAAAGCAGGTGAACGCACCCGGGTTGTGATCCCGCCCCGAACCGTTCGCTTGCAAAAATGGCATGCGACCAAATTCAGTGGCCCATACAACTAAGGTGTGTTCCAGCATTCCTCGTTGTTTAAGATCTGCAATGAGTGCGGCCGTCGGTTGGTCCATGATTTCTGCCTGCATGGCGTGCGTGTCGGCAATGTTGGAGTGGGAATCCCAATTCGTAATTCCATTGCCTCCGGCTGGATCGCTTCCATTAAACAATTGGACAACACGAACACCTTTTTCGAGGAGGCGGCGAGCTAAGAGGCAGTTTTTAGCGTAATCGCCACGCAGTTGACTTCCCCCTTCGACACCATAGGCTTTGAGCGTCGACTTGGTTTCGCCGGCAAGATCCATGACGTCGGGCACCGAAGTTTGCATTTTCCCTGCTAATTCATAACTGGCAATTCGTCCGGCAAGATCGGCGTCGCCCGGATATTTCTCCAGGTGACGTGCGTTCAATCGCTGAAGCAAATTGATAGTACTTGCGTCGGCCTGCGGGGACATGCCGGCCGGTCGTTGTAAATTGTAGGGAGGGTTTTTAGCAGTGAAGTCTGTACCCTGAAACGCCGCCGGTAAAAATCCGTTCCCGAAATTATTTTTTCCGCTGCGGGCCAGCCCGCGGGGATCATTGATCGCCACAAACGCTGGAAGTTCTTGGTTTTCTGTACCTAGTGCATAAGTTATCCACGCGCCAAAGGAAGGGAAGCCTTCCATTGTGAAGCCTGTGTTAACGAAGTTTTCACCCTGAGGATGAGCGCTGGTATCGGTTGAGAGGGCATGGAAAAAACAGAAATCGTCGACCTGTTGGGCTAAGTTGGGCAGCAAATCTGAGACCATTTTTCCGGTCTCGCCGCGCGGCTTGAAATCCCAAAAAGGTTTGGCGATGTTACCACTTGGCCCTTCAAAAGTAACCGTTGGAAGTCCCGGCGGTTTTTGGCCGTGTAGCTTGGTAAGCGCTGGCTTGTAATCAAATGTATCGACGTGACTGACGGCGCCGGGGCAATAAATGACCAGTACCTGTTTAGCGGGCATTTCAAAGTGAGAGGGTCGCGCGGCATACGGATTATTCGGGTCGATTCCCGGACGAATCGGTACCTTGCCACCAGCGGTGAGTGGTTTATCGTCAGCGAGTAGGCCGTCGGCCGCCAGCATGCTGGTCAGCGCAATTCCGGCAGTGGAAAGTCCTGCGGTGTGCAGGAAATTGCGCCGGTCGAGTAGCTTGCGTCCATGGAAAGATATTTTTTCGGGGTTGCTCATTACAGACCTGAGGTGGATGCTTTCATTTCAGGGGAACTTAGGACGCGGAGGGCACTTGTTGATTACGGCAAAAAAGCGAACTCGTTCGAATTTAACAGAGCGCGACAAACAAGGGCCAAACTTTGTTCTTCAGCCAAGGCCAGACACGCTTTCTTTTCGACTGCATCGGGAGCTCGGCCAAGCAGTAATTCAAAGCAACGATTCACAGCGGCTACCGGTTGATTGTCGGAGTCTTTCATTGCTCGCTGTGCAATCAATTTTGATTGCTCGATTACGAAATTGCTGTTCAATAGATTGAGCGCTTGAAGCGGTGTCGTGGAGACGGGGCGCTGAGGGCGAACCTGACCGCAATCGGGAAAATCAAACGCGGTGAACATTCGGTCATCGACACGTCGCATGCGTTCCTGATAGATCATCCGTCGCCACGTTTTTTCACTGTAGTTGTCGGTGACTTCCCATTGGGCGTAGCGTTTTTTGATGTTGTGAATTCGATAGCTTTTTCCGCCAATCGAGGAGTCGAGTGAACCGGAGGCCTGGACAATGGAATCTCGGATGGCCTCTGCAGTCATCCGTCGTGGTGGGAAGCGCCACAACAATGCCGATCCTGCGTCTCGGGCAAGACCGTCGGCTCGCGGAGAACTGGATTGACGGAAGGCATCCGACATGACCAACAGGCGAATCATGCGTTTCACTGACCAAGGTTCTTCGGTTGAATTCGTCAATGCTTGACCGGTTGAATTGACGGTCGGATCGATCAATTCGCTGGCCAGCCAGTCTAGTAATTCGGGGTGAGTCGGTCTCGCCCCGGCCGCTCCAAAGTCACTGGTGGTTGCCACAATTCCTTGGCCGAAAATGTGGTGCCAGATTCGATTCACGGCAACGCGTGCAGTTAATGGTTGGTCGGGGGAGGTAAGCCAATGTGCGAATGCCTGCCGCCGTTGTTTACCGGTCGCCTCGGGCGGGAGGTTGAGGTCGCCATCGATTTCGGTCAGGCCGGAGGCGAACACTTCGTCTCGGGGATTTTCGGGGCTGCCTCGAGAAAGGACGAAAGTTTTGGAGGGCTGGACAAGTTTAGCAACGAAACTTGGCTTTGGCCCCTCATCGTTCAGCTCGAGGATAAGTTGTTTAATTCGACTCGTGGTAGCGACGTGTATTTCGTCGTTATTGAGTTGTTTCACTTGATTGGCGATGTAGACTTTTTCCCACTTGCCCTCGTCGTTAAGGACTTCGACGTCAAAGGGGCCAAGGTTGAACTTGTTGATGTTTACCAAGTAATCGGTCTGCATAAAATCCTGGCGATTGGTGCTGACACGAACGCGATTAACGAATTGAGGTTTGTCGAAAGTGAATTGGACCCACGGTTTTTCTTTGCTACCTTTTGGAGATTTGGCAGCCCAGCCCTCGGTACCATATTTTCCGTCGTTGATTTTCCATAGTTCTCCGCGAGGTTGGGCAAACTTTTTCGGTGCATTGGTTTTGGTTCCGGCGGACGCCAACGCGAGGTTTTTACTCCACTGGACTGGCCCGAGAATCTCGAGCTCATCCAGCCTTGCGCCTCCCCATTGAAATGAAATTCTGACGGACTGAGTTTTTGTGGATGGGAAATGCATTTCCCGATAGCCGATCCAGTCTTCTTCCCAGAATTTGGTTTCCTTTAGTTTTTCCCGCTGTTGGCTGATTAATTTATAAATCTCTTGCCCGCGTTTTCGCCGCGGGTGATTTTCACCGAGTTCGGGAAATCGACTTCCAAATTCAATATCCTGAAAGACCGCCGTCATCGCGTAATAATCGGTGATCGAAATCGGATCGAATTTATGGTTGTGACATCTCGCACATCCGACCGTCATGCCGAGTGCTGATGCGCCGACCGTTTGTAGAATTTCATCCATCCGATCGGCGCGAGCTTGGCGTCGGGCGGTTGGTTCCTGTCCGACGGTTGCAACGGGAACGTGAGGACCGGAAACAAGATAGCCCGTGGCTTCCCCGACGCCCATTGTATCCCCCGCGATTTGTTCCCGAAGAAACTGGTCGTAGGGTTTGTTTTCGTTGAAACAACGAATCACATAGTCTCGGTAAATCCAAGCGTTCTTTCGGTAGAGATTGCTTTCGGATCCGTTTGTCTCAGCCCAGCGGATCACGTCCAGCCAGTGTTGAGCCCAGCGCTCTCCAAAATGGGGTGAGGCCAACAATTGGTCTACGAGTTTTGCGTAGGCAGAGTCAGGATCAGATTTGAATTCTCTTGCGAAATTAGAAATTTGCTCGGGAGTGGGCGCGAGCCCCGTTAGTACGATTGAGGCGCGGCGAATCAAAGAAACCGCATCCGCGGGTTGAGAGAACTGAAGATTCTTGGACTCCAGTTTTTGAGTCAAAAACGCGTCGACGGGATTCGTGGGCGTCATTTTGAGGACTGGCGGTCGGATGATGGGCTGAAACGACCAATGGTCAGATTTTGCGTCTTCGACGGCTTTCATCTGCCCGGGCCAATTGGCGCCCGAGGCAATCCAGCGGGTCAGTAATTCAATTTGCGCGGCTGGGATTTTATCTTCGTCGGGCGGCATTTCCATGCCTTCATCGGTATGGTTAATGACATCGAGCAAATAACTTTTCTCGGGCGCTCCTGGAACGATCGTTCTCTGGCCGTAGTCGCCTCCTTTGAGCATCAGCCCGCGACGGTCGAGCCTCATGCCGGATTCCTGCTCTTCTTCGCCGTGGCAATGCGCGCAGTGTTCGGCAAAAATTGGCGCGATTTCTTTTTCAAAATCTATTTCTTGTCCATCGAGAAAGAGCCCTCCTCGGACGAACGAAAGAATCGCGAATACAGTCGGTAAAATGAAAAACGATTTCATAGGAATTCTAAAAGACGTTAAAAGGCAGGTTGTTAAGAAGTCATTTATTTTTATCAGTTTTTTCGGCTTCGATTTTATGTTTGTGCGCTTGATGCTCGGGCCAAGAGAGTTTACCGTCACCGTTGGTATCGGCATTCGGGAAACGTTCAAAAAATTTATTTTTCCAGTACTCGCCGTCTCGCTCTGCGGCCGGAATTTCCGCTGGCTTGGGGCTGTTGGATTTTGTGGGTGAGGTATCGCTCGACTCGGAGGATACGGGGTTTGGCTTGTTTTCACTGGATACTGGCAGCGGTTTGGCAATGAGTTGAGCCAAGATTTTCAGCCGATTCGTATTATCGCCAGTTCGGGCCTGGTACATATGCTCGGTTGCATTGGCAACGGAGTGAACGAATTCCGGGTAAGCACGTCCGGTCACATCGATAAACCCGCACTGGTGGTTCTCGCGGTCTTTTCTTCCGGCAGCGGATTGGTCGATCCACTGAAACCAATGAATACCGATAAATCGGGGATCCGCAAGTGCCGTCGACAGGTAGTTACTGAATGCTAATCCTCGTTGCCGCTGGTTCCAAGCCGAGGTAAGGCCGGGACTGGGAACGCCTCGATCTACCGCACCGATATGGAACTCTCCGGCGAGGATGGGCATGTCTACATTGCCGGGAATCTGCCAGGCGCGCACGGTAGAATCGTAGACGTTGACGGAAAACACATCGGCCTGGCCAGCAGCGGCCTGGCCGAGGACATTGGGACCCCGATGGCAGCGGCAGCCCAAAAACAATTTGTTCGGTAAAATTTCGTTAATTACTTTTTTGGATTTGGCAAAAAAGGCGGTAGCAAAATCGAGATAATAAGGTTCGATATCGCTTCTAGCACCTGCAGGAATCTTGCTTGGATCCGCATGCAGGACTGTTTCCCAATGAGCATGATTTGTTTCCCAAGCCTGATTGAGTTGATCAAGGGAAGTATATTTTTCCTTCAGCTGTTTGAGCACCCATTGTTTGGTTGATTCGTCATCGGACATTTCAAAAATAGCGGGAGTCAGCCGATCGGGCCATTCAAATTCATTTCCCAGAAACAACCCCAGACAGTAAGGATCGTCTTTTGCCCACGTATATTTCTGAAGACATTTCCGCAAGTCGGATTCATAATCATCGCGAAACGGCGAAGGAAGTTTTTCCCTCGTTTGCCACCAGATCGAGGCAATCAGCGTGTAGGCAGTTTTGGAGTCTTGTTGTAACGGTTGGCTACCCCAAGAGCCGAGTGTGTTGACCCCCCAAGTCCGCATTCGGTCGTGGATTCCATCGCGACTGATTTTTTTCCAATTGGGGCCCAAGGCGCGCGCGTAATTCATGGCGGGAAAGTTCACGAATTCCCGACCTTGATTCTTTTGAAGACCGGTCCACCGAAGGTTGTGGTTTTCATCGGGCAGCCATGCGAAAAAACCAGCGTCGCGTCGTTTTTCAGTGGCCAGTGTGGCCGATTCATTTCCCGCAAGGCAGGCTCCAACGGAAAAGAAAAGATAACCTTCGGGGTCGATCAACCACCATCGGCCATCCACTTTTTCAGTTCGAAAATGGCCAGTTGAATTCCGCTTCGGCCCCTCTTTCCAGCCCCCAAAGCGGCTCCAATTTTTTGAACTCGCAGTTTGCTTCGCGGATTCCAATTCTTCAATAAGCGATGCGGTGAGATCTTCGGTCTGTTTAATTTTACCCGGCCAATCGAGCGAATTGACTTGTCCCAGTTCGTCTAAATAAGGCATCGCGTGGAGGGCTAGATCGCGTTCTTCCGTGGCCTCCCAGCAAACTACAGGATCACTGACGCGAAGATTTATTTTGCCGGTCGATGATTGAATTTCCAGTTTTAAAGTTCGCACATCGGCAGGATAAAATCGTCGCCAATGCATTCTGTGACCGTTGGGCTTGGACAGTTGGTCGCGAAAAATGGCCGGCCCTTGATAGGTGGATTCTTCTTGTGGAAATGCAAATCCCAGCATCGCAGTTTCCCCCGAGGGAGCGACTCCGAATCCGACACAATGCCGAGACCAGCCCGTCACGTTACTGTTGTTCAGCTTGCCATCAACGATCGTTACTCCCGATTCTTGATTAATGAGCGAGACACCGACTAGACGGTAATTCGAAACATCCCACCTTTCTCCCTCGGCAGGAACGAATTCAATGGATAGCGGGGAGTTGCCTTGGATAATCCATTGATCTCCATCCCGCCTGACTGTCCCCGCAGAGTGGGAGCTGACTTTTGATTTCAAGGACTGTTTCGGTTGAAATAATTCAGAGGTGTGAATCTGATTGGCATTGTCTGGTTTTTGTAGAGTCTTTGCCTGGGTGGCCGAGGAAGGCGACTCAAAAACAGAAGCCGACAAAGGCGTTGTGCTGCGTTGGCTTTCCACGATCCGTTTTAATTCCGCACGCATTTGAAGGACTCTGGTCTGTTGTGTTTCGTCCATCAACAGATCGTTCGTTTCTTTCAAATCAGAGGCTAGATTAAATAAATGAAGAGGCTTCTGCTCGCGCGATGTGATTAGTTTCCAGTCGCCCATCCGCACCATTTTCGCGAGTTGCTGCCCATAGCGAGGTTCGGCGTTGGCTTGGACGAATAGTGTTTTTCGAATCGAACCGGGTTGGTCGCCGCTTAGTACCGAGAGAAAAGACTCGCTATCGAGCCCTTGGTCGGGTGCGACTGCTTGCCCTGTCAAGTCGGCAAATGTCGCATAAATGTCCTGGAGTCCGACCAAGGCATCGGAACGACTTCCGGGCGCGATGACTGATCCGACTGGTGTGCCGTCGCCCCATCTAACGATCATGGGAATACGATGGCCTCCCTCCCAGATCGAGGCTTTGCTGCCGCGAAGTCCGCCGCATGAATCGTGCCCCAGTTTTTTAGCTTCCGGCTTGCCTCTTGAAAGCCCACCATTGTCACTGGCAAAAAGAATCAGTGTGTTGTCTAGTTCGCCGTGTTGACGAAGTCGATCTATCATTTTCCCGAGCGTCACGTCTGCTTCGAATAACATGTCGAGGTGAAAATCTCCAAAGGCGCCTTTGATTTTTACTCCGTCAAGTTCCACCGGAGGCGTGTGCGGTTTATGGCAGGACTCGGTGCAATAGTGCATGAAGAACGGCTTTCGACGACCAGTTGCCTGGTTATCGGAAACGTGTTGATCAATGAACTGAAGTGCTTTATCCGTCAGGATTGGCCCTATTTGAGAGGTATCCCAATCGGGAGATCCAAACCCGGTTTTCAAGATTACCGAGTTGCCATGGATTCCTTTTTCCCAGATTTTCAACTCTTCGGGATTCCCGGCAAGGAGGCCATTTTCAAATGCCAGATAAGGTGGCCCTTGAATTCCCTGTGGTAATTCGTAGGCATAATCAAACCCAAAACTGAATGGGCTGTTCTCAATAGGTCGAGAAAAATCAATATCCCGAAAATCGTATTTCCACGAGATTGGCTCGCCGGTGCTCTTACTAAACACCTGCCCTCCGAGATGCACCTTTCCTAAAAACGCGGTGTGGTAACCCGCGTTTTTCATCAAGTCACCGATGGTTTGCTGTCCGTCGAGAACCTGGGAAGGCTGATGAAAGATCCAGGTGCCGTTTTCTAGCCGGCCGCGATAGGGATAGTTTCCTGTTAGGACGCTGTATCTTGTCGGCGCACAAACCGACGATGGAGAGTGGGCGTCGGTAAAAAGCATGCCTTCGGTTGCTAGTCTTTCCAGATTGGGAAGCGCGACTTTGCTGTCTGCGTTGTAGGACCGGCAATCGCCATACCCCATGTCGTCCATCAGAAATAAAATGACGTTAGGCGGTTCGTTGGCCGCTACGGTTGGTGCGCTAAATCCGCCGCACACAACAACGACCGTCACACAAATGGATGTGATAGAGAAATTGATATTCAAAGGGATCATAAGTTCAGATCATTCAGAAGTTTGAGTTGTTTTTTTTCGAAGCTGGGCATGCAATTGTATTAGAAATCGGGATGCGGAAGTGCGGGCCTTTCGATGCTGGTGAACGTAGCAATTACTAATCGCTCTTTTTTTTGTCCAGCTCGGCTTTGAATTTTTTATACTCGGACCAGCTCAAATCTCCATCCTGATTGGTGTCTGCCACGGGGTGTAGTTTGAAGAAATGATCTTTCCATTGCAGGTCCGACATTGGTTTTTCTGGCTGCGAAGAATCTGATTTGTTCTCCGCTGATTTCGATTTTGGGTCGCCCGCGTCAGGGTTAGAATCAGCTTTTGGAATATGAGCGTTGCGTTCAGGCCAAGACAAGACTCCGTCTCCATTGGTGTCAGCGTCCGGGTGCTTTTTGAAATATTCATTTTTCCAATATTCGCCAGTTTTTTTGTCAGTTGCCGATTTTCCTCTGACGGGAGGTTTTGGTTGGACGGGTTTTTTCGGTTTAAAAACTGGCTGATTAGGAATCGAATCTTCTTCATTGGGAATCCGTTTTATCAGTTGACTGCGAAGTGCAGCGAGCGGAGAGGCGTGACTTGAGTCGGTTGCTAGATTGTTCCACTCATGTGGATCTGACTTGGTTTGATAAAGCTCTTCTTTGCCATTTTCATAGCGAATGTATCGATAGTTGTCCGACCGTAGAGAGTAGTTTTCTTTGGCAGGGTTGTACTTGGTTCGCCATTTATAAAGTGCAGTAAGCGCCGATTCAGGCCCGCCCCAAGCCTTGGTTTGAGCGTCTTCTAAAAATGGTTTCAGACTGAATCCATCGAGTGGCCGGCCTTTATTATTCTTCATCGTTTCACCGGTTAAGCCACACAATTCAACCAACGTCGGATAGATATCAATGAGTGAAACCGGATGATCAGAAACACTCCCCGGTTGGGAAATTCCAGGTGCTCGAATGACAAGCGGAATACGCGTGCTTTCCTGCCACAGTGAGTTCTTGTAAAGATAGTCTTTCTCACCCATGCCCCACCCGTGATCACTCGTCACGATGACGATCGTGTTATCGGCGAGTGAAGTTTGTTCGACGACATCCATAATATTGCCAATCAATTCGTCTACCGAAGCAACACTGGCGAGATAGGCTTGAATGAATCGCTGGAGTGCTTCTTCGCGAGTCTCATAGGACGCGACGAGTTCCTGATACAGCCGACTTCCCATGTCCATGGTTCGTTGTGAATTTGGTTCTTGCGTAGCTACGTTCCCACGAATCGAAAGAGCGAATGTATCCTCGATGTCCCCTTTTTTAATTTCTGGCAGCTCAATGGAATCGAGCGGGAATCGGTCGAAGAAACGCTTGGGAACGACTAGCGGGGTATGAGGGCGAATGAATCCGACGCCCATGAAGAAAGGTTGATCCCCCGGTTTCTCGACGAATTCTTTCAGTCGATCCACCGCCCATTGAGAATTGAGTTCGTCGGCAGTTTGGTCACGAGTTTCTTGAGTAGTGATGTTAAGCGTTCGTGTTTTTCCCCAGCCGCCGGTGAGCCATGAAAATGGAACTCCGTCTTGGTTGGTGCGTCCGGAAATGTCGACCAAAGGACCGAACGAACCGTCGACGGCGCCGATCTCGCGATAGGGTGCCGGGACATCGGGATGGGCCACGCGATCACTGCCGGTGAGCGCGAAAGGGCCATAGTCGGCGGGGTTGCCGTATTGATTCCATTCCTTGGGAACCAGATGGTGCATTAACTTTCCCGTCCCGAGGGTGAGGTAGCCATTGGCCCGAAAGTGGTCCATGATTGTTCGAGAATTCTTCAGAACTTCGTACTCACTCCATTTTGTAAATCCGAAGCAACTGGAATGATGTGGATAAATTCCGGTAAATAGACTTGCCCGGGAAGGTCCGCAAATTGGAATGTTGCAGTGAGCCTGAGTGAAGGTGACGCCGGTTTTACTCAAGCGAGCGATATTGGGAGTTTGAGTTTGGGGGTGTCCACCAAAGCCTTCAACATAGTCATTGAGGTCATCGCAGATGATCAAAATCACATTGGGTTGTTGAACAGCCAAGACATCGTTCAGTGGGTGACAAATAAAGACCAAGCAGAGAATAAGTAGTTTAGATTTCATGATGGTTGTAGCTGTAAGTGTGCTCGCGTGGCGAGCCATAACAGGACATTCGAAGTTTAGAGCCAGAGAGTAATGCAACGAAAGCGTTGTAATTTTTTATTGGATAATTTAGCCAATGGAGTGGAAAGCCAATGAAACAAAGTCTCGCGTCAAAAGGTTATTCCACAGGCGGTTCGATTTACGGCTAAAACTAAATTTTACCAAATATTTTCTGGCTTATTCGCATAATTGAATTTTGAATAACAGGCCGCCAGATACCGCCCTTTCTATTGAACCGGATTTGCCTAATGGAGCCAATTCGTTCGCGGGGTATCGGAAATTAGCCAATAAATTATTGTTTTTGAAAAAATGGTAATATTGAGGTAAATCACTGTGAACGTGGAATGACAATACCGAGGGCATCAACATTGGACAAATCAAATTCCCAGGAAGATCGCTATCATCGTTTTGTGGGGTTACTCGCCCGAAACGATCAGGCGATTCGTCGCTTTATTCGTTCGCTACTGCCATCGAACCAGGGGGTCGATGACGTGGTTCAAGAAACGGCGCTGGAGTGTTGGCGGAAATTTTCTGATTTTGAATCAGGCGACTCCAGTCACCCAGATCAAGTTCAAGGAAGCGATGAGTTCATTCGTTGGGCCTGCGTCGTTGCGAGGTTTAAGGTCATGAGTTGCCAGCGGGACTGGGCGCGCGACCGATTAGTCTTCAGAGAGCATATTCTTGAGCAGCTGGCTGACGATGCATTCGAGCAAATGGAAAAGCGTGATTTGGAACGGATGGCCATTGAGCGGTGCTTGAGTCAGCTCGTTGTGGAATCACAGCGCCTTTTATTGAGTGTGTATCGACCTGGCGATTCCGTGAAGCGGATTGCTAAGGAAAATGGTGAAAAATCACGTCGTCTGTACAGCAAAATGAATGGGCTTCGAAAACAATTGCTGGCTTGTGTTGAACGTCGTCTGGCCGAGGAATCTTAAATGAACGAAGAGATTGAAAAACTAATTTTTCGCGCGATTGACGGAGCGATTTCACAGGATGAATTCAATCGTCTCCAAGATGTGTTAGAAGTAGACGAGGATGCGAGGGTTTTTTATACCAAAATGCTATCTCTCGACCAGTCGGTGTCAGACATTGCAGAATCAGCCAGAGGCGAGGCCGTCGATCGGCCGGAAGTCCATTGGAATTCGCTTGCGGGAGTCGATTCGGAGACAGATTCTTCATTGCGAGGGCATTTGCTGACTTACATTTCGATTGCAGCCAGTGCGGTTGTTTTGACGACCCTTGCGTTTTACTTTACGCGACCCTGGAGTGGGCCAGAGATCGTCCGAGTTCGAGAGGTTGAGGTTGCTCCGTTGAGCTCCGAAAAGAACGGAGTCGCTGAAGTTGTCCAGCGAATAGACTGTGTTTTGGAAAACGAAAAATGGAGTACTTCTAGCTCTTCCTTCGAAGCGGGACAGTCTATTGTTTTGCTTGAGGGAGTTGTTGTTGTTGAGTTCCGGAAAGGTGCCAGGGTCACGTTGGAGGGGCCGGCCAATCTTGAGTTTTTATCGGACAATAGCGGTTTCCTTCAGTCGGGAAAGTTGACTGCGGTGATTCCAGATTCGGCAATCGGGTTTGAGATATTAACCCCGAGTGGCCGACTGATTGATCATGGAACTGAGTTTGGTGTGAGCGTTGATCCCAACGGCGATACCGAAACTCATGTTTTCAAGGGAGAGGTCGAATTAATTGCAAACCATGCCAAGACTCAAGAACTAGATCCGAATTCTGGCAGTCAGCGCGAGTTCGGAAGTCAGCGTTTAACGGATGCGATGGGACTGCGGTTCAAGAGAGAAGGGAATGTTGCGGCGGAGGTAATTGAGGCCAACCCAAGCCAGTTCATCCGGACTTCGATTGTTGATCGCCAGCGCGTCAAAAATCGAACCGAGATCACGGAATTGGTTGATGAAGAGCATTTGATGATGTGGTTTGAAGCGGGACAGGGAGTCCAGAGAGATTCCAAGGGCCGGGTGATTTCATGGGAAAATCTAGCTCAAAGCCAAGCTGATCGTGCAAATCAAGAACTAGAATCATCGGCTTGGCAAGTCAATGCAGACCGTCGTCCCGGGTGGTCCGAGAGTGGTCTTGGAGGTTTTCCCGCCGTTCGATTCGGTGGCTTCGAGAGCAAGGAATTCTTAGCAACAACCCCACTGCGATTGAAAGCCGATGCGACGGCATTGGTGGTTTGTCAATTTGATCCGCTTGAAGAAATTGGCTACGGCCATCTTTTGGTTTTAGGGGGGCAAACGAAATTTGTGTTAGAGCGTCGTGAAAAAAGCGAGGCGGGGAGTTATACCTGGTCCTGGCAGAACAAAAACGTGCCGCCGTTTCGGATGGAGGCGCTGAAAAATGTAAAGCCGACAACCTCCCATGAGCCCCAGATTTGTGCGGTGCGTTATAGTGTCGAGCAAGATATTTTCGAGCTATCTGTCAACGGTGAAGCCGTGGCCGAAGGAGATCCAATCGGCAGTTTAGCGGTAAACTCATCTCAAGTGATCGGGTGTGGGCATCATCGGAATCGGTTCTTTTTTAAAGGACAAATTGCCGAAATCGTGATATACGATCGAGCATTGAATCAAGAAAAGTTTAATCAGGTTACTGAATCTCTAATGCAAAAATATAGGATTCAAGCTCGATAAACTCTGGCCCTGCCAATAGACAGTGGCGTTGTGCGACGATTGCTGTGTATGATTGACATCTAATTCGCCGTTCTATTTCCAAGGATAACTTGCTGTGATTAGAATTTTTTTGACCTGTGGCTTGGCAATGTTCTTCATGCCTACCATCAGTTTGCAAGCCACTGACGATTCAGTTCAACCCGTCCCCGACGAAGTTGTGCCGGTCAAAATCAAAAACAAGAAACCCAGAAATGTTGTTTTCATTTTGAGTGATGACCATCGTTACGATGCGATGAGTTTTCTGGGGCACCAATTCGCGGAAACGCCCCACATGGACGCCATGGCTGCCAATGGAGTGCATTTCAAGAACGCCTTGGTCACAACCTCCCTTTGCTCACCGAGTCGCGCGTCAATTTTGACGGGGCTTTATACCTTTCGTCACCGAGTGATTGATAACAACCGGGTGGTGCCAGAGGGGACTTTATTTTTCCCCCAATACTTACAGAAAGCGGGTTACTCGACTGGCTTTGTTGGTAAGTGGCATATGGGGGGGCACCATGATCGACCGCGGCCGGGATTTGATTATTGGGTCAGCTTCAAGGGACAGGGGCATTACTTGGCTCCCGGCCCTAACTACACATTGAACGTCAACGGGGAAAGGGTCAAGCAAAAGGGATACATTACAACTGAACTAACCGACTATGCGCTTGAGTTTTTGGAAGCCCAGAAAGAAAGTGAGAAGCCATTCTTTTTGTATCTTTCCCATAAAGCTGTCCACGCCAATTTCACGCCAGAAAAAAAGTACGATCAGAAGTTTGCGGACAAGCCATTTGCCCGCCCACCAAGCGAACAAAAACTGGAAGACAATCAGCGGAATCTTCCTCGATGGTTGCTCGACCAGCGCAACAGTTGGCATGGTGTCGATTTTCCTTATCACAGTGATCTAAATATTGAGGAATATTACAAACGGTATTGTGAATCATTGTGTTCTGTCGATGACAGCGTCGGTGCTGTGTTGGAGCAACTTAAAAAGATGGGGATTCATGATGAAACACTTGTCATTTATATGGGTGACAACGGATTCATGTTTGGTGAGCACGGTTTAATTGATAAACGCGTTGCTTATGAGACGTCCATTCGGGTGCCCCTGCTGATGCAATGCCCGGATCTTTTTGAAGGCCAAACGGTGGTCGAAAAAATGGTGGCCAACATTGACATTGCTCCAACGGTGATGGAGGCGATGGGTCTCGAAAAACCAGCGCATATGGATGGCGATAGTTGTATTCAGCTGGCTCAAGGAAAGTCTGTGCCATGGCGGGAGTATTTTTTGTACGCCTACTATTGGGAAAAGAACTTTCCGCAATCCCCGACCGTCTTTTCGTTGCGGAGTGATAAATATAAATACACGACGTATTACGGGCTTTGGGATACGGACGAGTTTTTTGATCTCCAGGCAGATCCAATGGAGCAGAATAATCTGATCCGTAATCCTGACGTTGTAAAGCAAGCCAAGGAGATGGAAAACCGGCTCTACCAGATGATGGCGGATTTGGGAGGGATGGATATCCCGATGAACCAACCCAAAGGTGGTTCTCAAAATAAGCGATTGGAAACACGCGGGGGCGATCGAGCAGCGGATTTCCCCAAGGCACTCGTGGTTCCCGAACCACTCAATAAGAGCTCTCGGTAACCTCGGTTCGCTGGAGTGAGCGATGATTCTCCGTCACGGTTTTCGTGGCGGATATTTTTGGATTGGTGTTAGATTCGGGGCGACCAGCTCGCGCACGTCATTCGTCTGGGTTCATCAATGATCGAGGGTCGCAATAAATTTCTTGGCCCATTCGACTAGCGCTGGCGGACCGGTTAAAAAAATTGCCTCGGGGGTGTGCAGTGGGGTGATGGTTAACTTGCCCTGCCGCTTCGTGAAGGCAGGTTGTGTGTTTTTCATGACCGAAGCCACGTTTTCGGCCAACTCGCGGTACAAAACGACTTTTTCGCTAACCACTGGCGCGGCCCGCTGTCGACGATTTCGATTGAGTGACTCGATCGCTCGTTTGACGGTTTCCACGTCCTCGGGGGTGCCAATGAGTGTAATTTGATTGGTCTCTCGATTGACAATAATTCTTACGATCTGGCTCAGGGGTTTGCTGGCTTGTCGAGCCTCGCCCAGCGGTTTTTTGTCAACAGATTGCGCGACTGCGGTGACGGACAACCAACTCAACGCCAAAAAAACTAAAAATGCGATGCCGAGTTTGAGATTGGGAATAAAATTTTGCATTCGATTTTGAGTCGCCGTATTTACTGAGTGAATGCTTTGAACCACTTTGTTAACCAGCTGCAGCTGGAGATGTTCCGATAAGAATCTAGAATTTCTATCGACAATGAATCCTGGGAATCTGTCGAGGTCTTGGAAGGTTGGTTATTGTTTTGATCGATTTTTCTTTTGCCGCTGAGGCCCAATCGCAGGCTCAGCGTTTTTGACCGGCATTTGCTTCTGTAGTTGAGATGTCAAGGTTTCCATTCCCCGCTGTTTGGCAATGTTATTCCACTCGTTAGGATCATTTTGAAGATCGTATAGCTCTTCGGAACCATCGCGGTAACGAATGTAGCGATGTGTGTCTGTGCGGACACTGTGATTGTCCTTCCCGTGAGTTGTCAGAGCGGGGTGATGCCAAGTTGCCTTGGGGTCTTTGAGCAAAGGAGCAAGGCTATTTCCTTCAAGCTCGGTCCGCGGAGTTAGCCCGCAAAGTTCGATAAGCGTGGGGTAAATAGACAGTAATTCGGCTGGCTGCGAACAGACTTGCCCCGTCTTTCCGCCCGGTTGCACAATGATGAAAGGGACACGTGTTGCGCGTTCCCACAACGATTGTTTTGCCCACCGTTCTTTTTCTCCGAGAAAAAAACCATGGTCAGAATATAAAATCACGATCGTATTGTCTGCTAAAGAACTTTGGTACACCGTATCGAGTAGTCGTCCGACTTGTTCATCGGTGAACCGGATACAAGACAGGTAGGATTGAACGGCCCGTCGCCAATTAGATGATTGAACGAACCACGCATGATCCGGGGCCACCGGCGCGACCATCAATTCACTGGCGATAGCTGGAAGGTCATTGCGGTCACCTGGTTTTACTGCGGGGAGTTCAATATCGTTGAGTGGAATTTGATCGAAAATTCGCTGGGGGGAATAGAAGGGGACATGGGGGCGATAGAAACCAATCGCCATAAAAAATGGGTCGGCCGATTGGGTTTCGTCGTTGGATTTCCTGGAGGTTTCGTGTGCTCGTAGTTGTTCAATCGCCCAGCTCGCTGTTAGGTGATCCTGAAACAATTTTTCGTCGTAAGGCTGTGCCCCAAAATCCCAAAGGCCATTAGCGCCTTCTTTTGTTGGCCTGATCAGACGCTGGTCAATTTTGAGTCGCTGCCCGGGGCGTGGGCCGACAACGTCGAAATCACCATCCGGTAGTGCCGAGCCATGATAGATCTTGCCGGTCGTGTAGGTTTTGTACCCGTGCGCAGCAAAATGGCGGGGCAGTGTCACATTCTCTTTTAAGGCGGCGACCGTCCACGGTTTGGGGGCGTTCATATAAACGCCGCTGGTGGAAGGCCGCAAGCCATACATAATACTGGTGCGTGACGGGTTGCAGATCGGTGCTTGGCAATGGGCGTTGGTAAACAACGTTCCACGTTTAGCGAGGCGATCGATATTGGGAGAGCGCGCCTGTGGATGACCGCCTAGGCAGCCAACCCAATCATTCAAATCGTCGATCGCGATTAAGAGAACGTTGGGTGACTTTTGAAGTTTCGGAGTGGGAAATTCAGTCAGGCAAATATCTTTGAACTCAACCCTCATTCCGGGGTCATGAACCTGCAGTCCAATCCCGCCCCGATCGAGCTGGCCGTGGGCATTGTTGTCAGTAAATTCTGAAGAGAGCTGACCGTTGATATAAAATTGAAAATGATTTTTACGCGCGACGATCCGTACTTGATTCCATTGATCGAACAGAATTTGATTTTGCTGGACCGGAGAGTCAAGTTTTGAGCGGATGGCTTGATCGTCCAAGTTAATGACTAGACCGGTCCCCCGGTCGCAGCCATGCTCTTTCCGATCGGCAAAATGAAAATCCCACGCGCCGAGGATATGCTTGCCAATGCCCGGGTGTCCCAAATCAGCGTGGTAGCCGACCAGTGGCCGCCGACCAGAGGGATCGGGTTGGGATCGAATTTCGATTCCCGTATTGCCTTTGCCATGCAAGCGATAGCTTAACGATAAATCAAAATCGGATAAGTTTTGATTTTCCCAGGCCAGGTATGAAAGTCGTTTTTTGGTTCCCGTTCCGACGATCATTCCCCCCTCGGCCTTCCAATCGGACGCGCATTCTGGTGGTACGGCATGCCAACCCTTCAATGATTCGCCATCAAAAATTGCTTTCGAGGCCGGGTTGGGCGCGGACGTCGTTGATGCGGACTGGTCGCTGGCATCGGTTGCGGCGACTACGAAAAAAACAATCGTGATTGAACTCAACAAGAACGCAAATGTGGAATTCGTTTGAGGGCGCATTTCAACTCCGAAATTGGATTGATTGGTTTGATAGGGGCGGTTAAGGCAAGACGGTTTGTCATATGATTGGAATGGAATACCCAAACGAATTTAGGTGTGATTTATCGGCGCGCCGTTGGCTTTCCCGTTAGGACAAGCAAGCGAACCTCGTCGCGAGGATTTAGTTTTTTAGATTAAAATGAGCGCGCAGCGTGCGCCACACGAGATCGGGGTGCTGGCGACCGGTAGCGTGTTTTCTTTTTGGGTAGATCACAATTGTTTTCGGCGCTTGAATTCGGTTGAACATTGAGAAAATAGTTGTCGGTGGGCACACGTCGTCT
This sequence comes from Mariniblastus sp., assembly GCA_028823415.1. Lineage (GTDB taxonomy): Bacteria > Planctomycetota > Planctomycetia > Pirellulales > Pirellulaceae > Mariniblastus. The sequence goes on from JAPKBL010000004.1 coordinate 59,769, forward strand.
TGGAGGCCTATGCCGGTTAGGACAGGACACTCGATTTGGGATGCCAGATTCAGCAGATCAAAATAGCTCATTGTTTTCAAAACGGATTTCCAGTCTTGATCGGGGCTGGTTGCGATCCATTGATCCATCTCTGGCCAGCGGGTCAGTTTAAAATAATTAACCCAGTCCACAAGAAAGGGAATGTCTGCAACACAGTAACTCGCGGCTGGGTCGAATGCGGCTGTCGCAAGGGCCAATCCACCTCCCTGGCTCCCTCCCCAAACAGCGATTTTTTCATTATCGATTTCGGGTCGGATTTTCAAGAATTCCATAGCACGAAGGCAGTCCATGAAGGCGCCTCGGTAAAAATAATTTTCTTTGTCTTCGAGTCCGCGAACCCAGAAATTATTTGGTTTTCCGGAAATGTCTTTTTGACTGTTGCCGTGCCCTCGAATATTAAATGAAAAAACGGCGAGATCATTAAACTTGTTTAGAGGCTTCATGTTCTGGCCATAACCGGGGAGCCGTAAGACACAAGGGTGCGGGCCTGGTGTGTTGGGAATTTCCAGCCATCCCCCAACGCGGACATTTCCGAAACTGTGAAATTCAATTTCGTAGAGTGTCAGTCCTTTGTTCTTTGATTCGATTTGCTTGATCACCCGGTATTGCGGTTTAATTTTGCCAAGTAAGCCTTGGGTCTGAGTCCAGAATTCTTCAAAATCTGGTTCGGCAGATCGTTCACTTGCAATTGCTGTGGGATTGATTCCGAATCGAAAGCGTTCGGAATGCCGTTGATTGTCGGCTTCAAACGTAACCTTGGCAAAATAGAATCCCGTAGCGCCTGCTGGAAACGAGTGGGAAATGGAAACGGCCGAATCGGCGGGGATCTTAAGGGGCTGGGAGTGCGCGGAGTCGGGAATTGGTTTTTGAGTTGCGTCAGTGAGAGACCAATGAAATATGCCGGAAATGGATTTCTGAGTTTGGTTTTTTACCTCCGCACGGATCTCAGTCTTCGATTCGGTTTCGAAGATTCCATCGATCGATACTGTGTCCAAATCGATTTTGAGTGTGGCTTGGGCGGCTGCGTTTGGGGCGGCTCCGGATACTAGGGCGGCGCAACATAAAAAACGGATGGCGTAGATCGAAAATAACCTAAGCCTTGCGCGGCAGTATCGAGGCATTTTTGCCGGCTGAGAAACGGAATATCCGTTACATTTGGGAATCGAGCGTCTCATTTTTTAAGCCCCAAAAGCACTTGGTGGGTATCTGAGAGAGAGGGGAACTTTGTGTGGTATTGTAATTCATCGGGCAAGGTTGGGTGAAATTCTCAGGATCTTTAAAAAAACGAGATTAATTGTCCACCAAACCCATTTAAAATTGGTTTAAAACGGTGGCGCACTGTCTATGTTATCGAAAGCTTGCGTGGAAAAGCAAATGTTGATGAATCGCATCTGATGGAAGATGCCGTTCGTTTTGAGCCAGTTAGGCAAGCGTAAATTCAAGATTCAAAATTGGGCATGTCGAAATAATGAGGACGAGAAAACAATCTGTCCCGGATCCCGGTTCGACTCCACTGGTTCAGCCCTCGCCGGAGTTGCCCGTCAAGCGCGCGGATGCCCGTGGCAAGCGAATGCGGTGGTGGCTGGTTGTTTCATTGTGCGTTGCGGTGTTGGCATGCTTGGTGGTTGTTCAGGGGTCGGCACTTCCGCTGGGCAGCTCAGGGCGTGACGGGGCGTTGACCCACCAAATCCAGTTCGGCGATCTTGTCGTTTCGGTGATGGAGCAGGGGACCGTTGAGAGTGCTAACAATACTGAAATTAAATGTCAGGTGCGCGGTTACAGCACGGTCATTCAAGTGGTCGATGGCGGAACGATCGTGGAACCCGGGGATGAACTGGTGTTGCTCGACACGAAGCGGTTGGAAGACGAAATCGGAAAAGCGACGACCGACGCACACTCGGCCAAGGCCGACCTCGAACGCTCCAAGGCCGATGTTGCCAACGCAGAAATTGCAATTGACGCGTATCTCAAGGGAACTTATTTGACGCATTTGGAGGCTTTGGAAAAGCAACTAGCAATGGCGGAAGCCGAGTATGATACAGCTCATACGGAGATGGGGCACGCTGAAGCGATGTTTCGGCGCGGTTATGTGAATCAATATGATATCCAGAGCAAGCGATTCTCATTGGAGCAGGCGGAACTTGGTTTAAAAGTCTGTCAAACTGCGATTGATGTTTTGAATAACTATACCAAAGAGATGCGGCTCGAAACCTTACGAGGAAACTTGCGAGCGGGCAAAGCGAAACTCCAGGCAGATATCGCAGGCTTGGCGATGGACGAGGGCCGGCGGGACCGCGTCATTGGAGAAAAACAATATTGTGTCATTCGGGCAAAGCGTGGCGGACTGGTCATCTTTCCATTGGCGGAGGCGTGGAAGGAACGGCCGGATATTGCTGCCGGTGCAACGGTGCGGAAAGATCAGGTTCTCTTGTTGATGCCGGACTTGTCACAAATGCAAGTAAAAGTTGGGATTCATGAAGCGCTCGTTGATCGTGTTCAAGTTGGTCAAACGGCGGTCGTAACGCTTCCGGATTTTTCGATTGAAGGAGAGGTTGTGTTTATCGCTTCTGTCGCAAAACCGGCTGGGTGGTGGACTGGGAATATGGTCAAGTATGACACGGTTATAAAAATACCTGCCTCGGAAGATTTAAAACCGGGGATGAGTGCGGAGATTGAAGTGGTTCTTTCGGAATACAAAAACGTTCTGCTAGTTCCCGTTTCCGCCGTTGTTGAAACAGGCCGTTTTTTTCTTTGTTGGGTAAAGAACAGGGCGGGCGAAATTGAGCAGCGCGTCTTGACGCTAGGCGACAGTGATGATGTTTTCATTGTCGTCAAATCCGGGCTCAGTGAAGGTGACGACGTTTTGTTAAATCCCCTGGACTGGCTTGAAGAGGCGCAACGCGAGGCGTTTCGGGATTTTGAGCCATCGGGCCGGTTATCCGAGGATACGGACGGTGAAATATCGGGCGATAATTTGCCCGGTGCCGAAGGGGGTCAAGGTGTTTTTTAGATCGTTGTCCTCGTTCATCCGTTTTCTGTTGGTCGCAGCGGTGGTTATCGCGGTTCCTGCCTACGTAATGTATCGAGCCAATCAATCGACTTACGGTGAGATATTGGTCGAAGCGGATAAGTTACCGGTTCATACGGTTGGTCGGGGTGATTTAAGAGTCACGGTGATTGAGCAGGGAGGCCTTGAAAGTTCGGAGAATACCGAAGTGAAGTGCCTTGTCCGTGGAGAAAATACCGTTAATTCCGTGATTGAAAACGGAACACACGTTGAAGCAGGGGACGTCCTTGTTCGACTAGACACCCTGGCAATCGAAGACGCAATCAACGAGCGGTCAAAGTATGCGTTTTGGTCACAATCGGCGGTCGAACGATCAAGTGCGTTAGTCGCGAGATCAAAATTGGCAGTCTCCGAATACCTTGATGGTCGCTACATCTCACAGTTAATGACATTAGAAAAAGATTTGGCCATTGCAGAGTCGAATTATTTGATGAGGGTTAATTTACATGGGCACGCTGAAAAATTATCCAAACGAGGGTTTGCCCATGCTTTTGACGTCGAGCAAAGAAAGGTCGCGGTGGAGCAGGCCAAGCTAGAGGTCGAGTCGCAGAAGAATCAAATAGAAGTGTTAAAAAAATACACCAAAGCAATGGAGCTAAAAACTCTCGAGGGTAATTTGAAAGCGGCAGAGGCCGATCATGCTGCCAACCAAGAGAGAGCAATTTTAGATAAGAAGCGACGTGACTTAGCTAAATCAGAATTTGAATTGTGCGTCATTAAATCAGACAAATCGGGGATGGTAATTTTCCCGTCCGCTGCCGCTTGGAAGTCTTCTCCTGATGTCACCGAGGGCGCGACCGTTCATAAAAATCAAGTGTTGCTGTTAATGCCGGATCTCCAGAAAATGCAAGTAAAAGTCGGGATTCACGAGTCGATTGTGGACCGGGTTAAGCTTGGCATGTTAGCGAAAGTTTCGATTCCCGACAGTGAAATTGAAGGCGAGGTGATTTCAGTAGCCTCGATCGCCCGCCCTGCCGGTTGGTGGACTGGCAACATGGTCAAATACGATACGATCATCAAATTGCCCGAAGGAACGACGGGGCTCAAGCCCGGCATGAGCGCGGAAGTCGAAATCGTTTTGTCGGAATACAAAGCTGTTTTGAAGTTGCCGGTTTCCGCTGTTTTGGAGACCAGCCAAGAGTCGCTATGTTGGGTCAAGTTGGCCGATTCAATTCAGCGGCGGGTGATTGAAGTTGTGGAGAGTAATGAGGTCTATGTGGTTGTCAAGCGAGGAGTCGCGGTAGGTGAAGAGGTTGTGCTCGATCCGGTTGCGTTTGTGCGGGAAGCTCAATTAGAGGCGATTAAGATCGTCGACGAAGAGCTCGAAAATGCCCCGAAGGAGTCGATTGCCGATGACTGATCCCAAGTGGCAGTTGGGGGAGATCAAGGGGGAGGTGTGAGCCCACCCGTTGTTTTATTCCATGATAAAACTTGATTTTCGCCGACCTTTGAAACTAGGTATCAAAAGCCTGTTGCTGCAAAAAATGCGAGCTGGATTAGCAGCACTTGGCATTTTTATCGGGACGACGACTGTAATTTGGTTGGTCGCCATGGGCGAGGGAGTGAGTTATCGCGCTCAACAACAAATTCTTGAGCTCGGTGCGCGAAACATAATTATTCGCACGGTAGACCCGGGAGCAACGGACGAGTCGGCGAATAGCCGTGTGAAAAAATACGGTCTGTTGAGAAAGGATTTCGAACGAATTGTTTTGACCGTTCCGGGAGTCGAAGAGGTCATCGCGATGCGCGAAACTCGGTTCGAGTTGCGTTATAAGAATCGAAGCGTTGAAGCCAAGTTGGTCGGTTGTGGCCAAGAGCACCTCGATATGAACCGGTTGAATATTGCGCGAGGTCGATGGATAAAGCCACGAGACAGCGGTCAAAAATTTATCGTGTTGGCGGACGAAACGGCAAAGCGATTGTTTCTTTATGAGAATCCCATCGGAAAAACAATTTGGGTGGGATCAGAGTTTTATACAGTGATTGGGCAAACGCGAGCGCGCGCCGCCTCAGCCGCGATCGGCGGGAGTCTCGATGCCCGAGACTATAACCTCGATGCTTACATTCCGTTAGAAACGTTTCGGATGCGAATTGGTGATTGGGTAATGCGGCGGACTTCAAGCGGAGGCTCGTTTCCTTTTGAAGGGGAAATTATTCAACTGAACCAAATCACGGTCAGCGTTGCCGATGTTGAAGATGTCGATAGCACAGCGGCGATAATCAATTCGGATCTCAAGAAGTTTCATAAGACCAAAGATTATTCGGTCGTCGTTCCCAAAGAGCTTTTGGAACAGGCGGAACGTACGAAGGCGATGTTCAATGTGTTGCTCGTCGTGATTGCTGGAATTTCGTTGTTAGTCGGCGGGATTGGGATCATGAATATCATGCTGGCGACAGTCACCGAGCGGACTCGAGAGATCGGTATTCGGCGGGCTTTGGGTGCAAACCAATTGGATATCATCCAGCAGTTTCTGGCAGAAACGCTTGTTCTGACGGGAGCTGGTGGATTGATGGGAGTTGTTTTTGGTTTGATGTGTCGCCCCTTGTTTAGATTGTTTATCTGGGTCATGTCCATCGCTTCCCCCGATATGCTGCCCCCGATTGTTTCGACGTTGGAACCACGGATCGCGCCATGGTCGATCGGGTTATCCCTATTTATATCGGTGGGCGCGGGGGTGATTTTCGGGCTTTATCCCGCGATGAAGGCTGCCTCGATGGATCCAATCGAAGCATTGAGGCATGAATAAAGAGCAGTCTTGCGTAACGATACAAAAGCGTAACGATACGAAAAAATAATATTAGCTTGTCCACGAAACGGCAATCAAATTGGTTACTACCGATGAACGCAAAAGAAGAAGAAAAACGAGATCGGATTGTAAAGCTGGCATTCGAGTGTCGCGTTCAGTTGATCGCCTACGCCTACGCTTTGCTGGGCGATTATTCAACGGCGGATGATGCGGTTCAGGATGCGATGTTGACCGTCGTAAGAAAATACGACCAGTTTACTGAGGGCACTTCGGTTATGGCTTGGTGCCGTTCCATCGTTAGGCTGGAAACGCTTCGAATCAAACAAAAACAACACAAAGACAGAACGATTGCGATGAGATTACTCGAAGATTCGATCGATTCTGCATTCGATGAATTTTTGTTGGCGGACCAACCGAGTCAGGGCGAATTAAGAAGAAAAGCGCTCATTAAATGTCTTGGCAATTTAACCAACCAAGGACGGCAGATTTTGCAAAGTCGGTTCGCTGAAAGTTTAAGTTATGAGCAGATTGGCATAAAGATTGGGATGAGCTTGGAAGCAGTCCGAAAGTCACTTTACCGTCAAAAAAAACAGCTGCGAGACTGTGTCGAAATTAATGTGAGAAACGTCGAATGAATGATAAATTGAATTTGGAAGATTCTGAGCAGCAGCGACTGGATTACTTGGTTTCGCTTCAGCTAAGCGATGAGCTTGGCGAAGCTGAGATCGAAGAGTTAGTTGAGTTGCTCAATTTGTTTCCCGAGGCCCGGCAGCGGTTGGTTGCCAGTAGCCTTTTTGACGTTCAGTTGGCCGATGTTTTACGAAGCGAGGCTTGCCAACATCCACGCTCTGCACCAATTCCTAATAGAAAAAGACGGTTCTCCGATTCTTGGAGTGGCGCGATCCTTGTGGCCGCAGCCTTGGTGCTGGCTCTCTTGGCGACGCAGTGGGTGCTTGATTCTCAAGAATCTGATCTGCCGGAAGATGAGCAAATTGCAAGAATTACTGGCTTGAGTGGTCCATTGCAGTGGACTGGAAATGGCGGTCTCGTTACTAGCGAGTTGATGGTTGGTGCCGAGTTGCCGGGCGGGACAATTGAAGGACAATCGCCAGAATCATGGTTTGAGTTAATGTTTAAAGACGGGTCGCGCGTGGTGATCGCGGGTCAATCGAGATTGGTATTTTCTGACCAAGGGCAAAAAGAGCTCCATTTAATCGAGGGCGGTTTTTCTGCGAGCGTGGAACCTCAACCGGCGGGTAAGCCGATGCTGGTTTACACGCGAACCGCGGTGCTCGAAGTGCTCGGAACTGAATTTGAAGTTGCGTCAGAGTTGGCGTCAACGTTTTTAAATGTTACCAAAGGAAAGGTGCGTGTGAAACGTTTGAGTGATGGTCAGTCACTCGACGTTCCGGCAAAACATCGAGTGACTGCGGCAGCGGATCAATTGTTCGAGTTGGAGCCGACGCCGGAGACAGTGGGTTTTTGGAAAGATCGCCTGGCGCGTGGCCCCAAGGGTGTTTACGGTACTTGGCAGCCTGGGGACGCGAGCGAAGGTCGCAAGCCTGCGGTTAAATCAATTCCTCACACGGTCAAGGAGAGTGGAAAGACAATCTACTGCACTTCCCTGAGGGTTATCAGCGGCGATAGCCCACCGGTTGTGCTGCGTCGTGACAGTCAATTGGTCGTCGAAGGCAGAATTGCTAAAAAGACTAAAAGCTTGTACGTAGGGGTGACGTTGCAACATCCCAACGGTGGTTTTGCAGGTCGATTTCAAATTCGCCTGTCGGGAAAAAGTTTGCCCATCAACGAAAAATTTGAACTAGATCTAGATGTCCAGAATTTCACACTGGATCCTTCATTGCGGGAGATTCAGCACAAGCTCGCGGATTCGCCGCTCGGTCTGATAGTTACCGATATATGGTGTCATACGCTTTGGGAGCCAGCGGGACTCGAGATTGAAGGCGTAGAGCTTTATGAAGCAGCATCAGCGGACTGAGAAGGAGATAAAAAACGTTGCCGCACCCCTTGATGATTTAAGGTGGCTGCCTCGCCGGCAGTTTGCAACTATGTGGGACAACATGGGTTAGAGCAATCTGCGGTGCGGCAACATTTTTTGGGTCGGCTAGATTATGAATTAAAGAATCCAGTAATGCAAAGTCAATGATAAAAAAACAGTCAAAATCGATCGCCGCCCTTCGATACATTCCACTGGTGGTTTGTGCCGTTTGTTTCCTGGTTCAGGAGTGCCGTGCAGATTGGCCGCAGTTTCGCGGGCAGAATTCATCGGGAATTGGAACCGGTTCGCCGCCGATAGTGTTCTCTCCCGGCCAAAATCAACTTTGGAAAATAGATGTCGGCCCTGGGCATAGCTCGCCGTGCATTGCTGGGCCTCACCTGTTTGTAACCTCTTACGACGAAGCGAAAAAAACACTTGCAGTCATTTGTCTGGAAAAGATCAGTGGTAAGTTGATTTGGAAAAATGAAATTCAGGTTGAGCAATTTGAAAAAGGGCATCCCTCATTTAACCCAGCAAGTAGCACGCCGACCTCTGACGGGGAACGAGTCGTTGCTTATTTTGGCTCTTACGGGCTGGTGTGTTATGACGTGAGTGGAAAATTGATTTGGGAAATTAAAATGCCGGTCACCAAATCATTTGGAGGAAATGCGACGTCTCCGGCCATTATCGGCAGTCAGGTTATTTTGTATCGCGGCAATTACGTCGATCATTTTTTGTTAGCGGTCGACAAGATGACCGGCGAAGAGCGGTGGCGCGTGGCGCAGGATGAAGAATTCAGTGGTGAAATGGCGTGCACTGCTTGCCCCATCGTTGCCGAGGACCAGGTCATAGTGCATGCAGCGCGGTCGATACAGGCGTATCAATTGGAGAGCGGGCGAAAGGTGTGGGAGATGAAATGTGCAACGACCGGCACCAGTACGCCTGTGTTGGTGGGGGATGAAGTGCTCGTTGCAGCCTGGAACAAACTGGGGGAACCGTCTTTGCGTCCGGAGTTCCCCTCGTTCAAAAAATTACTTGCCGATCACGACAATAACCGTGACGGATCCATCAGTAGAAAAGAGTTTCCCGACCTTTGGATTTTCCACCGACCCGATGGTATGGAAGCCCCGATGAACGGTGCCAAGATCAGATTTGAACGCGCCGATCAAAATAAAGATACTAAATTGTCGGCTGACGAATGGCGTCGACAACTAAAAGGTATTGAGAAATTTCGTGCGAACTATCAAACCCACGGCATTCTTGCCATTCCACTTAAGAGTGATGGCATGCTGGGAGTCGATCAGATTCGTACCTTAGAGACACAGGGGATTTCCGAGGTTCCCTCTCCTGTCAGTGATGGCAAGTATCTATATTTTGTCAAGAACGGCGGAGTATTAAGTTGCCTTGAAATTGCGACAGGTAAGCGGGTTTACCGAAAGCGGACGGGAGGCAAGGGAACCCACTATGCGTCTCCTCTAATTGCTGGTGGTCGAATCTACTGCACTGCTGGAGATGGAAAGATCAGCGTGATTTCCACGGGAGTGAATCCAGAGGTTCTTGCGATCAACGACATGGAAGAAGACGTTTTCGCGACCCCTGCCATTGTCGATGGAGTCATTTATGTGCGGACGCATTCGTCTCTTTGTGCTTTTGGTGAGGAGGTGACAAAATGAAATCTATTCGTCATTCTCTTCGTTTGAGTTTAGCTGTTGTTTGTTGGAGTGGAATCGGACTGTGGGCCGCCAATGGATTCGCCGAAGACCAATGGGTCAAGCAAGTGCAGCCATTGATTGAATCCTCTTGTCTTGCCTGCCACAGTGACGCAAGTGAATCTGGACTAGATCTTTCGACGTTAGGCCATGATCTTTCGGATCCAGTTGTATTTAAAAATTGGGAGCACGTTTTTGATCGAGTCCAAATTGGCGAAATGCCTCCCGCGGATGAAACTCGACCAGAGGCGGCGATCTTAGATGCCGCGTTAGCTGCATTGGAATCAAGCCTTCGCAACGCTAGTCAAAATCATCAACAGGAATTTGGTCGCGTACCGACGCGCCGCCTGACCCCGCTTGAGTTTGAATATTCACTTCATGATTTGTTTGGAATTCACGGAAGTTTTGCCAAGTATCTTCCTCCTGAAAATCGGTCGTCTTCCTTCGACACGGTAGCTCGCCAGCAGGGGATGTCTGCGGTCCATCTGCAAGGTTTTTTAAAAGCGGCAGATGTTGCGATGGACGAGGCGATTCAACTGGGACCGAGGCCAAATTTAGAGCCGGTTGAGATGAAGTATCAAACCAATCCTTACACAACGATGTGGTTTGAGCGACCAATACGGAACGGCGGTCAGACAGTCAAATTGGCTGACGGAGCTTGGGTTAGTTTTGATGGAAAGCCACACGTGGCTCAGTCTAATAATATGGGTTATCGACCCAAATCCCCAGGGCTCTATCGCATTACCGCGGAGGCTTACGGCTATCAGGCCGATACGGTTGTTTCATTTCAGATTTACAAAGGCTCTGATCAGCAAGGAGGTTCCGAGTTGATTGGCTCCTTTGATCTCCCTCCGGGCGAAACACGCCAAATTGAGTTGACCCATTTTTTTACGCCAGCCGATTTTTTCTACCCCGCACCGGCCGATCACGATTGCCAGGCAGACGGCCGGGAAATATATAGAGCTCGAGGTGCAAAGAATTACCGAGGTGAAGGTTTGGCAATTAAGTGGCTAAAAATACAAGGCCCTTTGGAGGCTTCGTGGCCACCGGCAAGCACTCGGACGTTTTTGCAGACACAGGAATTCGAGGAGAAGCGATCCTCCAAAGGATTTCGTTATTTCAATCCTAAATATCTTAAATCCGATTCCGATCAAGCGCGGGATATAATTTCAAATCTCGGTCATCAATTGTTTAGACGGCCACTCCAAGGGGGAGAGCTGGATGGGCTGATCGGGTTGGCTGTGTCCGAATTAGAGGCAGGCCGGCCCCTGCATGAGGCGATTCAAGTACCGCTTAAAACGATGATCAGCTCTCCTCAGTTTCTCTATCACGCGGGAGCTCCCGGGAGGCTGAAGGGTTATGCGTTGGCGACACGTTTGTCCTATTTTTTATGGAAAAGCATCCCTGACAAAGAGCTTTTCGAACTTGCTGCTACGGGAATGTTGCAGGATAAAAAGGTTTTGGAAAAACAGGTCAATCGAATGTTGGACGATAAAAGATCAAATCGATTTATCGATGATTTTCTCAACCAATGGCTTGGTTTAGGGCAAATAGATGCGACGACTCCCGATGACAAATTATTTCCGGAATACGACGACAACCTTCGGCAGGCGATGCTGGGCGAGACGCGTGCATTCTTTCGAGAACTGATTGATAAGAATTTGAGTACCGACCATTTAATTGATTCCGATTTCACTTTTTTGAATCGACGTTTGGCTGAACATTATGGAATGCTGGCTGAGGGTGAAGAAATGGTCAAGGTTTCACTGGCCAAGAACAGTGTGCGAGGCGGCCTGATGACGCAGGCGAGTATTCTCAAAGTCACGGCGAATGGAGCTGTGACTTCTCCTGTCAAACGGGGAGATTTTGTCTTGGATAAATTACTCGGTACACCTCCCTCTCCGCCGCCCCCTAATATTGGTTCGATCGAACCGGATACACGAGGCACAACGACGATCCGTGAAACCCTCGCAGCCCATCGCGATGTGGCATCCTGTGCGAGTTGTCATCGAACGATTGATCCTCCCGGATTTGCGTTGGAACAATTTGATCCAATCGGTGGGTATCGAACACGGTACCGCTCGACGGGCAAGGGTGAACGAACGAAGCGCCAATTTCGGGGTCGGGCGATTGATGAATACCGGGAGGGGCCTGAGGTAGATGCGGCAGGGGTTACCGAAACGGGAGTCGCGTTCAACGGAATCAGGGAATACAAACAGATATTAATGGATCAGAGATCTTTGGTCGCTAAAAATTTATTGACACAACTCGTGGTTTACTCGACCGGCGCGGAAATTCAATTCGCGGACCGAGATAAAATTCATAAAATGACAGAGGATAATTGTAACGAATCCAGTGGTGTCAGAGATATGATCCATGCGATGGTGCAGAGCGATTTGTTCCTTAACAAGTAAAATTGTAATTACGGGCTGGCTGCTGGGCGGCTAGAAGGGTTTGCGGGAATGAAGAAAAAATTAAATCGGAGGACCTTCCTCCGCGGTGCTGGCGTTTCGTTGGCTTTGCCGTGGCTAGAGTCGATGCAACCCGCATGGGGAGAGGGCACCGATTCGCCGCCGGAGAGAATGGTTTGTATTTGCACGGCATTGGGGCTTCACGGCCCGGCGCTTTATCCTGAAACCACGGAGCCGAACTACGAAGCTACCGAATATCTGAATCATCTTAAACGCCACCGAAACGATTTCACTTTGTTTTCCGGCCTATCTCATGTTGACCAAGGTGGAGAACATGCGACAGAACTTACGTTTTTAAGTGGCGCCCGCAATCCTGGCAAAGATGGGTTTCAAAACTCTGTGTCGGTAGATCAGGTAGCCGCGAGGCATCTGGGCCACGTGACGCGATTTCCCTCGGTGATGCTCAGCAGCGAGGGGCCCGACAGCCAGTCCTACAATGGCAGTGGTGTCATGGTGCCGGCAGAGTATAGTCCAGCCCGTCTGTTTACTAACTTATTCCTACAGGGAAATGCTCGAGAACTGCGTTTGCAAAAGCTGAAACTAACTCAAGGGAAAAGTATTCTTGATGAATTGCGCGAGCAGGCCAAGTCGATGCAGCAAACCGCAACAGCGGCGGATCGGGATCGACTTAATGAATATTTTTCGTCCATTCGGGATGCTGAGCAGAATCTGGCCGCTGCGCAGGTTTGGCTTGATCGGCCAAAGCCAAAAACGACGGCTCTGTGTCCCCAAGATATTCACGATAAAGCCGATTTGATTGGGCGAACTCGCCTCCTATTTCAGATGATTCCATTGATCTTACAAACCGATTCCTCGCGAGTCGTCAGTGTTTTTATTCAAGACCATCACGTGGCTCCCAAAATCGAAGGCGTCGAGTCAGAACACCACAATCTCTCGCACCATGGACGGGATCAGGTCAAAATCGAGCAATTGAAAAAAATCGAAACCGCGATCCTTGGTTGCTACGGAGAACTTTTGGATCAACTAAAAACCAAAGAGGAATCGGGTTCGCGCATACTCGATAAGACGACGGTGATGTTCGGCAGTAATCTTGGAAACGCCAACGCCCATGACCCCAGTAATCTGCCGGTATTTCTTGCGGGTGGTGGTTTTCAGCACGGAAACTATGTGGCCTTTGATCGGAAAAACAATCAGCCCCTCAGTAATTTATATGTCACGATGCTAAACAAAATGGGTGTCCCAACCGAAAGTTTTGCAACGAGTACCGGAGCTTTATCTTGGTCGTGATCATCAGACGTTTTTAGCATTCAAGCAGGAATCGCAAGTATGAAATTTTATGTTCCGATAGCGGTATTTTTAGTAATCAGTGTTTCGTTTATTTTTGTCGAAGCTGGGAACGCTCAATCGCTACCTGACGCAGGCGAGTTTTGGCACCATTGGCGCGGACCCAACGTTACGGGTGTTTCAGCAACAGCGCAGCCGCCGCTGGAATGGAGTGAAGCCAAAAATATTCAATGGAAGGTCAGTATCGACGGCGAAGGCGGTTCGACGCCGATTATTTGGAAAGACAAAGTGTTTTTGTTGACTGCCATTAAAACTGACAAGGTAGACGCCACGATTCCCAATCCTGAAGATCAACCCAAGCGTAATTTTTTCGATATAAAAACTCCCAACGCGTTCTACCAATTTGTGGTGATTTGCCTCGACCGTCACTCTGGAAAAGAGCTCTGGCGCCGCGTGGCGGACGAGCGGATTCCACACGAAGGACATCATGGCGATAATGATTTCGCGCCGGCCTCGCCGACGACCGATGGGAAGCGGTTGTACTGCTGGTTTGGGTCTGCGGGGCTCTATTGTTTTGACCTCGACGGGAATCCGTTATGGAAGCGGGATTTAGGAAAGGCGTTTGTCGGTTCGAGTCTTGGAGAGGGTTGCTCGCCGGTAGTCCATGACGGAAAGCTTGTCGTGGTTCGGGACCATTCGAGACAATCGACTATCTCGGTTCTTGATTCAGAAACGGGAAATACACTTTGGGAAAAAAAGCGGGACGAGCCGAACGCCTGGGCGACGCCGCGAGTGATTGAACACGAGGGTAGAACACAAGTAATCACAGCCGCGTCGAATGAGGTTCGCAGTTATGATCTGGCTAACGGAGATGTTATTTGGCGATGCCGGGGGCTGACTGGAAACGTGATTCCCTGTCCGGTTACTCAGGGAGATGTGGTTTACTGCATGAGCGGGTACGAGGGATTTTCATTGTTGGCGATGAAAATTACCGGAACTGGCGACATCACGGATACCGATGCGGTTCTCTGGAAGAAGCAACAGGGAACCCCGTACATTCCATCCCCGTTGCTTTATGATGGAATGTTGTATTTCAGCCAGTCCAATCGAAATATATTGACGTGTCTCGATGCCAAGACGGGAGAAGAGATTTTATCGCGAACACGGTTGCCGGAATTGTCAAACATTTATGCTTCGCCCGTGGGGGCGCAGGATCGTATTTACTTGACCGGGCGAAGCGGAAAGACGGTTGTATTAAATCGTACTGATCGGATTGACGTGCTTGCGGTTAACCAACTGGATGAGCGGATTGACTCGTCGCCAGCTTTGGTTGGAAAACAATTGTTTTTACGCGGCGAGAAGAGTCTCTATTGTATTTCTGAAGGGCAATAAACGTGGCGTAAAGTGACTGAGTTGTGGGTGTTGGAGCGGATTCGATGTGGTTGCGTGGAGGGATCGAAACGCGCGTGGGATTAATTTGGTTAAGATGTCGCAATGGATGCTGTTAAGGCGACTGGAAATCGTAGCCGCGGGTTTCCCGGGGAGCTCGCGATTCAAACGAAAATATTAGACATAGGAAGAGTAGCATGAAGTTATTGATTACTTTTGGTGCGCTAATCATTGCGATGGTGAGCGCAGGTAGCGATGCGATGGCGGGCAACAACAACTCCACCCCAAGTGAGGAACTAAAGGTGGGTGACCCCGCTCCGAATTGGAAACTAACAGGCAGTGACGGCAAGGTCTACCAGCTATCAGATTTTAAAGGAAAGAAGGCTGTGGTCGTGGCTTGGTACCCGATGGCGTTAACCGGCGGCTGAGCGATGGAATGTAAGTCGCTTCGTGCAAGCGGCAAAGATTTGAAGAAGTTCAACGTGGCATATTTTGGGGCAAGTTGCGATCCTCTGGAAAAGAACAAGGAGTTCGCAGAGAAGCTCGAATTGGATTATCCGTTGCTTAGTGATACCGACAGTAAAGTCGCATCAGCGTACGGAATTCAAAGGGGGAAACGATCGAAGCGTGTGACAATTTTCGTCGACTTAGACGGCAAGATTGCATACGTGGAGTCAAAAGTAAATTTGCGAGAGCACGGCAAGCAAATCGTCGAGCAACTCGAGAAGTTAAGTGTTGCTAAAATGCCTGTGGACGCAAAGAAAAAGTGAAACCGTGTAAACGGTTATGGTAAAAGGGTGGTTCGAATGAAATGGACAGGCATTCTTTTTGTCGTTGTATCGGTCGCGGGCGGTGTTTTTGCCGGCACTGTGACATTCGATAAAAAATCGAACCACACTTTTTCAACAGAGCGGTCTTTCCGGTCCGTGAGCTCAATCGGATCAATTCGCGAGCCGAGCGAGATTGGTAACCGGAGCTACATGAGTCCTCATGCCTCTCCTATTGCGGTTAGTGATCATTTTGTTTTTGCTGTAAACACGCCCGCCGATACACTCGACATCATTGATAAGGCGAGTGCGGCAGTTGTGCACCGGGTGAATGTTGGAATCGATCCGGTAAGCGTTGCTGTCCGCCCGGATGCCAAAGAAGTCTGGGTGGCCAATCATATTTCCGACTCGGTCAGCGTCGTAGATATTGAACCGGGCAGCCCGACTTATTTGCAGGTTGTCGCGACGATTCAGGCGTTTGAAAAAGGGAGCCGAGCTACCTATTTTGATGAACCTGTCGGGATTGCATTTGCGAGTAATGAGAAAGCCTACATCGCGCTTTCGGCGGAAAATGAGATTGCGGTGATTGACGTCCCGACACGAAAACTCGTTAAACGCTTGGAAATTGTTGGACAGGATCCTCGGGCGATTTCCGTTCGAGGCGATCGCCTCTATGTGATTCCATTCGAATCCAATAATCAAACACAGCTTTCGGGAGGTAAAAAAGAGGAGATTGGAAGTGATTTGGTAACTTTTGATGCTTGGGATCATTCAATATCGAACAACAATGTTCTTTCTTTGGGGCATGTGGTTGATATTATCAAGCATCCGGAGGTCCCCGACCGAGACCTTTTCGTTTTCGATACTAAGACGGATAAATTAATCGAAGTCGTCGATTCGATTGGCACCTTGCTCTACGGTGTCGCTGTTGATTCCAAAGGTCGCGTTTTTGTCGCTCAGACGGACGCCCGCAACGAGGTTAACGGTCGAGCTGGAACAAAAAAACATGGTTTGGCAGAGTTGGAAAATCGGGCTTTTTTAAATCAGATCACGAGAATTGAGTTTAACGGTTCCAAGGCGAGCCCACCGGAATTCATCGATTTGGAGCCGGCACCTCCAGCTGAAATAGACGCAGCAACGGCGCTCGCGACGCCTTTTGCAATCGCGGTCAGTGACGATGATCAGATTCTGGTCGCCTCGGCCGCGGGTTCGGACAAAGTATTTACGGTCGATCCTAATACGGGTCAAGTTTTAGGCCGGGTTAAAGTTGATTCGGTGCCTCGCGGAATCGCGCTTGAATCAGAAAAAACGGGAAAGGCTTCGCGGGCTTGGGTTCATAATAGCATTGCCAACACTGTTTCGATCGTTGAACTAAAGAATCCGGCTAAACCGATCGTGACTAAGACGATTGCGCTGGAGGATCCGACACCAGCCGAATACAAAAAAGGCCGCGCTGTCTTTAATTCTGCAAGGGCATCGACGAGCGGTACTTTTTCGTGCGCCAGTTGCCATCCTGATGGGCATACAGATCAGCTGCTTTGGGTTTTGAAAACCCCCGTGGTCACTGGTGGCGATCAAATTATGCCGAGATCGACCATGCCGCTTCGGGGGCTTCGCGATACAGCTCCGTTTCACTGGGATGGAATTCCCGGCGATCCATATGGGGGAAACAACAGCGCAAGCATTCACGCTCACGTAGAACCTAACAGCGACCCGGATGTTCCTGTCTCGACGGTTCGAAATGTCGTCGATGGATCGCTTTCTTCCACCATGACCAGTGTCGGGTTGAATGTGATCAACGATGAAGGTAAGCCGGGAGCTCTGTCGGGAGTCGAGCGCGACGCATTGTCTCAGTTTCTTCTTGATATCCCATTCCCACCGGCACAGCGACGAGCCTACACGAATGTTCTGTCACAGGAAGCCAAGAAAGGTTTTGAACTATTCCATATTTCGGGTGACGACGATCCCTCGAAGGTAAGATTCAATGTCTGCGGCAACTGCCATCGGATGCCTTATTTAGTGAGCACCAACACACCGGGAACTGGCATGGATGCCCCGACATGGCGAGGGGCTTACGACCGGTGGCTCATTTTACCGCAAGGACGCTTAAACATCATCGAGTTTCCTTTCTTTCGCCGGATTGCCGAGGGCGGGTTGGATGAAGAGCAGATTTGGAGAATGTCTTGGGGGAGTCGAGCGAGATTTAATCCGGTTTGGAAGATGGTGCTCGAAGGAAGCACTGGAGTTTCGGGGGCGCTGGGGCGACAGCTGACGTTGAATCGTTCCACGGCGAAAAGCCGACGATCTATTGACTTACTCAAGGCACTCGAAGGATCATCTGCCGAGGGGGCCGTGGTGTTGCAGGTCGATGGCACGTTCCTCGATCGTGATTCGTCGACGCCGGTACAATTGCAGTTTGATGAGGCATTCGAAGGTGGAAAGTATCGAAAGATAGATACAGAATCTAAGGTGTCAACGACCAATATCGTGACGTCGAGATCCTTTCCATTTGGTGAATCGTACTCGCGGGAAGAGTTGTTGAATTTAGCGGAACAAGAGTTTTTCGTGGGTACATTCACCGCAAGGCATGCAAGTGACCATCGGGATCAGGCGCCCCAACCTGCGTTGTGGACCAAGGGGTCATTGCACGCCCAGCGGGGGCATCAGAAATTCCCTTTTTTGTATAAGGGGAATTTGCAAATGTCGATCAGCGGGCGGCATGTCGTGGAAAGCGCGGTCGTTATTGTCGATGGGCGACGAGTCGCCGGCAGCGTGGAGATCGATGGAGACGGTGTGGAAATTGAGTTAACGGAATTGCCACCTGAAGGTTTGCATATGCTTCAGGTTCAAAATCCGAATGGTCTCTTTAGTAATGATTTCATTTTTCATGTTACAGCTGATCGAGAGTCGGCAACTGCTGCGGAGAAGAAGATACGAAGAGATCGAGTTCCGTCGCGACTAGGGTTGTGGGATGCGATTGCTGAAAACGATTTGAAAAAAGTCAGAGATGTCATTCGTCGGGGCGCTAATGTCAGTGCCCGCGATCCTGAAAGCGGCAGCACGCCGCTTGGTCAGGCCGCGTTGTTGGGGAATGTCGAGATCGGTAAGTTTCTGATTCAAAAAGGTGCGAGGGTTTCAGGGAGTAACCGAGACGGAAACACGCCGCTTCACATAGCAGCATTTCTTTGCGATTTCGAATTTGTTCAAATATTGCTCGAACAAGGTGCGGATCGGAATAAGAAAAATGGCGATGGTCGGGGGCCTGTCGATGTCATTTCTTCGGACTGGAACAAGCGAACGGCGGAATTTTATAAGGGCATAGGGAAATCAACCGGTAGAGAATTCGCACTGGACAAAATCCAGGAAAACCGTCCGAAGATGGCCAAATTACTGCGGGATTACGGCGAGACAGCCGATCCGAATGATTGATCTCGTGTTTCGTTGCTTGCTTGCTTGCTTGCTTGCGCCAGCGCATTTGAATGAGAGGGTGTTCATTCGTTTGCGCAGTGAATCGATTTCCAATCATGCCGCGCCGAATTTTAGGGCCGAAGAATACCCGTGGGGATCTCGCCGTCACCCGTCGATTCCCCCTCGGCAAGCCAGGAGAGGTTAAACCGAGCAACTTGGGATCCGCCGGAGGGGCCACCTTCGAAGTGGAGGTAGATCCATCCCTCCGAGGTTGTTCCCGGGCGACCGACGTTGAGGGAAGAATAGGCGGAAGGACCTGAGAACACTAATCGTTTTACTGGCCATGTTTTTCCGCCGTCGAAGCTGGCCCACACAGTGGCTCGTTCGCGTTTTGGATTATCAGTATCGATGTTACTGAAGACTAAAATATCCTGCCCTTTGACTGGTAAACGCACCAGGCCTCCCATGCACCCATAAGATCGGTGCTGATGTCCGTCGGGCAGGATTTCAACGATGTCCCAGTCTTTCCAGGTTAGCCCGCCATCCTCGCTGATCGCGCTGCGGCGGCGGGTATTGTTGGGGCGTTCTTGCCAGTGGACGCGGGAGTTGTAATAAATTCTCCCATCGGCAAGTTCGGCAAGCGTCGCTTCCCCGGTGCCATTCTCGGGAAACGGGTCGCTCGTTTTCCATGACTTACCGTTGTCATCACTGAAAATTGCGTTGGTGTAGTGGCTGGGCCATTCGGCGCGATCGTTCTTTTTTCCATAGTACCGCGAAGCGCGAATGAGGCGGCCACGGTGGGGGCCGTGGCGTAATGTGATGCCGTGTTCGTTCATATGCATCGAAGGCAAATTGCCATTCTTGTCGGGCTCAATTTTTGTTTTTTCAGATTTCCAAGTTTTACCGTCATCTTGACTCCGGTACATCGTTAGTGGCGCCGGTGGATGTTGGTCCTCCACAAACATCAGAATATCTCCCGTGTTCTCGTCGACTGTCGTTCCGCCGCCGTGGATCCCGGAAGTTGTAATGGATAATTCTGGCCCCCAGGTTTTACCACCATCTTCGCTTCGGCGAACACGAATGTGATTGCTCCCCCAGGTCGCTAGAACTGTTCCGCGGAGGGTCACGGTGATATTGGGGAACCGTTCATTTTTGAATACCTGGCCAGATTCGAGAATTGGTTTTCCGAGAAATGATTCGATTCCAGATTCGATCGGCGTCTGGGCGAGGGAAAATTGCGTTGTCAATAAGCAAAGTAATAAACAGAAACAGAGGGACAGCAAAGGCGAGCTGGTTTGTTTGAGTGGGTTCATTGGTCTGAATTCGATTTATGTTGGACGTTGTAATAATGCACCTAAGCGTTGGGAGAATTGTCCCGATCGCTGGCAATTTGGATCGTTGGATAGCGTTGTCATATTTTGGAAGAGGAGACTACGGCTGTCAAACAAAGGGGGGGCATTTATTCAGATTTTGAAATAAGTGTCCAAATCAATTGCTAATTGAGTTGCAAATAATAATTAAGTTCCGAAGATGTAGCTGAGATTGATACCTCTTATTCTCGCAAGTCGTTAGACTAACGAACTAGACGGTAGCTCAACGTGTTTATCATTGCGGGATCGTTAGTCGACGGTAGTGATTTTTTTTAACCTCTTCGTGCGGTAAATCGCATGGTCTTGTTCCTGATGCTGAGGATTTTGTGGCGATGAATTCGAATGTAATTAAATGGATCGGCGTATTTTGTTTTTGCATTGGCCTAAATTTGTGTTGGGTCGATGGGGTGGGTAAGGCGCAGGAAGACAGTTCCAAGCCGCCAAGTTCGATGCGTTTTCGGGGCAACAGTGCTGATGGCCTTGCGCCGGACAATCCGGGGCTCCCGGATTCATGGTCAAAAACTAAAAATGTGAAATGGGTTGCGGACGTTCCGGGGTGGGGGTGGTCTTGCCCTGTCGTTGTGGGGGATCGTGTTTTTTTGACGGCGGTCGTGGGTGATGAAGAAAATGTAAAACCCAAGAAAGGGCTTTATCTCGGTGGAGGGGTTCGGGATCCAGCTAAAGGTCTTCACCATTGGATGGTGTTTTGTTTTGATCTTAATAGCGGGCAGCAACTCTGGAAGCAGGAAGCCCACACCGGCCAACCGTTGATCCCGCGGCATCCTAAAAGTTCCTATGCAGCCGAGACGCCCGCGAGTGACGGAGAGCGGCTATTTGTAGTTTTCGGAGATGTTGGGATTTACTGCTACGATCTGGACGGTAACTCGATTTGGTCAAAAAAGATTGAACCTAAAAAAACGCTCAATGACTGGGGAGCCGCGTCTTCTCCAGTTGTTCATGATGGGAAGGTGATTGTTGTTTATGACAATATGGAGAGCTCCTGGATTGCATCTTATGACGGAGCCACGGGTAAAGAAATTTGGAACAAGAAACGAGATGAAACGCATACTTGGTCCACCCCCTTTGTTTGGGAAAATGAGGTAAGGACAGAGATTGTTGTTCCAGGACAGCGAAAGAATCGAGGATATTCCCTGTCGGGAGAGGTGCTTTGGGAGTTCGACGGGAAAGCGAATCTTGTAATTTCGTCTCCTTTTTCGGCTCACGGACTGTGTTATCTAGCGTCCGGATATGTGGGCGCTCCACACAAGAATACATTTGCGATTAAGCCCGGAGCGCATGGTGATCTTGCGCCCGACACAGACAACTACACCGAGAACGAGTTTATTGCTTGGTACACGCCGCGCTCTGCGCCTTACAACACCACTCAGTTGGTTTATGGTGATTATCTTTACACGCTTTACGATTTTGGTTTTTTGACTTGCCACGATGCCAAAACTGGCGTGGAGGTCTATGGCAAGCAGCGGTTGAAACCGCGTGGTTCATTTACCTCGTCTCCGTGGGCCTACAACGGTAAAATCTTTTGTCTTAACGAAGATGGTTTGACCTATACGATTCAGCCGGGCCCCGAATTCAAAATACTTGAAACGAGCGATTTGGCCGAACTCTCTCTCGCGTCGCCTGCGATAGTTGGCGACAAGTTATTACTGCGAACAGCATCGAAGCTGTACTGCTTAAGCAAGTCCGAGGAGTAGGCTTTTGTTTGGCTTGGACAGTCATAAGTTTTTTTGCGAGTTGACAGTTCGTCGGCATTGCTAAAATACAATGACGAGAAATGGTTGGTATCGAGATCAACCGCCCGATATAGCAGCTAATATTAAGGCGATTTCTTTGGTTTTTAAATTTCGATGGTCAATGGCATTGGCGCGTTTCATGGTCGTGGCTTCGATTCTGAGCCTGAATGTACTGACCGTTAGTTTCGCAGCTGCCCAGGAGCCAGATTCCAAGTCTCGTCGGTATGAGCAGGGACCGTTGGTTAAGAAAGATTACCAAGGTGCCGCGCCCGACACGATCAAAAATTTTTCTGCCTCAACCGAGATCGAAGTGCGCTATGACTACCGCTACCAGATTCACCTAAAGGATCAGCGGTTTCAAATCTACGTAACGGACATCGAAGTGTATTCAATTATGCTGCAGAAAAAATCATGGAATAGGCAGCTGTACAATGTTCGTCTCCTCGACCATGAACAGGGTCATTTTGACATCGGCGAAATTTTTGCCTTAAAAACGAAGCTTGAATTTGCAAAACAAATGAAAGCCACGCGCCGCTTCTTTAGCGTTGGCAAGAGCAGGGCAGCGGTGATTGCTAATCTTAAAGAGACATTGAATCATCAATTTACTCATAGCGTGTCTGAGATGAAGGCTGAGCAAATTGAATACGACGACGCTACAAATCACGGCATCGACCGGAAGGCACAAAAACTTGCCCGCCAAGGTCATTCGGAGGAACGGAAGATACTGCAAGAGAAAGTCAAAAGCTTGGCGGGATATCAATAGACGGAACTTTAGGCCAAGTCAGTTATGGGTTTGCGCCCAGAATTATTGGACGGCGATAATTTGAATCTCTGACAAGTTGACGAGTACGGCAAAATTACGTATATTTACGTCACGCGGCCGTATTCAGTGGTCGAGGTTGGTTTGCCGAACAGAATAATGGATTCAGGAGAGATTTGCGTTAGATTTTTGATCCGTTAAAATGTCGAATTGGCAAATTGTATCTAGTTTGAAAATGGTTTCTTAGGGTTGTGGAATAATGAAAATTAATCAAATTCTCGTTAGTTTGTTTGTGCTGGCTTTAGTCGTGCCATGTTTGGGTCAGGACAAAGAAGGCAACGACGGAATGTTTAAGTCGAAGGAGGACTATGGGAATTTCATTGGTTCAGCCAAGAGGGCCTCGGCGGAAAACCCTGAGCTGCGAGCTTTGATTCCACTGATCAATGATATTGCTCGGGGAATGCCTATTGGCTCAACTGCCTCGCGTTACGGATCCGCTAGTAGCGAACTTGGACTTTTATCTAACCCGCGTGTTCGCGAAGACATCGAAATGGTTGACGACCAATATCGAGAGTTTCAAGAACGGCAACGCGCACTGCAGCAGGAAATGGCAGATCAGTTAAGGCAAATTGATTTCACAGATACCGAAAATCTTCCGAGCCAAATCAAGGAGATTCGTAACTCTGCCGAACGGGAAATGAATGAGTTGCTTCTTCCGCATCAGGTCAAGCGACTGCGGCAGTTGAGAATGCAATCTTTATTGCAGCGGCGAGACCTTGTTCAGGTTTTGACGGCCGACCCGATTAAATCTGATCTCGAGATTACCGATGAGCAATCCCAAGCGTTGCGAGACTATCAAGTTCAGATGCAAGAAGACTTGCAGCGAGAAATTGCAAAACTACAGGATAAAGCACGAAGTCGTTTGCTTTCTAAATTGAATCCGTCACAAAAGAGACAAGTCGAAGACATGATTGGTGATACTTTTGTTTTCAAAGATTCTGTAGATCAGGCCGAGGGGAAAGCCGGAAAGAGGAGCAAGGGTGGTGGCGGCGGCAAAGGTAAAGCGAGTGGTAAAGCGAGTGGTAAAGGTAAGTGACTTTGAAAGTAAGAAT